>JAIBCD010000168.1 GCA_019694335.1 Rhodospirillaceae bacterium | reverse complement strand
GCAGCATGAATTACGACATGCCGAACGTGAAGAATGAGGCCCGGCGCATTACGACGCGCTATGTCGCCGGCGCCGAAGGCAAGTTCGACGCCATGGACACCGGCTGGTCGTGGAACGCGTACTACCAGTACGGCAAGACCAAGGCGACCACCGACGTTATCGATGTGTTGAACCTCACCAACTGGCGTCTCGCGACCGACGCCGTGTTGGCGCCCAACGGCAATATCGTCTGCCGCTCGACGCTCACCAATCCCACCAACGGCTGCGTGCCGTGGAACAACCTCGGCACCGGCGTGAACGTCAACAACACCGCTGCGTACAAGTATAGCTTCGGCCTGTCGCGGGTGATCCAGTCGATCCAGCAGAACGTTTTTGCCGGGTCCGTTACCGGCGAGCCGTTTGCCACCTGGGCCGGGCCGGTATCGCTGGCGTTGTCGATGGAATACCGGCATGAGAAGGCGGTCGGCCGCCCCGATCCGCCGCTCGGCACCACCACCTGGTTCGCGGGCAACTTCTCGCCGTTCGGCGCCACCAACTACGTCACGGAAGGCGCGGCGGAAACGGTCATCCCGTTGGCCAAGAACGCTGCTTGGGCCGAGAGCTTCGATCTCAACGCCGCCATCCGGGTCACCGACTACAAACTGTCGGGCGTGGTCACGACCTGGAAGATGGGCGCGGTGTGGAACGTGATCCCGGATATCCGTATCCGCGGCACGCGCTCGCGCGACATCCGCGCGCCGAACTTCAACGAGCTGTACGCGGCCGCCAGCTCCGGCTTCCGTTCGGCGTTCGACCCGTTCACCAACTCCATTCCGCAGTTCTTCGGGCAGAACAACGGCAATCCCAACCTCAAGCCGGAAAAGGGCGACACCTACGAATTCGGCGTTGTGCTGAATCCGCAGTTCTTCCCGGGCTTCACGGCGTCGGTGGACTACTGGAACATCAACCTCTCCGGGGCCATCGGCGGCGCCAACGACAACCAGACCCTGGCATTCTGCTACGCCGGCCGCCAGGAGTTCTGCGCCAACATCCGCCGCGATCCGCCGCTGCCCGGCCAGAACATCGGCGTGATCAATCTGCTGATCCAGAGCCCGTACAACCTCGCGTCCAACAAGAAGAGCGGGCTTGATTTCGAGGTAAGCTACAACCTGCCCCTGGACAGCGTGTCGTCCTCATGGGCCGGCGACCTCGGCTTCCGCGGCCAGATGACCCGTTACCTGACCTCCAGCCAGGACGACGGCCTCGGCGGCGGCTACATCAACACCCTCGGCCAGGAAGGCCAGCTCCTGACCGGGCCGCCGCGCTGGCGCCTGACCGGCACCCTCAGCTATGCGCTCGAGGGCTTGCGCACCTCGCTGACGGTCCGTTCCCAGGGCGCTGGTGTCATCGACAACCGCTACATCCAGTGCGCCTCGGGCTGTCCCGCCGTCGTGGGCAACGCCGTCACGATCGAGAACAATCGCATCGGCGGATCGTTCTATATGGATGCATCGGTATCGTACCGCCTGAACGTCAGCGGTGTGCAGGTCGAGCCGTTCCTGACGGTGCGCAACCTGCTCAACGCCGACCCGACCATCGTGCCGCAGGGGCCGACCGACTTCACTTATACGTCACCCCTCTCCAAAGGTTCGTCGGGCTTCGACATCCTGGGCCGGGTGTTCCGCGCCGGCCTGCGCTTCAAGATGTGAGGGCGCAAGGACGGGCACATATGTCGCGGAAGAGGGGGCTTTACGCCCCCTCTTTTGTCTCACGGAGGAGGCAGCCATGAAGGCAAAGGTCATTTGCGCGGCGCTGGTGATGGCAGGGCCGTGCCTGGCGGTGGAGCCGCCCAATCCCAAGGATCTGACCCAGGGCAGTTGGGAGCTGAACGTCGCCAAGTCCAAGTTCTGCAACCCGGCGGCGGCGCCCAGAAAAGGCGCGCGGCATATCTTCGATGCCGGATGGGGCCTGATCGTCTTCGAGCAAAGCGGCGTCAACGCCGAAGGCAAGGAAACCAGCGGCCGATATGTCGGACGTTACGACGGCGACAAATACCCCGATATCGCCACCGGTCCCGCCAAGGAAGCGATCACCTGGAAACTGGTGAACCCGGCGCGGGTCGAATTCACGCATTGGTCCAAGGAAGACAAGAAGACCTCGGACTATGTGCGTACCGTGTCGGCCGACGGGCAAATCATGACGCAGCACGCCAAATTCGTCGGCCGCGACTGCGAAGAAGATCAAGTGTTCGAGCGGAAATAGGAGAGAAGCATGAAAACGTCTTTTGCGGTTTCGGTGGCGGGAGTGATGTTCGCGGCCAATGCGCTCGCGGTTGAGCCGCCCAATCCCAAGGATCTGATCCAGGGCAAGTGGGAGCTGGTGCTGGAGAAATCGAAGTTCTGCAATGCCGCTACCGCGCCCAAAGCCGGCAACCGCTGGATCTTCGACGCCGGCTGGGGATTGATCGTCACCGAATGGGGTGGCACCGCCGCCGACGGCAAACCCATCGTCACGCGCTATGTGGCGCGTTATGACGGCGGCAAGTATCCCGCCAACATCACCAAGCCGGATGCCTCGGAAGCGATCTCGTGGAAACTGGTGAATCCGGGCCGGCTCGAGTTCACGCACTACGACAAGGCCGACAAAGTCACCTCGACTTACCTGCGCACGGTGTCCGAGGACGGCCAGACCATGCCTCAGGTCAGCACTTTCGTCGGCCGCGAATGCAAAGACATCCAGGTGTTCCAGCGCAAATAGTCCTCACTCCAGCCGGCAGGAGGCGCAGCGGCGGCCACGTCCGCCGCTGCAGTGCAGCACGAAACTTTCATATGAAAAGCAACGCGTTAGGGTGAGCGCCCGCGCGGCGGCTGGGGGCGCGAATGGAATTGTGCAAAACAACCACGACGAAGGGCAATGCCGCAGCGGGCTCACAGAATAAAGCAATTGTATTTCTTGGCTTAAGAGCGGGCAGTTATCCTAACAACTAACCTTTCGCCGCAGGCGCGGACGCAGTTCGCGGTCTGGGCAAATGTGTGGGCGAGGTCCGCGGCGAGGCGGGTCGCGCCGGTAGGGAGGAAGACGGATGAGTTTGGCGAAAGCCTTCAGTCGTGCGGCGGGCGCGCTTCCCACGCTGACCCTGATGCTGGCGGGCGGTCCCGCCGTGGCGGAGACGCGCGGCTACGTCGTGTCGATGATCCACACCGCCACCTACGGCGACCAGGATACCTGTCCCAAGGGCGGCAATGGCGGCCCCACCGATATCAAGGTGCGGCGGCTGATGGAGCAAGGCTACACCAAGGACCAAGCCACCAAGATCATCGGCAACATGGGCGTCGATGAGAACGGCAAGAAGGTCGAGATCACCAAGAAAGGCCGCATCAACGGCCGCGAGGTGGACCCCGGGGATTTTCCAACCTCGGTGCCTGATCCCAAGATCGAAATCGCGCAGGGCCGCTACGCCTATGGCTTCGACCTGGACGGCAAAGCCGGGCCCGGATCGTTCGAGGATCCGGATACGCACACCAAGGGCGTCGACAACGCCTTGTGGAAGTCGCTCGGCTGTTTTACCGGCTACAATATCCGGCGCCCGGTCCGTCCCTACAGCGAGGACATCGCCTGGGACACCGCCATGGATTCGATGCCGGGATGGCTGATCTCGGTCACGGGCGCCGATCTTTCGAAGGATGGCGAGGTTACGGTCACTTTCGACCGCGCGCTCGATGTCACCCTGCGCGATGGCCATGGCGGCGTGCTGTCGGGCGCGACCTATACGGTCGATGCCGATCCCCGCTCCCACAGCGTGCTCAAGGGCCGCATCAAGGATCAGGTGCTGACCGTCGACGATGGTCAGATGGCGATCCAAGGCGAGTCCCAGTTCTACGCCTGGCTACGGTTCGTCAAAACCCATGTGCGCTTCAAGATGCTGAAGGACGGCAGCCTCACCGGCATCGTCGGCGGCTACCAGCCGTGGCGCGACTACTACTACTTCCTCGCCATCCGCGGCGAGGACACCGGACAGGTGGACCTGCCCGGCGTGTATTACGCCATGAAGCGGCTGGCCGACGGGATCCCCGATCCCACCACCGGGGAGAACACGGCGATATCGGCGGCTTACTACATGGAAGCGGTGCCGGCCTTCCACACGACGCAGGACGGCAAGGTCATGGCCAAAGCCTTTGGCCCCGGCCCCCTGGTGAGCGGTCCGGCCGTGCTCGAGCGCGCGGACAAATGAGCATGAAGAAGATGAATTTTCGGGAGTTGCCTTTGATGCGCGTGTTCAAGCTGGCCCTTCTCGGTGCGGGCCTCGGCGCTTTTGCGGCGCCGGCGCAGGCCGACATGACCCTCGTGCGCCTGACCCCGGAGCAATACCAGCGCACTATCCACGAGGTGTTCGGCCCCAGCATTCAGCTCGACGCCAACGTGGTCGAGACCGGCTTCCGCGACCAGGGGCTGCTCGCGGTCGGCGCGCGCAAGCTCACCCTGACCTCCGCGGGACTGGAGCGCAACGAGACCCTGGCGCTGCAGATCGCCAAGGAAGTGGTGGATCCCAAGCGCCGCGCCACGCTCATCCCCTGCAAACCCAAGGCCGAGGATGCCGCCGACGCGGCCTGCGCGGGCCAGTTCATCAGCCGTGTCGGCCTCCACCTGTTCCGCCGGCCGCTCACCGATGGAGAGGTCAAGGACTTCACCGCCACCGCCGCGAAATCCACACAGATACTCAAGAGCTTCCATGCCGGCCTGTCGGCCGCGCTGGTGCAGATGCTGGTGGCGCCCGAATTCCTGTTCCGCGTCGAACATAGCGAACCCGACCCGGCGCAGCCCGGTAAACTCCGCCTCGACGCCTATTCCCGCGCCACGCGCCTCGCCTTTTTCCTGTGGGACAGCACGCCGGACGAACCGCTCCTGGCCAGCGCGGGCTCGGGCGAGATCATGACCGAGGCCGGGCTGGCCAGGCAGATCGACCGCATGCTGGCGTCGCCCAAGATGGAATACGGCGTGCGCGCCTTTTTCGCCGATATGCTGGGCTTCGACGACCTCGCCGCGCTCGCGATCGATACCAACCTGTATCCCAAGTTCACCAAGAACGTGGAAGACAACGCGCGCGAACAGACTTTGCGTACCGTCGCCGATCACCTGA
>JAIBCD010000167.1 GCA_019694335.1 Rhodospirillaceae bacterium | reverse complement strand
GCCGGCCTTCCGCCGGCGGTGTTTCATTGCCGGCCTTCCGCCGGCGGGGTCAGCGCTTCATCATCGCCGCGACATCGGCGCTGGTCCCGCCAAGGGCCGCCAGCCCCTCACGCACGCCGTCATGGTCGGCGGCGGTCCGGTTCTGGCTGAGCTTCCATTTACCGGTCAGACTTGTGATTGCCAGTTCGATGCCGACGATCGCCGTCAGCATTTTCCCCAGGTAGTCTTCCGGCGCGTCGCTCACCTTCCAGGGCTCCGCGAACGGCGCTTCCTGCTGGTCGGTGAGCGCGCCGACATGGGCGCGCAGCCAGTCCGCATCCTCGATCACCCGGATGCTCCCGGCGGCATGCACGACCGCGTAGTTCCAGGTCGGCACTGCTTTGCCGTCCACTTTCTTGCCGGGATACCACTGGGGCGAGACATAAGCGTGCGGGCCCATGAATATCGCCAGGGCGGGCTGGCCGGCGGCGATCTGTTTCCAGTGCGGGTTACCGCGCGCCAAATGGCCACGCAGGAGCCCGCCCTCCAGGATCAGCGGCAGATGGGTTACCTGCGGCACATCCGCCGCGCTGGTCACCAAGGTGGCGAAAGGATGTGTCCGGATGAACTGGTGCAAGGTTGCCGGATCGTCCCGGCGGAATGCTTCCGGCACATACATGACGTTTTCTCCCGCGTTGCGCGTCCGCCTTCGTCCCCCGAGTTGTGCAGCGGCGTCAAATCCTTTCTAATGCCCGGGAATGGCCCGCTGGCATGCCCTCTGGCTGAAACCCCACCTCACTCCCGAGATGGAACGGGAGGTCAATATCGAGCGCATGCGCCTGATGGCGCGGCAACAGGGGGTTTCGGCGGGCGCCCACGCCCTGAGCTCCATCATGCTGACGGTCGCGGCCTGGTCCGCGGTCAATCACGCCGTCCTGTTCGCCGCGGTGATTCCGTTCCAGATGGTCGCGATCTGGCAGTTGTGGCTGTGGCTGCGCCACCGTCACCGCCGCCGAGCGTCAGCCGTGGGCGATGCCACCATCACCCGGATCTGCGTCTGGTCGCTGGTGTTCGGCGCTTTGTGGGGCGGCCTGTCCGCCACGCTTCTGACGTTGGTCAATGCGCCGGAAGTCCAGCTCCTGATCTGCCTGGTGATCATCGGCATGGCCTCGGGCGGCACCATGATGCTGTTCTCGATCCCCGCCGCGCTGGCCGGTTTCCTGACCTTCAGCCTGATCCCGCCATGGCTGACGTTCGTGCTGTCGTCCGGCGCCGTGTCGTGGACCTTCTACGCGTACTCCGCGGTCTATGGCGTGTGCATGCTGCTGTCGGTGCGTTACAGCTACGACACCTTTGTCGAGAACGTGCGCCTGCGCACGGCCAATGCCGACCTCGCCTATAAGGCCGATGCCGCCAACCGCGCCAAGTCGCGGTTTCTCGCCAACATGAGCCACGAACTGCGCACGCCGCTCAACGCCATCATCGGCTTCGCCGAGGTGATCCACAACCAGTTCAAGGGCCCGGTCGGCAATCCGCAGTACATCGATTTCGCCCGCTCGATCCACGAAAGCGGCCAACACCTGGTGGGGATCATCAACGACATCCTCGACCTCTCGAAGGTCGAGGAGGGCAAGCTGGAGCTGGAGGAGGAAACCATCAGCATTCCGGCGGTGATCGAGCGCGTCACGCGCCTGATGCGCCAAGGCCTGGAAAACGCGGAGCTCACGCTGGCCGTCTCGGTCGCGCCTCAGCTTCCCGATGTCATGGCCGACGCGCTCAAGCTCGACCAGGTGCTGCTCAACATCCTGTCCAACGCCGTGAAGTTCACGCCGCCCGGCGGACGTATCTCCATCGACGCCAGCCGCAATGCCGCGGGGCTGGCCATCGTCGTCGCCGACACCGGCGTCGGCATCTCCGAGGATGAGTTGGCCGAGGTGCTGAAGCCGTTCGTGCAAGGCCGCGACAGCGAACGCCGCCTGGTGCGCGGCACCGGGCTGGGGTTGCCGCTGGCCGATCAGATGATGAAACTGCACGGCGGGTCGCTGGCGCTCGCGAGCCGCCGCGGCGAGGGCACGGTGGTGACCCTGCAGCTGCCGGCCGCCGGCCTGATCGCGGCGCCGGCGATGAGGAGCTTCGGCTAGATTCCTTTCTCGGCTTCCGCGATGGCCGCATCCACCGCTTCGATATCGACCGCGAAATCCGCCAGGATCGGCTGGCCGGGATCGCCCAGCAATTCGCCGATCACCGCGCCGTAACCCAAACCGGCGGCGCCCGCGAGTTCATGATAGGTGGACACCACGCGGCCGGTGTGGGTGAGTTCCACCAAGGCGCCGCCCGGCGCCATGAAGGCGCAGTTGGCGAGGCCGGCGCCGTGCGGTCCGACCACCAGCCGGGCGTGCGCGAACATCTGGGCCTGATCGCGCACCGGCAGCGCGCCGGGTGTCACGCATAGGAAACCCCGCTTCTCCAGGCGCGCCATCAGGTCGCGTTCATTCACGATCCGGCGCCGCTGGGCGTCGCCGCGCGCGATGTAGAGTTTGTCGGTCCCGCGCGTGGCGGCCACCCCGAAACCTTGCCGCAACCAGGCGACACGCAGGGAGTCGGCGCCGGTGACGCGGCGCGGGAACACCAGCGAGCGGCAGAACAACAGCGTGCCATCGAACGGCTGCCGCCCGGCGGCCTCCATGTTGAGCCCGGCATACGCGGACGGAATGAACGGCAGCGTCGCCTCGGCCGCGGCGCCGTAGCCCGAGACGATGTATTTCAGGTCCGTGGCGCCCGGCACGCGCGCGCGCCAATGCAGGTTGGCGAGACTGTCGATCAGGAAATGGAAGTAGTTGTTGGTGGCGTAGCTATTGGCCGCGAACACCGGCGCCTCGGCGCTGCTCCAGGGAATATGCGTACCGGGATATTGCCCGGTGAATTGCGCGAGGCTGTATTGCAGCGCGTCGCCTTCGAGATTGATCACCGATTGGCGCAGCAATTGTCCGGCCGGCAACACGACCGCGCCGAACGGACCGAGCAGAAAACAATCCTGCACCGCGCAGATCAGGTCTTCGCCGCGCCGCGCGAGGCCGGCGGGAAACGCGGACGCGAATTCCGCGCGGTTCAGGAAGAACGGCGCGCGCAATTGCAGGGGCGACTCGCCGGGCACGCGCGCGAACACCAACGGTTCGCTGCCGCGGCCGATCGCCTCGAGCGCCACTTCGGCGCCGGCGCGGGTGATATCCAGGACGTTAAGAAACTTGTCCAATCACACAGCCTCTCGGCATTTGCGCCGCGACTCCAAGGGGGTGCGGCCATTAACCTTTGAACACGCAACGGGACGCTTCAACTGCTGCGGGCGCGCGCACAAATCGCCTTCCCCGGCATCGGCATCGCGCGCCTCGCAAACTGCACGCCTGCCTGAAAATTCTTGACTTTACAAGACCCCCAAGGCCTCATTCTTGGGCAATCGATTTTTGGCCTGACCTTGCCAGCACCACCAGTCCTCCGGCCCTCGGCCTTGTCCCTGGGGCGCTTCTTCAAGTCACATCCAAACCATTGGTTGTCGGACGCCGCGCGCCGTTTGCGCGGTATTTTGCGCAATACGCATCTTACGGAGAGTGAGAAATGGCTTCTGGAACTGTGAAGTGGTTCAACAAGGTGAAGGGCTACGGGTTCGTTCAGCCGAGCGACGGCGGCAAGGACGTTTTCGTGCACATCACCGCGGTTGAGCGCGCGGGTATGGATACGCTCGTCGAAGGCCAGCGGGTCACCTATGACCTGGTGACCGAACGCGGCAAGACCGCGGCGGCGAACCTGAAGGCGGGCTAAGGCCCCCTCTTCCCTCCAGGTCTTTCTCAAGGGCCGGCGGACATAACGAGGATTTTTGCGAACGGCGGCGCCGGACTTTCCGGGCCGCCGTTTTTCTTTTGCCACTTCAGCGCGCCGCTCGCGCCGGAGGCGCGCGACGGTAGAATCGTGGGAGCGTTATAGCGCTCCCACGGCGCGGAACCAGGCAATCGCATCCCTCAGCGCTTGGTCAGCCGGGCGTGCGGCGTAGCCAAGCTCGCGCCCGGCCTTGGCGCTGGAAAAGAACATCCGCTTCTTCGCGAGCTTCACGCCGTCGACGGTGACAAAGGGTTCGCCGCCGAATACCCGCGCGACAATCTCCGCCATATGGGCGATCGGCAGGATCGCGGCCACCGGCAGCTTGATCTTGGGCGCGCGTCCGCCGGTGATCGCGGCGATGCGCTCCAGGATCTCTTGCAGGGTCATGTTCTCGCCGCCCAGCACATAGCGCTCGCCGTTCCGGCCCTTGTCGTGGGCGAGCAGGTGGCCGGCGGCGACATCATCCACATGAACGATGTTGAGGCCGGTATCGACGAAGGCTGGCATGCGCCCCGCCGCGGCCTCGATCACCGTGCGGCCGGTGGGCGTCGGCTTGACGTCGCGCGGGCCGACCGGCGCGGAAGGATTGACGATGACGATCGGCAGTCCCTCGCCGGCCAGCGCGCGCACCGCGTCCTCGGCCAGGAATTTGGAGCGCTTGTAGGGCCCGACCATCTCGGCGAGATCCACCGCCGTGGTTTCGTCGGCGATGCCGCCGTCCTTGGGAATGCCGAGCGTGGCGACGCTCGAGGTGTAGACAATGCGCCGCGCTCCGGCGTTGGCGGCGCGGCGCAGCAGGTCCGTCGTGGCGTCCACATTGGTCGCGTACATGGCGGCAGGATCGGGCACCCACAGCCGGTAGTCGGCAGCGACGTGGTACAGGCTGGCGATGCCCGCGACGGCGCGCGCGCGCGCGTCCGCGTCGCGCAGGTCGCCCTCGACGATCTCGATCGCGAGGCCTTCGAGGTTGCGCCGGTCGCCACCGGCCCGCGCCAGCACGCGCACCTTCTCGCCGCGCGCCAGCAAGGCGCGCGCGACGGCAGAGCCGATGAATCCGGTAGCGCCAGTGACCAGGGCGGTCATTTGTGTAAAAACGGCTTTCCCAGCTATCCTCGGAGCATCGTGCCGATAAAGTGGATACCGAGTTTTCGGCGGAATCGATGCGACCAAACAATAAACCAGATTATCGTGCGTGATCTCTAGATCACGCACGATAATCTGGACTTTGCGTAAACCCCCGCTCCGCGTAAAACAAGAGCCCGCCGGATACAATATGAAGCAGGTGATCTTCACCGCCGACGGCTTCGGCCTGCGGCTGGAGGTCAACAAAGCAGAGGAAAAAGCTCACACCAGGAGCGTGCTGAGTTGCGCC
>JAIBCD010000046.1 GCA_019694335.1 Rhodospirillaceae bacterium | reverse complement strand
CCTTTGCCGCATGGATTGCCCGGTCAAGCCGGGTAATGACGGTTGAGGAGAGTTAGGCCGCCTTATCCGGATTCCACCTCTTCTTGAGCTTGGCGAGTTCGGCCTTGGTGGCCTTCACCATCTTGCCGCCGGATTTGGGCAGCACCCAGAAATAGGCGCCGTCGCGCGTGACCACCGGGAAGCGCTCGTTCTTGCGCGAGTAGACGCCGCGCATGGTGGCCGACTGCTGGATATAGGTTTCGCGCCAGTTGTCGTCGGCCTTGAACAGGTATTCGTGGATGTCCAGGAACTGCCGGATGAACGGCTTCTCGACGATGGTGATGTTGGAGATCACCCAGCACAGGCCCTCGAAGGTCCAGTAGTAGGACAATCCCACCAGTTCCTTCTCGGCGTTGAAGTACGGGAAGAACGGGAAGGAGCGGCAGGCGAGCGAGCGGTTGTCGCGTTCGCAATGCGCGGCGCCGTTGCACTCCACCGCCCGGCAGTCGGACCCCTTGAGATCGGCGACCTCGGCTTTCTCGGCGGCGCTCTTGGGCACGTACTTGTGCCACATGTCGGTGCGCGACGAGAGCAGCTTGTACTCGCTGTGTTCGACGATCGGGATGGCGTGGCCCGAATCGCAGCACACCGGCTCCCCGCCGTTGAGCGGCGCGCATTTGAGGCCGCAGTTATAAACCTTGGAGATCGGCGCCTGGAAACGGCGGAAAATCTCGGCGTAGTGCTCAGGCGTGACGGACATGAATCAGACTGCCAATAACGAGGTGAGGCGCGGGTATAGCTTGCGCCCCGGGGAATGGGAAGGCCGCTCTGGAACGCGCGTGAGTCATGTTTCACCGATGTCGCGCCACCGTTTTCGATTTGCCCGCATTTTTAGCGGCCGCGCCGGTTGCCACCTCGGCCCAAAATGCTCTAGTGCGAGAGTTCCGCCATCGCCTGGTCCAATCCGGCGAGTGTCAGCGGGAACATCCGCCGCTCCATGATCTGGCTCACCATTTCGATCGAGTGTGTATAAGCCCACTGCTTTTGCGCGATGGGATTGAGCCAGACCGCATGGGGCCAGGCCTCCAGCACTCGCCGCAACCAGGTTTCGCCGGATTCCTCGTTCCAATGCTCGACCGCGCCGCCGGCATAGGCGATCTCGTAGGGGCTCATGGCGGCATCGCCCACGAAGATCACCTTGTAATCGGCGGCATAGGTGTTGAGAAGTTGGTGGGTGGGCACCTTCTCGGTGTGCCGGCGCCGGTTGTCGCGCCACACCGCTTCGTAGATGCAATTGTGGAAGTAGTAGGTCTCCAGGTGCTTGAACTCGGTGCGACAGGCCGAGAACAGCTCGGCGCAGACCTTTACGTGGTCGTCCATGGAGCCGCCGGCATCCAACAGCAACAAAACCTTCACGGCGTTGTGGCGCTCGGGGACCATGTGCAGATCCAGGAGCCCGGCATGGTGCGCGGTTGACCGCACCGTGGTGTCGATGTCGAGTTCGGTGGCCGCCCCTTCCCGCGCGAAGCGCCGCAGGCGACGCAGGGCCAGCTTGATGTTGCGGGTGCCGATTTCGACGGAGTCGTCGAGGTTGGCGAATTCGCGCTTGTCCCAGACCTTCACCGCGCGCCGGTGGCGGCTTTCGTTCTGGCCGATGCGCACGCCTTCCGGGTTGTAGCCGTAAGCGCCGAACGGTGACGTGCCGCCGGTGCCGATCCACTTGGAGCCACCCTGATGGCGGCCCTTCTGCTCCTCAAGCCGCTTCTTCAAGGTCTCCATGAGCTTCTCCCAGCCGCCGAGCGCCTCGACCTTGGCCTTGTCCTCCTCGGACAGCATGAGCTGGGACAGGGCCTTCAACCATTCGGCCGGGATCTCGGCCATGACGCCCTCGACGGCGCCAGCGCCTTCCAGGCCCTTGAACACCTGGCCGAACACCCGGTCGAAGCGGTCGAGGTTGCGCTCGTCCTTCACCAACGTGGCGCGGGAGAGATAGTAGAAGTCATCGACGCTCCACCCGGCGACCCCCTGCTCCACCGCCTCGATCAGCGCGAGGTATTCGGTGATCGAGACCGGCAAGCCCGCCTTCTTCAAGCCATCGAGGAGGCCCCAGAACATAGGCGCTTAACGCCCTTCACGCCGGGACATGAATGCCAGGCGCTCCAGCAGGTGCACGTCGTGTTCATTCTTGAACAGCGCGCCATGCAAGGGCGGCAACACGGTCTTGAGATCCTTGGATTTCAGCGCCTCGGCCGGGATCTTGTCGGCCATCAGCAGCTTGATCCAGTCCAGGAGTTCCGAGGTCGAAGGGCGCTTCTTCAGGCCCGGCGCGTCGCGCAGTTCGAAGAACACCGTCAGCGCTTCGTTCACCAGGCGCTTCTGCACGTCCGGGAAATGCACCGCGACGATCCGTTCCATGGTCTCGCGGTCGGGGAAGCGGATGTAGTGGAAGAAGCAGCGGCGCAGGAAGGCGTCCGGCAACTCCTTCTCGTTGTTGGAGGTGATCACCACCACCGGCCGCTGCGCCGCGCGCACGGTCTCGCCGGTTTCATGGACATGGAATTCCATGCGGTCGAGTTCCAGGAGCAGATCGTTGGGGAATTCGATGTCGGCCTTGTCGATCTCGTCGATCAGCAGCACCGACCGCTGCGCCGAGGTGAACGCCTGCCACAGGCGCCCCGGCTTGATGTAGTTGGCGATGTCCTTGACCTTGGCGTCGCCGAGCTGGGAATCGCGCAGGCGCGACACCGCGTCGTATTCGTACAGGCCGTGCTGGGCCTTGGTGGTGGATTTGATGTGCCAGGTGAGCATCGGCAGCTTGAGCGCCGCGGCGATCTCATGCGCCAGCACGGTCTTACCGGTGCCGGGTTCGCCCTTGATCAGCAAGGGCCGCTCCAGGGTCACGGCGGCGTTGACGGCGACCATCAGGTCGTCGGTGGCGATGTAATTGTCGGTACCGGCAAAGCGCATCACGAACTCCCGGAGCATCGTGCCGAAAGGTGGATACCGGTTTCCGGCGAGAACGATGCGACCAAAATACTAAAGGCGGTGGCGCTTAAATTAGACCGGCGCTTCACCAGAGTCCAAAAAACGAAACGCCCGGAGGGGGGAGGACCCGCCGGGCGTTTCTGAAGCCTGCCTAGTCAAGAAGGGGAGGGATTAGGCGGCCTTTTTCATGGCAGCGGCGGCTTTCGGCGCTGCGGTCTTGAGCTGCGCGGCGATCGGCGCAGAGACGTCCTTGAAGATCGAGGTCGTCATTTCCGAGACCTTCTTGGTTTCGTCGACCAGGGTTTCGAACGAGTCCTGGAAGATCTTGGTCTGAACCTGAAGGAGTTCGGTGGGCGACTTCACAGCGGCGATCTTCTTGCCGTTGGTGACGGCTTCTTCGATCGACTTGCTGGTGAGTTCGATGAAGTACTTGGAGAGGGTTTCGAAGCCCTTGGCGGCGGCGGTGTTCACGCGAACCAGGCTGTCGATGCTTTCCTGGCTGAAGGCCGCGATATCGGTGAAGGAGACGGTCATTTTTTTATCCTTGTTGTGGTCTTCGTGTGTGTGTTCGCGGTCGGTTCGATTGACTTTCGCTCAACCCGGCCGAAACAAGACCAACACGGCCGTACCCAACCAACTCAATTTTCTCTGGGTCGCGCTGCAGCACATCTTGCTGCAATGCACACAAGATAGGCTCGGGGGTGGGGGGAGTCAACGAAAAATGTTGCGCCGCACAAAATAATTCGCAACCCAGTCAAACCATTGATATAAAATATATATTTATGATTTTGTGCGCAGGCTGCGGCCGTGGCGCGCTGGCTTTGGATGGCCGCGCGGGC
Source organism: Rhodospirillaceae bacterium (assembly GCA_019694335.1). Classification (GTDB taxonomy): domain Bacteria; phylum Pseudomonadota; class Alphaproteobacteria; order Rhodospirillales; family Rhodospirillaceae; genus SHVO01. The sequence continues at coordinate 22,632 of JAIBCD010000046.1, read as the reverse complement.
TTCTTGTGCTTTGCCACCGTCTGGGCTGCCGGCCCACGCGCGGAAGGCGCGCATCTCGGACCAGCGCGGAAGGCGCGCACCTAAAAGGGCAAGCTGGCAGGTCTGCGCTAGGCTGCGGCAGACGCCAGCCGATTTTCGATAGCGGTAAGCGCTTCCTGAGCTTTGCCACCATCGGGCCCGCCGGCTTGCGCCATGTCGGGGCGGCCACCGCCCCCCTTCCCGCCCAGAGCCTCGGAACCGATCTTCACCAGGTCCACGGCGCTGATGCGCGTGGTCAGGTCATCCGTGACCGCGACCACCAGCGATGCCTTGCCCTCGGCCACCGTCACCAGCGCCGCGACACCGGAACCGAGTTGCTTCTTGATGGCATCGGCCATGCCCTTGAGATCCTTCGCGGGCACGTCCTCGAGCACGCGGCCGCTGAATGAGATGCCGGCGATGGTCTTCGCGGCGGGGCCGGCGCTGGACGCGCCACCACCACCGCCGGCCACCAGCTTCTTGCGCATCTCGGTGAGTTCGCGTTCCAGCTTGCGGCGGTCTTCCACCAGGGCGGCGATGCGCGCCGGCAATTCGCCCGGGGCAACTTTGAGCGTCGCGGCGGCTTCGCGCAGGGTCTTCTCCTGGTCGAGCACATAGGCCTCGGCCGCCGCGCCGGTGACCGCTTCGATGCGGCGCACGCCCGCGCCGACGGCGGATTCGCTCACGATCTTGAACAGGCCGATGTCGCCGGTGCGGCGCACATGGGTGCCGCCGCACAGTTCGACCGAGAAGTTACGGCTGTTATCGTTGAGACCGCCCATGGAGACCACGCGCACCTCCTCGCCGTATTTTTCGCCGAATAGCGCCATGGCGCCGGCCTCGATGGCGCTTTCGGGCGCCATCAGGCGGGTGGTGACGGCCTCGTTGCCGCGCACCTCGGCGTTGACCTGGTCCTCGACCGCGCGGATTTCGGCGGCCGACAGCGGCTTGGTGTGGCTGATGTCGAAGCGCAGGCGATCCGGCGCCACCATCGAACCCTTCTGGGTGACGTGCTCGCCCAGCACGCGGCGCAGGGCCGCGTGCAGCAGGTGGGTCGCGGAATGATGACCCCGCACGGCCGTACGGCGGCTGCCGTCGACGGTGAAGGTGGCTTCGTCGCCGACTTTCACCGTGCCCTTGGTGACCACGCCCAAATGGACGTGCATGTCGTCCAGCTTCTTGGCGGTGTCGGTGACGGTGATGACGGCCTTGCCGGTGGTGACGATGGTGCCGTGGTCGCCGACCTGGCCGCCCGATTCACCGTAGAACGGCGTCTGATTGGCGATCAGCGCGACCTTGTCGCCTTCCCCGGCTTCTGAAACCGGGGCGCCGTTCACCACCAGGGCGACCACGCGGCCTTCGGCGGTTTCCGTGGCATAGCCGAGGAAATCGCTGGCGCCGACCTGCTCGCGCAGGTCGAACCAGACCTTCTCGGTGGCCGCCTCGCCCGAGCCGGCCCAGGCCTTGCGGGCCTCGGCGCGCTGGCGCTCCATGGCGGCGTTGAAGGAGTCGGTATCGACGGTGATGTTGCGCAGGCGCAGCGCGTCCTGGGTCAAGTCGAGCGGGAACCCGTAAGTGTCGTAGAGCTTGAATGCCACGTCGCCCGAGAAGCGGCCGCCGTCGCCGATATGGCGGGTTTCCTCGTCCAGCAGCTTCAGGCCGCGGTCGAGCATGGACTTGAAGCGGGTTTCTTCCAGCAACAGGGTTTCGGTGATCAGCGCGTTGGCGCGATCGAGCTCCGGATACTGCGCGCCCATCTGGGCGATCAGCGCGGGCACCAGCCTGTACATCAGGGGTTCGGTGCAGCCCATCATATGGGCGTGGCGCATGGCGCGGCGCATGATCCGGCGCAGCACGTAGCCGCGGCCCTCGTTGGACGGCAGCACGCCGTCGGCGATCAGGAAGCCGGACGCGCGCAAGTGGTCGGCGATGACGCGGTGCGAGGCCTTGTGCGGCCCGGTGGGATCGGTGCGGGCGATCGAGGAGATGGCGGCGATCAGCGACTGGAACAGGTCGATATCGTAATTGTCGTGCTTGCCTTGCAGCAGCGCGGTCACGCGCTCCAGGCCCATGCCGGTATCCACCGAGGGTTTCGGCAGGCTGATGCGCTCGGTCGGCGTCACCTGCTCGTACTGCATGAACACGTTGTTCCAGATCTCGATGAAGCGATCGCCGTCGGCGTTCTCGGAGCCCGGCGGACCGCCGGGGATGTGTTCGCCGTGATCGTAGAAGATCTCGGTGCAGGGACCGCACGGACCGGTGTCGCCCATGGCCCAGAAGTTGTCCGAGGTCGGAATGCGGATGATCTTGGAGTCCGGCAGGCCGGAGATCTTGGCCCACAGTTTCGCGGCTTCCTCGTCGGAGGAGTGCACCGTCACCATCAGGCGCTTCTTGTCGATGGCGAAGTCCTTGGTGATCAACTCCCAGGCGAAGGCGATGGCGCCTTCCTTGAAGTAGTCGCCGAAGGAGAAATTGCCGAGCATCTCGAAGAAGGTGTGGTGGCGGGCGGTATAACCGACATTGTCGAGATCGTTGTGCTTGCCGCCGGCCCGCACGCATTTCTGCGAGGTGGCGGCGCGCACATAGGGGCGGGTCTCGACACCGGTGAACACGTTCTTGAACTGCACCATGCCGGCGTTGGTGAACATCAGGGTCGGATCGTTGCGCGGCACCAGCGGGCTGGAGGCGACGACCTCGTGGCCGTTCTTGGCGAAGTAGCCCAGGAACGCAGAGCGGATCTCGTTGGTCGTGGCCATAGGTCGTGCTTCCGGTGCGGTGCGCGCGGGAAACGCGCGCCAAATTAGAGGGGCCCGGCAGGCTCTTCTCGGCCCCGGAGGGCGCCTGCTTTGGAGTTATTCAATATAGGGCGGCTTTCTTACCCCGGCGAGCCGCGCCGAGTCCAGAAAGCTGGGTTTCGGAGGGTCTCTTATGGGCGGTATTTCAGAGGTTTAGAGCGAGTTCCCACAGGCGGTGCCCGAATAAATGTACCAGGTACATTTATTCGCCCGCTCCGCCCCGCGAGCTGCGCACAAAAAAAGAGGCCCGCTCCATGTGGGAGCGGGCCACCGTCGTGGGTTGGGTTTTACAGGGGACGACGGGAAATCTTTTTTCCGGCTACCGGAGAGACGAGCCTATTCGTCGTCTTCTTCCTCGCCCTCTTCGGGCTCGGCGGCCATGGCGGTGGCGAGCAGGCCGGCATTGGTGCGGATCTGGTTCTCGATCTCGCGGGCCACGTTGGGGTGATCGCGCAGGAACTGCTTGGCGTTCTCGCGGCCCTGGCCGATGCGTTCGTCGTTGTAGGAGAACCAGGAGCCCGACTTCTCGATGATGCCGGCCTTCGATCCGAGATCCAGGAGTTCCCCGGTCTTGGACACGCCTTCGCCGTACATGATGTCGAACTCGACCACCTTGAACGGCGGGGCCACCTTGTTCTTCACCACTTTGACGCGGGTCTGGTTGCCGACCACCTCTTCCTTGTCCTTGATCTGGCCGATGCGCCGGATGTCGAGGCGGACCGAGGCGTAGAATTTCAGCGCATTGCCGCCGGTGGTGGTTTCGGGATTGCCGAACATCACCCCGATTTTCATGCGGATCTGGTTGATGAAAATGATCAGCGTGTTGGAGCGCGCGACCGATGCGGTGAGCTTGCGCAAGGCCTGGCTCATCAGGCGGGCGTGCAGGCCCATGTGGTTGTCGCCCATCTCGCCTTCGAGTTCGGCGCGCGGCGTCAGCGCGGCCACCGAGTCCACCACCAGCACGTCGATGGCGCCGGAGCGGACCAGGGTATCGGCGATCTCGAGCGCCTGTTCGCCGGCGTCGGGCTGGGAGATCAGCAGGTCATCGAGATTGACGCCGAGCTTCCGGGCGTAGCCCGGATCGAGGGCGTGTTCGGCGTCGACGAAGGCGCAGGTGCCGCCGGTCTTTTGGGCTTCGGCGATCACATGCAATGCCAAGGTGGTCTTGCCCGAGCTTTCCGGACCGTAGACTTCGATGATGCGGCCCTTGGGCAGGCCGCCGATGCCGAGGGCGAGGTCGAGGCCGAGCGAGCCGGTCGGGATAGCGGCGATATCCACCGCCTTTTCGCTGCCGCCCAGGCGCATGATCGAGCCCTTGCCGAACGACCGCTCGATCTGGGTCACGGCCGCTTCGAGGGCTTTGTTTTTGTCCATGGAGTCTTTCTCGACGAGGCGGAGGGCGGGGTCAGCGGGCATCGGGCGGCTCCTGTTGTCTATTTCACTCTTGGGGGCCTGTTCAACCGGATCGCCTCAACCGGATCACCGGGAGGGAAATTGGCCCCTGTTTTCCCCCGAAAACTCTATGCTTTCGGTGTACCTATTTTGTTCTTTTTCCGCAAGGATAAAATGGAACAAAGAACGAACTTTATTTTTATTCATTTTTATCAACTTCTTAAGAGGTCACTCCTGCCCTGCGATTTTCCCTGGAGTAGGGCCAGCACCCGCGCGCTACTCAGGTAAGGCCCGCTTCGCTAAGGCATCTCGCACCGTTTTCGAGGACACCCACCTCATGCCCATGAAAATTGACAGGAAAATTGACACCGCTGCGGTCAAAGCCGTGATCGGCACCATGTACCCCCCGCCCTACGATCAGCCCTGCCGGGCGCGGGAGAAGGCCAAGCTCGGCGACCTCGCCGGACTCACCCAGTTCGGCGTGAACCTGGTGCGCCTGAAGCCGGGTGTGTGGTCGAGCCAGCGCCACTGGCACACGCATGAGGACGAGTTCGTCTACATCCTCGAGGGCGAAGCCGTACTGGTGACCGACGCGGGCGAGGAAACCTTACGTCCCGGCGATGCCGCGGGCTTCAAGGGCGGTGTCGCCGACGGGCATCATTTGCAGAATCGCGGGGCCACGGATGTGGTCTATCTGGAAGTCGGCTCGCGCATCCCCGCGTGCGGCGCGCACTATCCGGATATCGACCTGGTGGCGCCCGCGGACCCGAAACAGGCCATGTACACCCATCGCGACGGTACGCCCTACACCGACATCAAGCGGCGCGGGCCCACCGATTAAAGCGGGGGGACGCGTGATTACTTCTCCAGCACCGCGTGGGCCACGGCGGCTTCGAATTCCGCCGACTGGCCGACGGTGTTGTTGAGCACGACGATGGTCAGCTTGCTCTGCGGGTAAGTATTGATCATGGCGTTGAAGCCGTTGATCGAGCCGCTGTGGCCGATGCGCGGCTGGCCGACAAAAGTTCCCGTCATCAGGCCCATGGCGTAGCCGACCGGCGGCTCCACGCCCGCGGGCGGCGGGCGGCCGGTGCGGGTATCGATGGGCTGGCCGTTCTTGGTGCGCCCCGGCGTGGTCATATCGGCCAGGCTCTCCGGTTTCAGCACCTTGCCGCCGAACAGCGCGGAGTGCCACTTGGCGAGATCGCCCACGGTCGAGCGCATGGCGCCGGCGCCGGCGGGCCAGGTCATGGAGGCATAGGTGGTGTTGGTGAACTTGCCGGGTGAGTCCTTCACCATGTCGTATCCGCCGGCGCGGTTGGGCACGAGTTCCGCCACATCGTCCATGGCGGTCTGGCTCAGCCCCTGTTTGTCGAAGATACGCGCCTTGAGGAACGGCGCCAACGCCTGACCCGACATCTTCTCGACGATGGCGCCCAGCAGGAAGTAGCCCGAGTTGCTGTAGCTGTATTTGGTGCCGGGCTCGAAATCGTACAGCGGGCTCAGGCTCTGGATATTGCGCACCATCTCGGCGGTGGTCATGTCCTTGTGCGGATCGATATCGGCCTTGGCGTCGGTGTAGTTGTGGATGCCCGAGGTGTGGTTGAGCACCATGCGCAGGGTAACTTCGTCGGCGCGCGGGAAATCCGGGAAATATTTCGACAGCTTGTCGTCCACCGACAGCTTCTTTTCCTCCGCCAGCAGCAGCAGCGCGGTGGCGGTGAACTGTTTGGTGATGGAGCCGATACGGAACACGGTGTCGGGCTTCACCGGCACGCCCAGTTCGATATTGGCCATGCCGTAGCCCTTGGCGAGAACCATCTTGCCGTCGCGCATCACGCCCACTTCGGCGCCGACCGTCTTCTTCTCGTTCATGAGTTTCATCACCGCGGCATCGACGCGGGCTTCGAGGGCTTTATCGGTGGAGAGCGTCTCGGCGCGCGCTGGGCCCGCGAGCAGGATAAGCGCGATCAAACCGGCTGCTTTATTCATGGAGCCCCCTCTGTGAACGCCTGCGGGATTATAGCCGGTTCCAGGGCAGCGTCGAAGCGTCCGGCGACGGGGGCGACGAGCTTGGGCGGCGCTCTATCCCGCACCGGACGCAGGCCCCGTCTGCGCAGCGCGGCGAGCACGGCGGCGGCAGTCGTCAGGTCTCCGCCAGGACTTCCTTCACCTTGGAGGCCAACTGGCCGAGGCTGAAGGGCTTGGGCAGGAAATGGAAGTCGGCGGTATCGACGATGTCGCCGCGCGCGACTTCTTCGGAATAGCCGGAGATGACGATGATCTTGATCTCGGGCCGCTCGACCCGGATCAGGCGGGCAAGCGTGCCGCCGTCCATGCCCGGCATCATCATGTCGGTGATCATCAGGTGCACCACCGGCGTGTCGCGCAGAATATCCAGCGCCTGTTCGCCGGTGCGGGCCTCCAGCACCTTGTAGCCCTTGTTCTTGAGGGCGCGGGAGGCGAACACGCGCACCGCGTCCTCGTCTTCCACCAGCAGCACCGTGCCGACGCCCGCGAGGTCGGCTTTCGCCAGATCGGCCTCGGGGATGGCTTTCGCGGCGGCGGCGTTCTTGGCCTCGCGCTGCGCCTCGGCCTCTTCCACCTCGCGCGAGACACGCGGCAGGTAGATGGTGAAGGTGGCGCCCTTGCCCACCGCCGAGTCCACCAGGATGAACCCGCCGGTCTGGCGCACCACGCCGTAGACCGTGGCGAGGCCCAGGCCCGTTCCCGCGCCGGGGATTTCCTTTTTGGTGGAGAAGAACGGCTCGAAGATGCGCCCCAGGTTCTCCGGCGGGATGCCCTTGCCGGTGTCCGCCACCGCGATGCGCACATAACGTCCGGCCGGCACCTGCTCGGCGCCTACCTGCGTCGGTGTGTCGAAGGTGTCGCTGCCGGTTGTGATGGTAAGGGTGCCGCCGCCCTGCATGGCGTCGCGGGCGTTGACCGCGAGGTTGATGATCAGCTGGTCGAACTGGCCGGGATCGACGCGCACCAGGCCGAGGTCGCGGCCGTGCACCAGCTTGAACTCGATCGACTCGCCGATCAGGCGGGTGAGCAGGTGCGACATCTCGGTCAGCGCATCGGTGATGTTCATCTCGCGCGGCTGCAACGGCTGCTTGCGCGAGAACGCCAGCAGCTGGCGCACCAGGTTGGCGGCGCGGTTGGCGTTCTGCTTGATCTGCATGATGTCGGCGAACGACGGATCGCCGGCGGCATGACGTTGCAGCAGCAGGTCGCAAAAGCCGATCATGGCGGTGAGCAGGTTATTGAAGTCATGAGCGACGCCGCCCGCGAGCTGGCCCATGGCCTGCATCTTCTGGGCCTGGGCGAACTGGACTTCCAGGTTCTTCTGTTCGGTGACGTCGATGAAGTGCGCGACCGCGCCCTCGATCTCGCCTTCGCGCAGGAGTTCGCCTCCCAGGGGGGATGCGGTCAGCGGTCCCACGAACACCGAGGTCTGGGCGACGCTTTGGTCCTCGGGCGTGCCCGTCACGCGCGCGTCGAAATGGGCGCCGTCGCTGTCGCCCGCCAACACCTTGTTCATCTCGGCATTGAAGTTGCGGCGGTCCTCGAACACCACTTTGTCCGAGAGGCTGGCGCCGGCGATGGCGGCGCGGGTCTGGCCCATGAGTTTCTCGAAGGCGCGGTTGCAGTCCACCACCACGCCGTCCTGGTCGGTGATCGCGATCGCGACCGGCGCGGCATCGAACAGCGCCCGGAAGCGCTCGTAGGCGATGCGGCTGGGTGCGGCGGCCTGTTCGCGGCGCATGCCGTCGCGCACCACCAACGTACGCGTGCGCGTGACGCCGGCATCGTCGTAGGTGGATTGCAATACCAGGGCCGGGATCTGCTCGCCGTTGCGGGCGCGGAACTGGACCTCGCCCTGCCATTCGCCGTCGGGTTGCGGCCGGGAGGGGCCGGCGATGATGTCCTCGATGGCCACGCCTTGCAGTTCCTCGGGATCGTAACCCAGCCAGGCGGCGAAGCGCTGGTTGACGAAGCGCAGCTGGCCATCCACGTCCACCGAGTAGATGCCGGTGGGCAGGAAATACAGGAAGTCGGACAGTTCCTGGCGTTCGTGATTGAGGATGTCGCCGATGGTGCGCCGGGCGGTGATGTCCACGGCGTTCCAGAGCTGGAGATGCTCGCCGCCGGTCCTTACCAGCGGCCGGACGCTGACCTCGAACCACTCCTGCTCGCCGCCGGGCCCCGCCAGGGGCACTTCGGCGCGGGTGGCAAGGCCCGTGGCCGCGGCCTGGCGGAGGCGGACCAGCGTGTCGTCGCCCTCGCCGTCCTTGTCGATGCGGGCGCCGAGGAAATCGAGCGGGCTTTCCGACCCCAGCCAGTCCTTGGCCTGGCGATTGATATGAAGAACGCGGCCGGAACTGTCGGTGATCAGGCGCGGGGTGTCGGTGGCGTCCACCAGGGCGGCCATGGCGCCGGCATCGCCGGTCTTCTTGCGCGAGCCGATGACGGCGGAAACCGCCGCGCCGGCCGCGAGACCGGCGGCGACCGCGGACAGGACGGGCGCAAGGCGCGCATCGGGAATAACGGCACCTGCCCACGACGCGGCAAGCGCAGCCAGCGCCGCACCGGCGCCAAGCCCCGCCGTGATGCCCCAGATTGTCTTAGTTGGCACGCTTCCCCTTCAGGCGCATCACGAAGCCGATGACTTCAGCAACGGCCTTATAGTGCTCCTGGGGAATTTCCTGATCAATCTCGACCGACGCGTATAGCGCGCGGGCGAGCGGCGGGTTCTCTACGATGGGAACCTCGTGGATCTCGGCCACCTGGCGCATGCGCTTGGCGAGGTAATCGACGCCCTTGCCGACCACCACCGGGGCGGCCATCGAATCCATGTCGTATTTCAGCGCCACGGCGAAGTGGGTCGGGTTGGTGATGATCACATTGGCCTTGGACACCGCCACCATCATGCGCTGGCGGTGGCGCTCGATACGCAAGGAGCGGATCTTGCCTTTGACCTTCGGGTCACCGTCCTGTTCCTTGTGCTCGTCCTTGACCTCCTGCTTCGTCATCTTGAGCTTCTCGCGGTGCGACCACTGCTGGTAGATGTAGTCGGCCGCCGCCAGGGCCGACATCACCAGCACCGTCACGAACAGCACCATCACAATCAGGCGGTGGACTTCGGACAGCGTGGTGGAGATGTCCTGGTCGATGATCTTGTCCGGATGGCCCATGGTCGGGATCACCAGCGCCGCGACCATTCCGCCGACGGCGAAGATCTTCACCAGGCCCTTGAGCATCTCCAGCACGGCGTTGAACGAGAACATGCGCTTCAACCCACCCAGGGGATTGAGCGAGCCGAGGTTGGGCGAGAGCTTCTTGGGCGTGTAGGCCAGGCCCACCTGGCTGAGGGTGCCGATCAGGGCCATCAGCACCAGCACCGCCACCGGGAACGCCATCAGCACACCGACGCGCCAGACGACCGAGCTGGTGAAGGTGCGCATGTTGTCGACATCGATGTGCATGGTCTCGGGCCGCTCGATGAACCCGCGCATGTAGTTCATGAGATCCTTGGCCATCCAGGGCGCGATCACGCCGACCACGATCAAGGCGCCGATCAGCATGGCGGTGCTCTTGACCTCTTGCGAGACCGGGATGTTGCCGTCGCTGCGGGCCTTGCTGAGCCGTTTGCCCGTAGGCTGTTCTGTTTTGGCGTCTTTATCCTCGGACATCCGCTACCTCACCCCTCTATCTCACGGGCGCGACAGCGTTGAGCGGCGTGAGCAGGCCGTGCAGGCTGTTGTCCATGAAATGCAGGAACACGAGGATGATGGTGGGCAGGGACACCATCAGAATCGCGAAACCCAGCACGATCTTGCCGGGCATCACCACGAAGAACACGTTCAGCTGCGGTGACAACCGCGCCAGGATGCCCGAGGTGACCTGGAACACCAGCTCGAACACCAGGAACGGCGCCGCGAGTTTAATGCCCATATAGAACGCCTGGTCGAGCAACGCGCCGATCATCGTGATCATGTCCCGCGTGAACAGCCGCGCCCCGGGCACCAGCAGGTTGTAGCTGTCGATCACCGCGGACAGCAGGAAGTGATGGGTGTTGGTGACGAAGATCATGGTCACCGCCACCAGGTTGATCATCCCGATGACGATCGAGCTTTGCTCCTGGGTGACCGGGTCGTCGGTGAGCGCGTTGGTGATGCCGGTGGTAGTGGCGATCATCTGCCCGGCCAGTTCCAGCGCCGCCATGATGACCTGCACCAATGAGCCGAGGAATCCGCCGACGATCATCTCGGCGGTGATCAGCCATATCAGGTCGGCGGGGCTCTCGGGCTGGGGCGGCAGCAGATTTTCCACCATCGGCAAGGCCAGCAGCGTCACCAGCAGCGCGAAGATCAGGCGGATGCGCGGGTTGACGTACACCGCCGAAAAGCCCGGCAGCATGATGAACACCACGCCAAGCCGGGCGAACACCAGCATGAACTGGAAGATATTGATGGCGAGGAAATCTGCGAGTTGCATGGCGTGTCTACGCCCCCCGCGTAGAAAGGCGGGACGTCACCCGAGGGCGACGATTTTATCCATCACGCGATGCGTGAATTCGGTCAGTTCGCGCAGCATCCAGGGCATGAAAATGATCATGGCCGCGAAGATCGACAGGATCTTCGGGATGAAGGTGAGCGTCATTTCCTGGATGTGGGTCAGGGTCTGGAACACCGAGATGATCAGGCCGACCACCAGGCCGATGACCAACATGGGCGCCGAGACCAGCAGCATGGTCATCATGGCGTCGCGTGCGATATCGAGGACGTCGGCTTCGGACATGGTCGGCTCTTTTGTTTGCGCGCGATCCTTTCGGATCAGGCGGGGGCCCTTAGATGGGCATTTTCAAGATTTCCTGGTAGGCGTTCAGCACCTTGTCGCGCACCGCCACCACGGTCTCGAGGGTGTGCTCGGCGTTGGCGACGGCGGTGACCACGTCCTTCAGGTCGGCTTCGCCGGTGATCTGCTTCAGGGACAACTCTTCCGCCTGGCGTCCAGTCTTGACGGCGCTGTTCAGGCTGTCGTTGACCAGCCCCAGGAAGGTATCGCCACCCTCGGCCTTGGGCGCCTCGGCCTTGCCGGTGAAGGCGCTGTCGGCGGCCTTGGCGGCGCGCTGGTAAGCGCCGACGGCGGAGGTGAAATCGATCGCCATATTCTATCTCCCGCCTACTTCAGCAGCTCGAGGGTCTTCGCGACCATCGACCGCGAGGTCGAGATCACGTTCATATTGGCTTCGTAGGACCGCTGCGCTTCGCGCATGTCCATCATTTCGATCAGCGGATTGACGTTCGGCGTCAGCACGTAGCCCTGCGCGTTGGCGCCGGGATGCGACGGATCGTATTTGGACGGCAGCTTGGTCTGGTCGTTGAATATCTTCTTCACCATGACGGTGTCCGCGCCGATCGCCTTGTCGAGCTGGTTGCGGAAGGTGACCAGCTTGCGGCGGTACGGCTCGCCGCCCGGCGCCTCCGCGGTGGAGTCGGCGTTGGCGAGGTTTTCGGAAATGACGCGCAGGCGCGTGGCCTGGGCCTTCATGCCCTTGGCGGCGATTTCCGAGCTGATCTTGAGGTCATCCATTACGGCGTGCCCTTGATGGCGATGGAGAGCATTTTCAGATTGGCCTGCATCAGCGTGACCGCGGTGTCGTAGGCGGAGCGGGTGTCGGAGACCTTCTGCATCTGCTCTTCGACCACCACCTGGTTGCCGTCGGGCGAGGCTTCGAAGGTCTTGCGCTGGCTGATGTCGCGGAACTTGTCCTGTTCCTGGATCGTGCCCTTGAGGTGGTTCGGGTTGGTGCGCGCGACTTGCACCGGCGCCGCCATCTGGCCGCGCAAAACCTGTTTGAAGTCGACCGGGTTCAGGTCTTTCGGGCGGTAATCCGGCGTGTCGGCGTTGGAAATGTTCTGGGACAGCACGCGCTGACGCTGGGTGGCCCAATCCATGCGGGTCATCGCCAGCTTGAAGAGCTTCAGATTGTCCAGGTCCACGAGCGTGCCCCCTTCAGTTCAGGTAGGCAAAATTGACCTAGGAAGCTTAACAATCTGTGAATCTCGGTTAACGACGAAAAATATCAATAATATCAGTTACTTGATATCGATTCGGGGGGTGCGGCGCTTAAACCTTTATTAAGCGGTTTGGGGCAATTCTTGCCTACGCGCGCGGACGGCGCGCAAACCAGAGTTAACGCATTAACCGTTGTTGCAGCGTCGCCACGGCCTTCATGACCGACAAAGCCGCTCCGCCGCCCGGCCAGATCCCCAAGACCATCGCGGTCGCGGTGGAGGAGCAGGACGGCGCGGCCCCCAAGGTCGGCGCCACCGGCCGGGGTTACGCCGCCGAGCAGATCCTGGCGCTGGCGTTCGCACGCGGGATCAAGGTGCGCGAGGACGCCGACCTCGCCCAGATCCTGGCGGCGGTGGACGTGGACAGCGAGATACCGACCGAAGCCTTCGCCGCGGTGGCCGAGATTCTGGCCCATGTCTACCGCGCCAATGGCGAGACCCCGCGCGGTTTCGCCGCGCAACATGAGCCAGGCGGCGGCTTCGCCGCGGACCACGAGAAAAGCGGCGACGCCGCGAATGGAAAGGTGGATTGATGACACACGTTGCCGCGCCCTCGCCCGCTTCCGACGCCATCCACGCCGAGCTGTTGAAGATCGAATCGTTGATCTCCACCGCCGTGCGTCTGCTGGACGACGGGCGCGTGGTGAACCTGCAGGCGCTGCAGACGCGCACCAAAGAGGTGTGCGATTCCGCCCTCGCCCTGCCGCGCGACGAGTCCCGCCCGCTGATTCCCGCCATGGAAGCGCTGCTGGTGGCGCTCGACACCCTGACCGGCAAGCTCAACAGCCGCTTCGGCGACCTGCCGACCTTGGCCAACCTCGTGGGCTCCGACACCGCCGCCAGCCTCTACGGCCAGGCGCTGAAGCACTTCCCGTAATCAGACGGCCCTAATGGAAGCCCAGAACTACATCACCGCCGTATTGGTCCTGATCCTGGTGATCGGACTGATCCTGGGCCTGGCCGCGCTGCTGAAGCGCTTCGGCCTGACCGACGCACGCGTCCTCGGGCGCCGCGCGCGCCTCGCCACTGTCGAATCCAAATCGCTCGACGGCCGTCACCGCCTGGTGCTGGTGCGCCGCGACGACGTCGAACACCTGCTGCTGATCGGCCCGAACACCAGTCAGGTGCTCGAACGCGGCATCCCTGCGTCGGCGGTGCCGGAAGACGAATCATCCGCCGCGAGCGCCTTTGGCCGCCTGCTTACAGGCAAACGCGACGGAGACGCCCAGCCATGAGTGCGAAAACCCTGAAGACCGTGCTCGCGGTCGGGCTGGTCGCCGCGCTCGCGCTGCTGCCGGAGGCGGCCTTCGCGCAGAACTTCTCGATCGATTTCGGCCCCACCGCCGCGACCGGGCCCAATTCCACCACCACCCGCATCATCCAGCTCCTGCTGCTGATGACCGCGCTGTCGGTGGCGCCGGCCCTGCTGATGATGGTGACCGCCTTCACCCGCATCGTCGTGGTGCTGTCGATCCTGCGTCACGCGCTGGGCACCAACACCAGCCCGCCCAACGCGGTGGTCATGTCACTGGCGCTGTTCCTGACCATCTTCGTGATGGCCCCGACCTTCGAGAACGCCTGGAACACCGGCATTCAGCCGCTGATCAACGGCCAGATCAACGAAGCCGAGTCCTTCAAACGCACCGCGATGCCGTTCCACGACTTCATGATGCATCACGTGCGCGAGAAGGATCTGCAACTGTTCATGAACATGGCCAAGGTGCCGCAGGTCGAACGCCCCGAGGACACGCCGCTCCAGGCCCTGGTGCCGGCGTTCATGATCTCCGAACTGCGCCGCGCCTTCGAGATCGGCTTCCTGATCTACGTGCCGTTCATCATCATCGACATGGTCATCGCCTCGGTCCTGATGTCCATGGGCATGATGATGCTGCCGCCGATGATGCTGTCCATGCCGTTCAAGCTGATCTTCTTCGTGCTCGTGGACGGCTGGTACCTGCTGATCGGCAGCCTCGCGCAAAGCTTCTCGGGCGGGTAGCGCGCCGCTGCCGGGGAATTAATTGTACCAGGTACAATTAATTCGAGTTTCCTGAACCGTGCCTCCGGCGGGTCGATCGCTTCCGCGATCGACGGTACAATTAATTCTGCACTCCGCCGCGCCCCCTACGCCCGCACTTTCCTTCTCATCCACCACATCGCCACGCCGGTGAAGGCGAACAGCGGCGGTAGCAATCCACTGACGAACACCAGCCCCCACCACGCCATGCCGAGGCCGCTGCCGGAATGCAGGGGGCGCTGCCAGGCGAGGAATTTGCTGTTGGCGCCGTAGGCGTCCGGGTCGCGCCGGTCCATGATCTTCTTGGCCCACGGGTCCACCGACACCGTCACCACCGGCGCGCCGGTCATGTCGCCGGGCTTGGAGAAGGTGACGCGGTAAGGCGCGCGTGGATTGGCCGGCATGACCACGCCGCGCAAGATGCCGCCATCGACCGCGCCTTTGGCGATCTCGACCGCCGCATCGGCGTCGAGCGCGGTTTCGCCTTCGACCGGCGTCACGAGCATCGGCGCCTGCATGCGGGCGTCGCGTACCTGGACGTTCGCGCCGAATAACCTGTTCACCGTCTGCGGAAACACGATGTAGACGCCGCTGACGCACACGATCATGAACACGATCAGGGTGCAGATGCCGAAGAAGCGGTGCAGGTCGTAGGCAGCGCGCAACAGGCCGGCGTTGAGCTTGACCTTGAAGGCGCGCTTCCATTGGCCGCGCCTGGGCCACCACATGATGATGCCCGAGAGTCCCAGCGCGGTCATGAACACGCCCAGCCAGCCCACGAACTGACGCCCGACGAAGCCGTCGATCAGCATGTTGCCGTGAATGTCATGCATGAGCCGCGCGAACCCGGCGTTACCTTGCGGCGCCACGCGCGCGGTCATGGTGGCGGGATCGATCGTGATGCGCGGGCCTGGGCCGCCGGGCGGGCCGGGACGCGCCTCGGGACCGCCTTCAGGACGGGGAGCGCCTTCCGCGCGCGGGGCTCCGCCGAAACGCACGGCCGCGGGCTTGTCCGAGAGCGGCGCGTCGAACTGCATCGGGCGCATGCCTTCCGGCGCCTGGGCGCGCGCGGCCTCGACATATTCGGCGATGGAGTGGCCCGGCCCCGCGGCGGCCACGATCGGCGCCGGTGTCTCGCGCACCAGCATCCACAGGCTTCCGGTCAGGCCGATGGCGGCGAACGGAATGGAGAAGATCACGCCCACCCACAGGTGGATCGTGCCCAGCACCTTACGGAGGCCGATGCTGGAGGCTTGGCGCGCAGGGATGGCATTCATTACGTCAGTCATGAGTCAGCCCATCGGCGCAGGAGGTTGTGGTAAAGCCCGGTCAGGCGCACGACTTCGACCGTGTCGCCCTGGGACTTGCGTAAACTTTGGATCGCGGTGTCGAGTTCGAATAGGTGCTGCCGCGCCGCCTCGTCGCGGACCATGCTTTGGACCCAGAAGAACGACGACCACCGGCTGCCGCGCGTCACGGCGGTGACGTGATGGCGGCTGCTGGCGGAGTACAGCACCATGTCGCCCGCCGGCAGCTTGACCTGGTGCGCGCCGAAGGTGTCGAGCACCACCAGCTCGCCGCCGTCATAATCGGCGGGATTGGTGAGGAACACCGTGCACGACATGTCGGTCCGCACCCGCACCGACGCGCCGCCGGTCAAGGACGCCGGCATGAAGCGGATGGCGTTGTCGATATGCGTATCGAAGGACATGCCGGCGTCATAGCGGTTGAACAGCGGCGGGAAGACCTTCATCGCCAGCGATGCCGAGGTGAACAGTTCGTTCCTGCCCAGCTTGCCCAGGATCAACTCGCCCATCTCGCGCGCGGCCGGTGCGTTCTCGGGAATTTGGAGATTGTGCTTGGCCTTGGCCGACTGGCCACCGGCCGTGACCTTGCCGTCCACCCAATCGGACCGCGAAAGGAGGCCGCGGCAATGCGTGACCTCCTCCGGCGTCAGCAAGCTTGGTATGCGAACGAGCATTGTACCCCTTTAGAAATCCATATCGATCGAGGCGATGATGGTCCGCCCCGGCGCGGGCGTGCCACGATTGCCGAACGACTGGCTGTAGTTGAGACGATCGGTCACGTTGTTGACGTTGACCTGGAACTTGTAGCCCTTGAACTGATAAGACGCGACGGCATCGAGCTGGACGGTTTTCGGGATCACGACATAACGCGAGATGCCGGTCAGGTTCGGCGCGGTGCCGATGGTGGTGATGGCATTGTGCAGCGGGCTCTGGAACACCACGCCGCCGCCGAACGTCAGTCCCTTCAGCCCCGGCACCTTGTAGTCGGCCCAGAACGACGCCGCGTGGCGCGGCACGAAGAAGATCTGCTTACCGATGGTGAAGACGTTCGGCTTGCAGACCACCGGCGTGCCGCCGCAGGTCAGGTCGTCGGTGATGACCGGATCGAGGTAGGTATAGGCGGCGATCACGCTGAGGTCGTCCGAGATCGAACCGGTTGCGGAGAGTTCGAGCCCGCGCACGCGCTGCTTCTGGCCGGACTGCAAGGTGACCAGGCCGGTGTTGGGATCGGTCAGCCTGGCATTGGCCTTGTTGACCTGGAACAGCGATGCCTCGAGGCCGAGCTTGCCGCCCATGAGGGTATACTTTGCGCCGAGTTCGAAGGTCTCGCTCTTCTCGGGATCGAGCGCCTGGTTGGCGGTGGTGATCGGCGTCGGCTGGCCGACGACCGATGTGCCCTGCGGCACGGCCGACTTGCCGTAGGAGCCGTAGATGGTGGTGTTCTCGTCCGGCTCATAGACCAGGCTGCCGCGCGGATTGGCGATGGTGGAGGGCGCCCGGGCGAAGGTGGTCACCCCGGCGACCGTGGTGCTGGTGAAATTCGCGATATAGCGGTCCACGCGCACGCCGGCGATCACCGACAGGGTGTCGTTGAACCACAGGCGGTCGGTGATGAAGCCGGCGGTGTCATAGGCCTTGCCGCTGGAGGTGACGATGGTGGTCGCGGTCGCGTTGGTGCCGGCGACATTGGCCGTGGTCGGCAGCACCACGTTGTAGAACGGCGGCGGTTCGTGGGTGGGATTGAACAGGCTGATGCCGATATTGGCGCGCGAACGGGTGTGGTCGCCGAGCAGATAGGTGAACTGCGCGGTGGTCGGCAAGGTGTAGGCGTAAATCGTGCGGTCGGCCTTTTGATATGAAATGTCGCCGCCGACGATGACCTGGTTGCGCATACCGCCGATGTTGAACATGGCGTTGGCGGTGAAGGTGTCCTGCCAGCCGTTACTGTCCTGCTGGTACGGGCCGCCGCCGCCGATGCCGCCCAGGGTGGCGGTCTTGTTGGCGCTGGCGAGTACGTTGGAGCAGAAGTTGGTGGCCACGGTCGCGTCGCAGCGGTCGATGGTGGTGTACTGGAAGTAGCGCGAATAGCTGGCGTAGCGCGCGTCGTTCTCGAGCGTCAGCCAGTCGTTGACCACGTGGGTGAGCTTGGCCGTGAAAATGTCGGCGTCGTTCTTGTCCTGGTCGGTGCGGTAGCTCAGGAAGGTATTGCGCGGTACGCCGTATTCGGTGGCGGGCACTGCGAAGATGCTGGTCGGCGTGATCGACACCGGGATGCCGTAGTCCGGGCGCCCGTTGGCGTGCTGGTGGATGTAGGACAAGGTCAGCGTCGTGGGGCTGTCCAGGCCGAAGGCCAGCGACGGGGCGATACCCCAGCGGTGCGAGAACACCATGTCGCGGTCGACGACGCCGGTGTTGGTGTACATGAGCGCCACGCGCGCGGCGACGCCTTCGGAGATCTGGTAGTTGGCGTCGGCGGTGGCGCGCGCATGTGCGCCGTTGCCGCCTTCGATATGGCCATTGACGAAGGTGCGCGAGACCGGGGTCTTCGACACGGTGTTGATGGCGCCACCGGTGGTGCCGCGGCCGAACATCAGGCCCGAGGGGCCCTTCATCACCTGCACTTCCTGGTAGGCGAAGCTGTCACGGGTGTAGGACGCGAAGTCGCGCAGGCCGTCGAGATAGACGTCGTCCTTGGCGTCGAAGCCGCGGATCTTGAACTGGTCGCCGGCGAGCGTGCCGCCTTCCCCGATGGCGATGGTGATGCCGGGCACATTACGCAGCGCCTCGCCCAAGGTGGTGGTCGCCTGCTGCTTCATGGTCTCCTCACCGACCACGGCCACCGCCTGGGGCGTGTCCTGCAGGCTGGTGGTCGGCTGGTTCACCGCCGGCTTCTTGTTGAGGGCGTTCTTTTCGTTGATCGCCGTGTCTTCGATGGTCGCGGGCCCAAGCTGCAGGGTGGTGGGTTCCGCGGCGCGGGCAGCACCCGCACAGGCCAAGGCCAGACCGATGGCGGTGCCGGTCGCCCAAACCCGGCGGTTCGCCAGGAAATATTGAGCCTCCATACCGGAACCACCGCTGTTCCAAACACCAGATGCACGCATTTTAGAAAGCCCCATGCCTTATCCAATAATGATAATAATTCTTATTATCATATGAAGGAATTGGCAAGTGGGATGTCATCTCTTTGATAAAGCAGGATCTATTTCCTTAACCGCGCTGCTGGCAAGTTGCGGAGGACAATCTGTCATATAATAATGATTCTCATTTTCATTGATACTGAGTTTCAGTAGCATAATCATCATGAATCAGATGACGCCTTCCGCGGGCCTCGCTTCTCCTTCCTGGCAGCCCGACCCCACCGGCATCAGCCGCGAGCGACGCAAGTCATTGCCCGTGCGCGGTTTCGGCGGAGTCTATGGCGAGCGCGCCGCGCCGCGGGTCAATCCAGGGCGCCGCTTGGTCAGTATCGCGGCGGCCATCGGCATCCAGGCGGCGGTGGTCGCGCTGATCCTGGCCGCGGGAGTTGAACTGCCCACCAAGGCCGGCCCGTTGATGGTGGTCAACATCGCCTCCCCGGAAATCAAATCCGAGGAATTGCCGCCGCCGCGGCCCACCCTGGTGCAGCCGCAAGTGGCCATCACCCTGCCGTTCATGCCCGACGTAATCCAGGACGCGCCGCCGCCGCCGCAACAGGTCACCACGGCGATCTCGATCGCGCCCAAGGGCGCCGAACCCGCGCCGCCGGTCTATAAGGCCGAGAAATACGAGACGGTGATGCTGCGCCACATCAACGCGGCCCTGCGCTATCCGACAGTCGCGCGCCAGCGCCATCAACAAGGCACGGTCTATGTACGCTTCGTGATGGACCGCCACGGCAATGTGCTGTCGTCGCAGGTGGAACGCAGCTCACGCTTCCCGTCTTTGGATGAAGAAGGCCTGGCGCTGCTCGCACGCGCGGCACCCCTGCCCGCGCCGCCGGCGGATGTCGCCGGCGATCGAATCCAGCTGGTAGTTCCGATCGTGTTTAGTTTGCGGAACTGACTGGCTTTTTCCGCGCGCGCCGCAGCCGAAAACTCACTATGCCGCGCTTGGCTGCTTCTTCCGCGCGCGTTCCGCCGTGCGGCTCGCGAGATCCTTTAGATTTATCTTCAACTGCTCGAGCGCGAATCCCACCGCGAAGGTGCGCCCAATCGCCTCCCCCGCGAGCCCGCGCGTTTGGCCGGCTTCGCGCACTTCGGCGACTTCATGAGCATAGTGGGCCAGGGCTTTTTCCACCGGCATCAGGCTGGGCGGTGGCCTGCGGTCCTCCAGGCTTGCGCCGATCCCCCGGAAGCTCGCGGCGATTGCCTCGACCGCGCCACGCAGGGCCTCCGCCAGGCGATCGTGGAATGTGTCCGGAAGCGGCTCGGCGGTAGCGCGCCCCAACATGATGATGTCGGCGCGCAAACGCTGCAGCGTGCGCAATACCGGCTCGGGATCCGGTTCGTTGGAGAGGAAACTCGCGCGTTCGCGCTTGGCCTCTTCCACCGCCAGGGTGAGCTTGGCGAGGTGGTTGAGCGCCGCGTCGTGCCTGGCGGTGAGATCGTGCTGGATATAGGCACGGTCGAACCTCAGCAGCAGCGGCAACACCGCGGCGAAATTATCAAGCGCCCGGGCGGCGGCCTGGTTGAGGATGCCCGAGGCGCGCGCCGGCAGAATCATCAGCGAGACCACGAGCCCGACCGCCCCGCCGATGCTGATTTCGGTGAGGCGGTTGATCGCGGACTCCAGCGGCGAGAGATGTTGAACCGGCGCCACCAGGATGACGATGACACCGGTGACCGGCGCGAACCGGAACGTAGGCCGCACCGCCGCCAGGAAGGCCAATGGCGTCAGCGCCACGCCCAGACCGACCGCGACCGAGAACGCGTCGGCCGTGGGGTCAAGCCAATGGACCGCCGTACCGACCGCGGCGGCATAGGCGCCGCCGCCGAGGGTGCTGACCAGCCAATCCAGGGCCGCCTTGACCGAGCCGCCGACCGACGCCTGCGTCACCAGCACGGCGGTGAAAACCGCCCAGTAGCCCTGCGGCAGCGCCAAGGTCTCGGCCACCGCGAAAGCGAACAGCGCGGCGGCGGTGACCGGCACGCTGTGGCGCAGCTCGCCTTCGCGGCGCTCGGTCCAGGCGTTGATCCGTCCCAGGACGGAAGGTTTCACGGCCTCGGTCATGGCCTCATTCTAGAGCAAGGGCCCGGGAAAAATAGCGCACCCTCTTACCGGAAGTGGGCTTACCGGAGGTGGGCTTACCGGAAGCAGGCCTGTCCGTGTTGAGGAGCTGGGCGCCGCCCACGGCCTCAAATCCCAAAGCCGCGTGGAAGGCGTCGGAGGCCGGGTTGGGCGGATCGGCATTGACCTCGCATACCACCCGCTCATGGCCGCGCGCGCGCCGGAACAGATCGAGATACAGCGCCTTGGCAAGGCCCCGCCCGCGCGCCGCCGGCGCCACCACGATCCGGTCGACATAGACGAAGCGCGGATAGCGCGCCTTGAACCAGGCGAAATTCGGATTGTCGTAGGCCGCGTCCTGATCGAAGGCCAGCAACAGCGCGTCAGCGTCACCGATCCGCGCCGCCACGCGCGCCATGGCGACCAGGTGCGCCGCTTTCTCCGGTGTCAGGAAAGACAGTTCTTGCGCGAAAGCATTGTTGAGGTCGAGCAACGCCCGCGGCAGGCCGCCGGCGCGCGGAATATCGACGATATCCGCGGACGGAATCAGTTGATCGTGCTCGGGGGCTTCTGGCCGATCATGTCGCGCGCACGGCAAACCTGCGCCAAGATGAAAGGACAGCGGTGCATCTAGTTGATCGCGCTCAGCGGTTTCTGGCCGATCATGTCCTTATATTCCACGAGGAAGGACTTGAACTGCTCGGCCTGCTGGATCTGGGCGCGCATCTGTTGTGCGTCCATCTGGCCGCGTTCGCGCGGCGTGGTGATCAGGTTGAACACATCCTTGTAGGGCGTGCTGGACATCGGGCCGGTGTAGCGCTGGCGGACACGCACCAGGGTGCGCTCGTCGCCCGCCAGCGTGAGGGCGGTCGCCCAATCCAGCACCAGGCGCGCGTTGGCGTCGGACAGCGTGCTGACGTCGGCCTCGGGCACCAGCTCGGACAGGGCGCGCGCGGCATTGGGCCAATCCTGCGCGCGCCAGTAGACCTCGGCGCGGAGCTGGCGGGTTTCCGGCGTGGTGTCGGTGCCGAGCAGCAGCATGGCTTCGTTGACCTTGCCCAGGTCGGTGAGCGCGCGCGCTTCCAGGCGGCGGCGCTGGGTGTTGAGGTCGCGGCCCGCCTCGGCGGACGCGGTGTCGTGCAGGACGTCGATGGCCTTCTGCGGCATGCGGTTGAGCAGGTAAACCAGGGCGAGACGCGCGCCGATACGGGCGCGGTCGACGCCGGTGACGCGGAACTGAATCTGGCGTTCCAGCACCAGCGCCGCCTGATCCAGCAGGTCCACCGCCACCAGGCGGTCGGCGATTTTCCGGATCATCTCGTCGCCCTTCTCGCCGGGCGGGATCAGCGAGCGGAATTCGTCGAACAGGCCGATGGCGGCCACGGGCGTCATCTTGTCGGCGCCGTCCTCGAGATACAGGGTCTCGAAGATCTTGCGCATCTTCGCGGCCGCTTCGTCGACGCGCGGGTCGTTGGCGAAATACGAGGTGGTGATCTTGAGGGTGCGCAGCGCCGTGCCGTACTCCTTTTCTTCCGAGTACAGATCCGCCAGGCGCAGCAGGAGGTCGAGTTCGGTGTCGTCGCCGCGCCACCGGTAGCGCAATTTCTCCAGGCCCTCGATCAAGTCGGGCGTCGAGAGCGTGCCGAGGCGATGCTCCATCTCCATGCGGTCGCGGGTGGCGAGCACGCTGTACATCAGGCTCGGACTCTCTTCGGCCTTCTTGTACTGGGCGAGCGCGATTTTCTGCTCGCCGAGTTTCTCGTTGAGCTTACCGTCCATGTAATCGATGGCAGCGAGTTCGTTGGGGGTCGGGG
>JAIBCD010000045.1 GCA_019694335.1 Rhodospirillaceae bacterium | reverse complement strand
CGAAGAAAATCCCGAGCGTCATGAGCAGGTGATCACCGCTCAACAAAACGACCCGGCGGCGGCGATCCAGAAGCTGCTCCAAAGCATCTATCTGGAAAAGGACCGGGACAGCGCCTTCGCGCGCTTCGCGCGCGGCTTGGAATTCCGCACCATCCGGAAAATTCTCGATACCTTCGGAGTCGGCCGCGATGCACGCATTCTGGAGATCGGCGGCGGCGCCGGCTTCCTGGCGTGGGCGCTGCACACGTCGGGGTACACCAATGTTTCGCTGCTGGAGCCCAACGGCCAATTCACCACCGGCACGGGCTACCTGCGCTCGCGCGAGGACGCAAAGGGCTTACGCATCCATAACGACCTCAAGGCCTGGCACGCGGGGTCCGACACCTACGATGTGATTGTCACCAAGAATTGCATTCACCACTTCCTGAACATCGCACAGGCCGCCGCGTCGATCCGCCAGAAGCTGACCGCTCGCGCGCGCTGGTTTGCTTTCCGCGAGCAGTTCGCCGACACGCCGCAGGAACTCTACGGCCTGTTCGCGAACCACCCGTACTGCCAGCCTTACGGTCTTTACGAATGGTCCTATCCGGCTTCGCACTATGTCGAGGCGATCGAGATCGCGGGGTTCGGATTGCGCGCCGTGGTGCCTTCGGGTTACGCCAACAACACGCTCGGCACCTACCAGGAAGATCCCGGGCCGCCGGAGATCGCGCATCTCACGGCGCAGATCGACGATCTGCTCGCCAAAAATCCCCAAGGCACCGTGCAAGCGTTCTGGGAAGAGGCCTTGCGCAACCGCTTCCAGCAGGGCACGGCCAAATTCTTTACCCGGCCGCAACTGATGGTGTTCGACGTGAAGGCAATCTAGATGGCGACGCAGGGAAAACCGGTCGCCTGGGTCACCGGATCGGCAGGGTTCATCGGGGGCAATGTCGCCCGGCACCTCGCGGACAACGGCTGGTCCGTGGTCGGGATCGACCGCCGCGCCGCGCCGCCCGGCATCCATGTGGCGGGCGCGCTTTCCTCCGCAACCTTCGCCAAGGCGCTAGACGTCGCCGGTGCGCCTGCGCTGGTGTTTCACGGCGCGGGCGGCAGTTCCGTCGGTGAGTCCGTGCGCGATCCCGCCGCGTCCCAGCGCGACACCGTGGATGCGACCAAGGAGCTGCTCGATTTTCTGGCCGCGAACGCGCCTTCCACCAAAGTGGTGTTCCCTTCGAGCGCCGCGATCTATGGCGCCGCCGACGCCGTGCCGCTGGCGGAAGGCCGCGCGCCCAATCCGGTTTCGCCCTACGGACGTCACAAACTGGCGGCGGAACAGTTGTGCCTGGATGCTGCGAACCGCGGCCTCCGGATCGCGGTGGTGCGTCTGTTCTCGGTCTACGGCCCCGGCTTGCGCAAGCAATTGCCCTGGGAACTGGGTTTGAAAGTACTCGCGGGCGGCCCGCATATCGAATTGTCCGGTACCGGCGCCGAGACTCGGGATTTCCTCGATGTCGATGACGTGGCGGCCCTGACGGTATTCCTCGCCAATACACCCTTCGCGACGCCGCTGGTCGTGAACGGCGGGACCGGGGTTGCCACCCGCGTCGATGCTTTTGCGGAAATGCTCGCGGACAGCCTCGGCGCGCAGGTCCGGATCACCTTCAACGGCCAGGCCCGCGCCGGCGATCCCCGACACTACCAGGCCGACATCACGCGGCTGCGCGCCTTGGGATTCACGCCGCGGACCGATTTGAAGGCCGGGCTCAAGCGCTACGCCGTCTGGCTCAAAGCTGAGGTTTGAGACGATGACATCACCTCCCTCGAGCGATTTGCGGACCGGGGCCCAGGCGCTGCAGGAAGCGACCGCCAACTCCCATAATCGCTTCAACGGCGGGCCCAACGGTGCCACCCAGCGGCTGCAAACGCGTGCGCCGGTGGGGATCAAGGTGTGTCCCAAGTTCAAACTGACACGCGCCGACTCCATCTTCACCATGGGGTCGTGCTTCGCGCGCAACGTCGAGCACGCGCTCGTCGAAAGCGGGTTGCGGGTCCTGCCTGAGAAATTCGATTTCCCCCTCGAATTGCTCAATCCCAAGGCCGCCGAACTGGCGCGGGCGTCGCTGAACGCGCCGCTGCATTATCGCGTCATCGTCCGGGCGGTCCTGAACAAGTATTCGCCGCTGTCGATGCTTAACGAATTCCAAAG
Source organism: Rhodospirillaceae bacterium (assembly GCA_019694335.1). Lineage (GTDB taxonomy): Bacteria > Pseudomonadota > Alphaproteobacteria > Rhodospirillales > Rhodospirillaceae > SHVO01. The sequence goes on along the minus strand of JAIBCD010000045.1, from coordinate 24,502 downwards.
GGTGCTGGAGCCGGAACGATACACGGCGCCGCACAAGGGGCTGATCCAGGTCGACGAAGACCGCTGGTACGACCCGCAGGCCAAGGACACCGGCATGCACGGGCTGAAGGACAGCCTGACGGTGCGCTTCCTGATCGAGAAGGCCACTCAGGAAGTGCGACAGACCAGCGCGGTCTTCCTGACATTGGGCCTGACCGAGACCTGGCTGGACGCGGAGACCGGCACGGTCCTGAACTTCGCGCCGCCGCCGCTGTTGATCAAGAAGTGGCCGGATCGTTTCCGGTTCTTCAACGCCACCTATACCGACGTGCTGGACTCGCTCGAAGAGCTTTACCAGCTGATCGTGCGTAAGGTGCGTCCCGACATGAAATTCGTGGTCACGGTGTCTCCGGTGCCGCTCAACACCACGTTCACCGCGCAGGACGTCATCACCGCCAACACCTATTCCAAATCCACCTTGCGCGCCGCGGCGGATGCGTTCTGCGCGCGCCACGACAACGCCGACTATTTCCCGAGCTACGAGATGGTGATGTCCACGCATCCGGACACGGCGTGGAAGGCCGACCGCATTCACGTCACCCAGGATGTGGTTGATTTCGTTATCGGCCAGTTCATTGGCGCATATATCGCGCCGGAGCCCGCATGAACGTCAGCGAGGCGCCGCCGCCCCGGCCAGTTTGCCGGTGACCATCGCATTGAATGCGTCGGTCGTTCGCGCGAGGCCATGGTCGGCCAGGCAGCGCGCCCTGGCCGCGGCTGCGATGGCGTGGCGTGCCGGCTCGTCCGCGAGATAACGCCGGATCTTGCCGATCAATTCGGGCCCGTTGCGGAAGGTCTCGATCTCCTTGCCCGGAACGAAAAACCGGGAGAGATCCTCGTGGTGGCTGGTAAGCAGGAAAGCCCCCGCGCCGGTGGCTTCGATCAGGCGCATGTTGGGCGGTTGCGCGGCGAACGCATCGATATCGATGTTGAGCGTGATCCGCGCCCGGCCCAACGCTCGTAGCATCGCGTTGCCCCACAGGCTGCCACGGTTGGCGCCGTGCATGTCGGGATGCAGCGCGGAGACATCGGGCATATGCAGATGAAAACGGAACGGCGCACCGCCTTCCCCCTGGGACGCGCGCCAGACGTCGTACAGGAGGTTGATGCGGTTGCGATGATGGCTTGTCACCGAACCCGAAAAGATCACGTCGCAATCGTGCGCTTCGTTCCCGGGCGCAGGGGCGTCAGCCGGGAAGCCCGGGTAATGCCGCAGGACGCTGCGCGCGCCGAATTGCGGCGCCGCGGCGGCGATGGCGTCGAAGCTGGTGAAGATCACATCCATTTCCGACCAATCTGTCCCAGGCGGTATCGGGAAGCCGCGCCAGCCAGTCACCACGTCAGGCCGGGTGGGGATCTGGCGGATGAATTTGCTGTCGAAGGCGCACGGGTCGAGGATGTAAATCACGTTCGGCCTGAACATCTCGATCTGCATCGCGGCAATGAATGCGGTGTTGAGCGGCTCCGAGAACGACATGTCGCTTTCCTTGAGCCAGCGCTTTTGCATTTCCACGGCATTGGCGATGACGTGGAAGGTTTCCCAGCCGCGTTCGGCCATACCCCGTGTCATCATGTGCGGGCCGGAAAATCCGTCATCCAGCAGGGCGTTCAGCTGCGTCCGATACGGCGCGTCGGCGAGCCCTGGATGCGCGGCGTAGAAGTCGCGCAGGTAAGCCGGATAGAAAGTGTTGAGTTGGAGAAAACGGGGTTTGCCGCCGGTCATGCCCCCACGTTAGAGCATCCTCGCGGGAGGCTGGAAAAGGAAAAACGCCGGCTCAGGACTCGAGATAGTCGTCCAGCATGTGCCCCGAGACGTCGGCCATGTGCTCGCCGTGCGCCTGGGCGGCATGCCAGGCCACGGCCGCGGCCGCGGCCCGGTCGAGGGTGTAGCGCGGCGCCCAATCCAGAATCCGCCCAGCCCTGGAGCTGTCGAGAATGATGGCTGGCGCCGGGGCGCCGTTATAAGTGGGCTCCCATGCGGCGCGCGGTTCCCGCCAGTCGTCGGCGTTCCAGGCGTCCACCAGCATGTCGGCGAGCGCGCTGACCGTGGTGGGTTCGCTGCCGCCGAAGTTCCAGGCCGTGCCGGCATCGGGATCGTCATGCAGCCGTTCCGCCAGCGTCAGGTATCCCGCGAGCGCGTCCAGCACATAAAGCCATTGGCCCTCGGCGTCGGGCGTGCGCACCTGGAACGGGTTGCCGGCGGTGAACGCGCGCATGGCATCGGGCGTCAGGCGATCCGCGGTCCAGTCGCCGCCGCCGATGGCGCAACTCGTGCGCGCCGTCGCGATCTTGAGGCGATGGTCCGCACCGATGTGCGCACGGAATGCCGCGACCGCCAGTTCCATGGCGGCCTTGCTCGCGCCGTACGGCCCGCGTCCGCCCAGATGGCCGTTCTCGTCGAACACGCCGCCCGCGGCGTCGTAAACCGCGTCGGAGGTGACGATCACCGCCGCCCGCACGCTCCGCGCCCGGCGCGCTTCCTCGAGCAGCTTCACGGTGCCCAGCGTGTTTACTTCATAGAGTTCGGCCGCCGGCGCATTCGTCCCGGCGCCGGCGAGATGAAACACCACCTCCGGGCGCATCAGGTGCATGCACTGGCGCAGCACCGCGTCGTGGCGGATGTCGGCGAGGACCGGCGTGAGGCGCGGAGCAATCCCGCTGGCGGCATAAATCCCGTCATCCCGGGGGGCGTGAGCATAGCCCGTGACCACCGCGCCCATGCGGGTGAGCCAGAGCGAAAGCCACGCGCCCTTGAAGCCCGTGGCGCCGGTCACCAGCACGCGCCGGCCGCGCCAGAAGGCGGGATCGGGAAGAGACATCGAAACTCCTGGATTTTCCCCCGGCTACGTTAGGGCGGAATCGGGGCTATCAGCAAGCCGGGCGAGCGCGCACCGATGGCAAAAGGGGCTGGCAAATAAAAAGGGCGCCGCCCGGGCAGGCGACGCCCCTTCCGAAAGGCGCGCGGCTTAGGCGATGCCGCAGGTGTTTTCGGCGCTGGACAGCGAATAGCCGGTTTCATCGACGTTGAGCTTTTCGACGGTGCCGTTGTTCACGACCATCGAGAACCGCTTGCCGCGCATGCCGAGACCGGCCTTGGTCAGGTCGAATTCCAGACCGAGCGCTTTGGCATAGTCGCCGCTGCCGTCCGCGAGCATCAGGATCTTGTCGCCGACGCCCTTGTCCTTGCCCCAGGCGTCCATCACGAACACGTCGTTGACCGACATGCAGGCGATGGTGTCCACGCCCTGGGCCTTGATCTTGTCGTAGTTGGCGAGGTAGCTGGGCAGGTGCTGCTTGGAGCAGGTCGGCGTGAACGCGCCCGGCACCGAGAACACCACCACCTTCTTGCCCTTGAACACCTCGTCAACGGTGATTTCCTTGGGGCCTTCGGCGCCCATGACCTTGAACTTGCCGTCGGGCAGCTTGTCGCCTTGCTTGATCGCCATGTGGGTCTCTCCTTGCTGGGGGCGTTTTATGCGGCGCTAACCTAAGCAGTCGGCCGCCGGAATCCAAACGTTAGATTTGCGGCCGGAACCTAGTTCGCGTGAGAAGACAGGATCACGTACTGCCCGCCCTTGAACTCGCCGAAATAGTCGGCGACCTCGGGGTGCTGCACGGGTTCGCCCGATTCATCGGCCAGCAGGTTCTGCTGCGAGACATAGGCGACATAGTGCGTCTGCGCGTTCTCGGCGAGCAGGTGGTAGAACGGCTGGTCCTTGCGCGGGCGCATGTTCTCTGGGATCGCCAGCCACCATTCCTCGGTGTTGGCGAATTCCGGGTCGACATCGAAGATCACGCCCCGGAACGAGAACATCCGGTGCTTGACGACCTGTCCGATGGTGAATTTGGCCTGTTTGGCTTCCATATCCGGCACGCTGGTTTCGCTCGAAAAATAGGAATGCCTCACGCAAAGGTCCAGGGGGCACTGTCAACACCCTGGAATCGCAGGGGTTTTTTACGTGCCGGGGTGGGCTGCGTTTTCCGTCGTTTCCTGCGAAAGTGGGCACGGGGAATATGGGGCATGACCACGTCGCACCATACGAATTCGCGGCAGCGCACGGTGATCGCGGCGTCGATCGCCGTGGTGGTCATCGCGGCCATCACCACGTACCAGATCTGGCACAGCTATGGCGCCGCGGTGCAGACCGCGCGGCGCGACATCGCACAGTTGGTGCAGATCTTCGCGGCCAGCAGCGACGCGACGCTCCAGTCCCTGGAACTGATCCTCGACCAGGCGGCGGCGGAGGTGCGCGAGGGCGAGCGCTCCCGCGACGGCACACTCACCGACGGATTCATCGCCATCGCCGGCGATTGGCCATTTGTCAATTCGGTGACCCTGATCGGCCCCGACGGCGTTAGCCGGGAACGGGTTCTGCGCGGCGACGACGGCAAGCTGCACGCGGCCCCTCCCGGAACCGATCTCTCGGACCGGGGGTTCTTCCAGTATCACCGCGATATCGACGTCACCGGTTCGTCGGTATACCTGACCGATCCGATCACTTCGGATAGCGGCCTGTCGATCGCGATGACCAAGAAGGTGCGCGCGCCGGATGGCCGGTTCGTCGGCATCTGCGCGGTGGCGGTCAAGGTCGACACTTTGGCGCAGATGTTCGCGGGCCTGCTGCCGGGGCGGTACCTGGGCGTGAGCCTATTGAAGCGCAACGGCATGCTGCTGGTGAACCAGCCGCAGACCTCCAATATCGGCCGCTCCTACAAAAACTCGGTCCTGTTCACCCAGCGGCTCGCCAACGCCACCAGCGAGGTCTATCGCGTTACGAATCCTGTCGATGGCGGCGGCGAGCGCCTGAGCGCCTTCATGGCCAGCCCGCGCTACCCGGTGGTGGTCACGGTGTCATCGCTCTGGACCAGCGCGCTTTCGGCGTGGTCGGCCGCGGCTTTGATCCTCGGGGTCGCCGGCGGGACCGGGATATTGCTGATCGTGGGGCTGACCTGGTGGCAGCTTACCCGCATCAAGACCGAGCAGGCCGCCCAGCTGGCCCTAGTCAATTCCGAGCGCAACCTGATCGAATCCCAGCGCATCGCCGGTATCGGCCACTTCGACCGCGATCTCACCACCAACGTCTACACCTGGTCCGAGAACATGTACGCGATGCACGGGGTGGTGCCGGGCGTGTTCGATCCCTCGCGCGAGGCTCTCCTGGAACTGGTCGTGCCCGAGGACCGTGCGCGCCTGGTGGCGTTCTGGGGGCCGCTCGATGCGCCGCCCGCCACCGGCACCGTCGAGGTACGCGTGCAGCTGCCGGACGGCCGTCTCCGCGACATGCAGTACGGCTGGCGCCGGCTGGAGGGACAACTCGGGGGCAATGCGCGCCTGTTCGGGATCGCCCAGGATATGACCGCGATGCGCGCCGCCGAGGCCACCATCAAGGAAGACGAACAGCGTCTGCGCGACATCGTCGAGTGTTCCGGCGACTACATCTGGGAATCCGACGCCGAGGGCCGGGTCGCCATGATTAGCGGCGGCGCCTTTGCGGGGGAGGCGGGCAGCCCGATCGGCTTCCTGGACGATGCCGGCGCGTCGCGCGGCGAGAACGCCGATGCCGCCACGTTGCGCGAGGCCATCCGGGGCCGCGCCAAGTTCCGCAACCTGGTGGTGCCGGCCGCCGACGCCGCGGGCCGGCTGCGTTGGGTGCGCGTCAGCGCCAACCCGAACTTCGACGCTGGCGGGACGTTCCTGGGTTACCGCGGCGCCGGCACCGATGTCACCGACCTGCGCCAGCAGCAGGAGCGCGACGAGGACCGGCGCAAAGGCGAGGCGCTCGGGCGTCTCGCGAGCGGCCTCGCGCACGAGATCAACAATCTCCTTCAGCCGATCATGATCTACGCCGCCTTCGGCGCGGGCACCGGTACAGGTGGGGGCGCGTCCGCCTCCGACACGCGCCAGTATTTCAGCCGTATCGCCCGCGCCGCCGAACAGGCCACCCTGATCGTGCGCACCGTGCTAACCTCCGCGCGCAAGAGCCCGCCGGTGCGCGAAAGCGTCAATGTCCGCGACGCCGTGCGCGAGACCACCGAACTCCTGGGCGGCACCTTGCCGCCGGCCATCGATCTGGCGGTCGATTGCGGCAGCAGCGACCTGTTCGCCCGCGTCGATCGCACCGGCCTGATGCAGGTGCTGACCAATCTGGTCACCAACGCCGCCGAAGCCATCGGTGAGAACGACGCCGCCGCGCCCGGCCGGATTGTGGTCAGCGCTGCCGCCGTCGCGCTCGAGGGCGACGCGGCGCGCAATCTCGGCCTCGCGCCCGGCGCCTATTGCCGGCTGGCGGTGACCGATACCGGCCCCGGCATTCCCCGGGAGAATATCGACAAGGTGTTCGAGCCGTTCTTCACCACCAAGCCCCAGGGCAAGGGCACGGGCCTGGGCCTCTCGGTGGTCCTGGGCCTGGCGCGCAGCTGGCGGGGAACGGTTGTGATCGAGGCGGGTGCCATCGAGGGCGGCGCCGAGGCCGGCGGCGGCCATCCCGCCTGTTTCGCGGTCTACCTGCCGCTCGAGGAACGCCAGCTCCAGGCGGCCCAGTAGCGACTCCACCCTCCCGTCATCGCGTGCCCCCAAGCCCGTCACGGGCAACGTCACATACCGGGGGTTGAAAAACACCTCATTTTGCGGAGTCTATGCAACAGAACCGCGTGCCGAACGTCTAAGGTTTTACGGAGCCGTCCTGGGGTTCTAGTCTTGAACGCTTGTGCGCCCCGAGGAGCCCGGAGAGGGAAAAGCACGCGTGAGCAACAAGTCCGAGGAAGCGGCGGTTCTAATCATGAAAGCGGCGGCGGATATCCGCCGGGCCGCGGGCCTGGACAGCAAGCGCAAGGCCGAGCTTTCCGGCGTCGCGGATTACCTCGAGAGCATCATTTACGAGCGGGAATTGGGCTATGGCGAGCCTTTGTTCCCGGAGCCGGAAACCCCGGCCAAGCCGCTCACCCCCGAGGAAGAGGTGCGGCGGATGATCAAGCCGTTCCGCGTTCGCCTGTCCCGGTAGGGACGAATTTCATTGGCCTGTCCCGGTAGGGACGGATTTCATTGGCCTGTCCCGGTAGGGACGATCTCATGAGCCGCTAAAGGTTAACGCCCTGTCCGCTGGCGCGGTTGGCCATTTGGTGCTGACCTCTATCCCTGTTAGGCTCTGATTGGTATTGAGTCGCTACAGTGGTTGCGTGGATACTCATGAACGTGCCGGTCACACCACTCCGTCCCAAAGCCACCCTTTCTGCGCTCGACGCCCAGCGCTTGTTGGACGCATTGCCGTCGGCGGCGGCGGTGTTCGGGCCTGAGGGTGAAATCGCCGCCGCCAACCTGCGCGCCGAGCAGCTCCTGGCGGCACCCGTGGCGGCGGTGATCGGCCACGCCCCCGACGGCGCCTTCCGCCTGTTCCGCGAGCGCGCCGAACGCATCGGCACGGCCGAGCACGCGCGCTTCGTCCAGCCATTCGGGTCTCTCTGGTACCTAGTGGAGAGTTTCCCGCTGACGGTCGGGAAGCAAACCCTGCGCGCGGTGATGGCCACCGACATCACCGACATGAAAAGTGCCGAGTTCGAGATCCGCGAAAGCGAGGCGCGGCTCGAGGAAGCCACCCGCATCGCCCAGCTCGGCACCTATAAGCTGTATTGGGACACCGGCAAGATGCACTGGTCGCCGCAGGTCTATGCCATCCATGGCATGCCGCCGGGCGGCATCGTCACGCTCGAGCGCTACCGGGACATGATCCATCCCGACGACCGCGAACTCTACGACCGCACGCAGCAGAACCAGATCGACGGCAAGCCCGTGCGCGGGGTCGAGTTCCGCATCATCCGCAAGGACGGCGCGGTGCGCTGGCTGCGCAAGGATGCGCGCGTGCTGTTCGATTCCGACGGCGAGCCTTACGCCACCTTCGGCACCTGCCAGGACATCACCGAGGCCAAGCAGCACGAGCAGGAACTGAAAAGCCTGCTCCGCCGCAACACCATCCTCTACGAAGCCCTCGACGCCTCCCCGATCGGCGTGGGCGTCGTCACCACCGACGGCGAGAGCCCTGAGTTCTTCTACGTGAATGCTGAATTCGAGCGCCTCACCGGCCACAACACCTCGTCCTTGAGCGAGCGCGGCATCGAGACCCTTACGCCCGAAGGCCAGCTCGGCGCGGGGTGGGCGCGGGTGGTGCAGACCTTGCGCGCTTCGGTCAGCGGCGCCTTCGAACTCACCTGCCTGCGCCGTGACGGCGGCCAGTTCCTGGCGCAGATCGAGATCGCGCCGGTGCGCGATCATCCGGGCCGGGACGCGACCGTGTTCGTGTTGAACCTGCGTGACATCACGGTCGACCGGCAGCGTGCGGAATCCCTGCTGCAATCCCAGAAGATGGAGGCGCTCGGCCAGCTGTCCGGCGGCGTCGCCCACGAAATCAATAACCTGCTGCAGCCCATGCTGGCGTTGTCCGACCTGGGCCGGGACATCGCGGACAAGGATCCCGCCAAGGTCCGCAAGTATTTCGAGGTCATCGCGTCGAGCGGCCGCAAGGCGCGCGATGTCGTCCGGCAGGTGCTGACATTTGCCCGCCGCGACGCGCCGCAGCTGGCGCCGTATCCCATCGCCGACCTGGTGGGCGACGCGCTGCACCTCCTGCACAGCGGCCTGCCGCCGGGCATTCATCTCAATCAGACGTTGGACTGCGGCGACGCGCGCGCCGTGGTCAACCCGACGCAGGTGTCGCAAGTGGTCCTGAACCTGGTGACCAATGCCGCCGACGCCATGGACGGCGAAGGCGAGGTCATGGTGACGCTCGGCGAGATCGAACTCGACCAGCCCACCGCCGCGCCGCTGACGCTCACCGCCGGCCGCTGGATCAGGCTGGCCGTGAGCGACAAGGGCTGCGGAATGGACCCCTACACGCTGTCGCGCATCTTCGAGCCGTTCTTCACCACCAAGCTCGCGGGCCGTGGCACCGGGTTGGGCCTCTCGGTGGTCTACTCCATCGTCGCGGGCTGGGGCGGCGCGCTCAAAGTGGACAGTGAAGTTGATAAGGGAACGACGGCGATGGTATACATCCCCGTCGCCACCGACGGTTGATACCGGCGGGGGATATATAAAATAGATAAATATGGCGGCGCGTCGGCGAGAATCTCCGGCAGCGCGGTTGGCCAAGGGGTTTGGAGCACAAAATGGCGCACATCCTGCTGGTGGAGGATTCGCCCGAGGTGAGCATGACGGTACGCGAGATTCTCGCGACCGCGGGTCATACCCTCGAAGAGGCGCCGTCCGGCAAGGAGGCGCTCAAGCTGCTCGCCGGAGGCAAGTTCGACCTGATCGTCACCGACATCTGGATGCCCGGCATGGACGGGATCGCCCTGCTGAAAGAGATTCGCGGCGCCGGCAATGCGATTCCGGTGGTGGTGATTTCGGGCGGCGCGCCCAATGCGCCGCTCACTTATACGGCGCCCCTGGCCGCGACCTTCGGCGCCAATGTGGTGATCTACAAGCCGTTCGAGAAAGCCGAGCTCTTGAAGGCCGTGGACACAGTCCTGTCGGACTGAGCCCGCCATCCACGTTAGACGTGGATCAGCTGACGCAGAACCTTTTCCATGCTGACGGCCAAGCTCCAGCGCTCTTCCTGCGTGAGGGCTTCGAGCGCGCGGCTGAGCTGCTGCAAGGGGTCGCTGCGCAAAATCTCTTCGCCTTGTTCGGTGAGCACCAGCCGGTGCACGCGCCGGTCCTGTTTGTCGCCAACGCGGCGGAGATAGCCTTTGCGCACCAAGGCCGCGACGGTCTGTGAGGCCGTGCCCTTGGTGGTGCCCTGGAACTGCGCGAATCCGGTGACGGTCTGGCGTTCGTGGGTGGCTTCGTCGAAATAACGCAAGGCCGCCCACTGGGCTGGATTCAGCCCGGGCGTATAACCTAGGTTGTACGCGGCTTTGCCGACCTGTTCGATCAGGCGGGCGAGGCCACGCGTGGAAAGCTTGGGATCACTACGCAAGGGGCTACAACTGCTGCAACAAGTTCCATTTTTCCGGGAATATAACCGGTTGTAGGGACAACACGAAGAAAATAGAGGGCTCAGCTTGGGGTCGGAGGACCGGCGCGCTCGGGCAACCGGGGCGTTTTGGGGCTGGATGGGGGCGGCGGGTAAAAGGCATTGACCAGGGCCGGCCTTCACGGGCACCACGGGGCCAATCCTCGGTTTTCCTCCTCCAACCGGACGTCCGCCCAGCCTGCCCATGACAATTTTACGCGCCATTGCCGGCCTCAGCGCCGTGGCTGAGGTGTACGACGGTTTTATCCTGGACCTGTGGGGGCTGGTCCATGACGGAGCCACGCCCTACCCGCCATCGCGCGAGACTTTTTTTGCGCTGAAAGCCGCCGGCAAGCGGACACTATTGCTTTCGAACGCGCCCCGCCGGGCCTACGCCCTGGTCGAAGCCATGACGCGCATGGGTTTGGAACGCGACCTCTACGGCGAGGTTCTGTCGTCGGGGGAAGCGGTGAACCAGGCCTTGATCCGGCGCGATGACGCATTCTTCCAGGCCCTGGGCCGGCGCTGCTACCACCTCGGCCCGCCCCGCGACCAGAGCGTGTTCGACAACACCGGGCTCGAGATCGTCCACGATCTAGCCGCGGCCGACTTCGTGCTCAACACCGGGCCCGGGGAATTGCACGAGACCGTGGCCACCTATGAGCCGGTGTTGCAGGCGGCCGCCGGGAGGCATCTGCCCATGGTCTGTGCCAATCCCGACATGGTGGTGATGCGCGCCGGCAATCCGGTGATGTGCGCCGGTGCGCTGGCGGTGCGTTATACGGAACTGGGGGGCAAGGTCGCCTATCGCGGCAAGCCCGATCCCGCGATCTATCATCTCGCCGTGGAACAGCTGGGCCTGCCCGCGCGCAAGATCGCCGTGGTGGGCGATGCGCTGGAAACCGATGTCAAAGGCGCCAACGCCGCGGGACTGGATTCGATCTGGTGCACCGGCGGTATCCATGCGGCCGCGCTCGGGACCAGTTATGGCGCCCCCGCCGATCCCGCGAAGGCCACGGCGTTGGCAACGGCGGAAGGGCAGATGCCCACCGCGATCATCCCGGGATTTTACTGGTAGGACGCGGCTTTTTGTTTGCGCGTTTTCCTGTCGGAAAAACACCGCTCAGGGAGAGAACTGCTCCGCGACCATCCGTTCCTCGAGGTTGTGCTCGGGGTCGAACAGGGCGCGCATACCGATGGCGCGGTCCTCGCGCACGGTAACTTCCGCCACGCTGCGGACCTCGGTGCGGTCGGCGACCGCGCTCACCGGGCGCTTGTCGGGCTCCAGGATCTTGAACTTGACCTGGGCGGTATGCGGCAGAAGTGCCCCGCGCCAGCGGCGGGGCCGGAAGGCGCTGATCGGCGTCAACGCCAGGACGTTGGAATTCAGCGGCAGCACCGGCCCGTGGACCGAGAGATTATAGGCGCTGGAGCCGGCGGGCGTGGAGACCAGCGCGCCGTCGCACACCAGTTCGCTCATGCGTTCGCGGCCGTCGATGAAGATCGCGAGTTTCGCCGCCTGGCGGGTTTCGCGCAGCATGGAGACTTCGTTGACCGCCAGCGCCTCGACCGTCTGGCCCGAGGCGGTCAAGGCAGTCATGCGCAAGGGATGCAGCGTGACTTCCTTGGCGGCAGCGAGGCGGTCCATCAGATCGCCTTCATCAAAGCGGTTCATGAGAAAGCCGACCGTGCCTCGGTGCATGCCGAAGATCGGCGCCTTGAGGCTCATATAGGCGTGGAGCGCTTCCAGCATGAAGCCGTCGCCGCCCAGCGCCACGATCACGTCGGCGTCCTCGGGCGCGGTCTGGCCGTAACGCGCGGTCAGGGCCTTGAGTCCCTCCTGCGCGGGGCTTGAATCGGTGGCGACGAAGGCCACGCGGGCGTACGGCATGGGATTGTCCGGGTTGGAGTTAGCCGCCGGTGACACTCATGGTTCGGCCGATCGCAGGGCGATTATGGCGGCGGTCGATGACGAAATCATGACCTTTCGGTTTGCGCCCGATGGCTTCACGGATCGCCGCCAGCAGCAATTCGTCGCCCTCGCTCGCGCGCAACGGCGCGCGCAGGTCGGCGGCGTCCTCCTGGCCCAGGCACATGTACAAAGTACCGGTGCAGGTCAGGCGCACGCGGTTGCAGGATTCACAGAAGTTGTGGGTCATGGGCGTGATGAACCCCACCCGGCCGCCGGTCTCGGCGCAGCGGGTGTAGCGCGCGGGCCCGCCGGTGACATCCGGAATCGGATCGAGGGTCCAGCGCCGCGCCAGCCGCGCACGCACCAGCGACAGCGGCAGATATTGCGAGGTGCGGTCGCCGTCGATGTCGCCCATGGGCATGGTCTCGATCAGCACCAGGTCGAACCCCTCATGGCCGCACCAGGCCACGAGATCGTCGATCTCCTCTTCGTTTACGCCGCGCATGGCGACGCAGTTGATCTTGACCTTGAGGCCTGCCGCCTTGGCGGCTTTGACACCGGCCATCACCTGGGCGTGATTGCCCCAGCGCGTGATGGCGCGGAACCGCTCGGGGTCGAGGGAATCGAGCGAGACGTTGACCCGGCGCACACCGGCCGCCCTCAGACTCTCGGCGTATTTCTCCAGCTGGGTGCCGTTGGTGGTGAGGGTGAGTTCCTCGAGCGCGCCGCTCTTGAGGTGGCGGGCGAGGCTCTCGAACAAGGACAGCACGTCGCGGCGCACCAGCGGCTCGCCGCCGGTGATGCGCAGCTTGCGCACGCCCAGGGACACGAAGGCGCCGCACACCCGGTCCAGCTCTTCCAGGGACAGGAGATCCTTCTTGGGAAGGAAGGTCATGTCCTCGGTCATGCAATAGACGCAGCGCAGGTCGCAGCGGTCTGTGACCGATACGCGCAAATAGGAAATAGGGCGGCCGAAGGGGTCGATCATGTCACGCGGCATCCGGTGGGACGCGGAATATAGGAGACTCGAAACAAGTTCACGACCGCAAACCTTCATCCACTATTTCAAGTGTCACCACGGCGGTATTGATCGTCATTTTGCCCATGTGTTCGAAATTCACGGTCACGCGCGCGCCCACCGCCGATTGCACCTGGCCCAGGCCCCAGTCCGGCTGGGCCGGGTTGCGGACGATCTGCCCGGGAGCCAATTCCTGCTGCATGCGCATGATCTTAACCCTCTTCACCGGGTTTTAGTGGGTTTTGTGAAGGCTCGGGGGCCTGATAAAGTCCGGAACTACTTGCGGGATGGGCGATGAACGACAGCGATTTGGAACTGGTCCGGCTTCTCTGTACCCGGCTGTGCCATGACTTGGCGGGGCCGATCGGGGCCGTGGCCGCGGGCGTGGAATTGATCGGCGATGATCCCGCCGCCGTCGATGCCGAAACCCTTGGCCTGATCGGCGCCAGTTCTTCTGCCGCATCCCTCAAACTCAAGTTCGTGCGCGCGGCGCTCGGCTCCGCCGCCGGCGCGCTCGACATGGAATCCCTGCTTGACGGCTATCTCGGCGCCACCACCGGCGGCGACGGCAAACCCAAAGTGACCTGGCCGCAGACCGCGGCCTTCGAGCGTTTCGCCGCCGCGGCCGGCGTCACGTGGCGTCAGGCGATATTGAATCTGTGCCTCGCGGCGTTGGAGATGCAGCCCGGATGCAAGCAATTGAGCGTGAGCGCCGAAGGCCCGTCGGTGCGCATCGACGCCACCGGTCAGTCGATGCGGTCCATGGCGCGGCGCGACGAGCTGGCGGCCGCATTGACGGGCAAGACCGCAGCCAAGGATCTCACCGCCAAGACCGTCCAGGCATTCGTCTCCGGCCGCATGATCCTGGCCGCGGGCGGGGCCGTGGAGGTCGAAGCCCAGGACGGCGCGGTCGCGGTGGTCGTCCGTTTTGATCGATGAAACGATGTCTGGTGATCGACGATTCCCGGGTGATCCGGCGCGTGGCGGCGAAGATCGTCCAGGATCTTGGCTTCGCGCCCGAGGAGGCCGCCAATGGGCCGGACGCGCTGGCGGCTTGCAAGGCCGCGATGCCGGACGTCGTGCTGATGGAATGGGACATGACGCAGATGACCGGGCCGGACCTGGCGCGGGCGCTGCGGGCCCTCCCGGGGGGCGGTGCGGCCAAGGTGGTGTTCTGCACCTCGCGCAACGACCCGGCCGATATCCGCGCCGCCATCGCGGCGGGCGCGGACGAATACATCATGAAACCCTTCGACAGCGACATCGTCGCCAGCAAGTTCTTGCTGCTCGGGTTGCTCGGCTAGACGTTTCCAGATGACGCCGGATGAGTTCGCTTACGCGGCGGATCTGATCCGTGCGCGCACCGGCTTCGTGCTGACGCGCGACAAGGGCTATATCATTGAGAACCGCCTGAGCCCGGTCGTGCGCCGGCACCGGCTCAAGGATGTGGGCGAACTAATCGGGCTGGTGCGCGGCGGCGCCGCCGACCTAGCCGCCGAATTGCTCGACGCCATGATGACCAAGGACACCGGCTTCTTCCGCGACTGGAAGCCGTTCGCCCATTTGCGCGACGAGACGTTACGCGATCTCGCCCGCGCCCGCGTGGCGAATAAAAAACTGAGGATCCTCTGCGCCGGCGTTTCCACGGGCCAGGAAGCCTATTCCGTGGCGCTCACGGTGCAGGAAAGCGGCTGGTTCCCGTCGGGCTGGACGATCGAGATCCTGGGGATCGATCTGTCCCTCGCGGCCCTGACCGTGGCGGAGCGCGGCCGCTACACCCAGTTCGAGGTGCAGCGCGGTCTGCCCGTGAACGTCCTGGTCGATCACTTCACCAAGCACCTGGACTTGTGGGTGCTCGATGAGTCCGTGCGGCGCATGGTGGAGTTCAAGGCGTGGAACCTGCTCGACGACCTCGCACCGCTGGGAGCGTTCGACGTGGTGCTGTGCCGCAACGTGCTGGCTTATTTCGACCTGTCGTCCAAGGCGGCGGTGCTTGGCAAACTCCGCCGGTTGATGACGGACGACGGGCGGATGTACCTGGGCGCAACTGAAACCACGGCCGGTGTCGCCGAAGGCTTTCGCGCCGTCGACGCGGGGCTGGCGGTGTTCGCCAGGGCCTAATCCGGCGCGAAGGCGCTCGTGTAATCCAGTTTCAGCGCCGGGTTCTGGCCGGCCTTGCGCAGGATGAAATTGCCCACGACCAGCAAATCCAACTCGGTCGCCATGAAGCAGCGGAAGGCGTCGGCGGGCGTGCCGACGATGGGCTCGCCGCGCACATTGAAGCTGGTGTTCACCAGTACCGGAATTCCGGTCAGCGCCTTGAAGCGCGAAATCAACGCATGGAAGCGCGGGTTCACGTCGGCGGTCACGGTCTGCACCCGGGCGGAATAGTCGACATGGGTGACCGCCGGGATCTTCGACCGGGCCATGTTGAGCTTTTCGATGCCGAACTTGCCGTGATCGTCGATAGACAGGCGCTTGTCGGCGCGCACGCCGGCCACCAGCAGCATGTAAGGGCTGTCGCGGTCCAGTTCGAACCACGCCGCCACGTCCTCGCGTAGCACCGCCGGCGCGAAGGGACGGAAGCTCTCGCGGTATTTGACCTTGAGGTTGAGGGTGCGCTGCATCTCGGGATCGGCGGGGTCGCCGAGGATCGAGCGGGCGCCGAGCGCGCGCGGCCCGAACTCCATGCGCCCCTGGAACCAGCCGACGGCGGCGTTGGCGGCAAGGGCCGCCGCGGTGGTTTCAATCACCTGTGACTCGCTCAGCTTCTCGAACCGTGCGCCGGCGGCGGTCAACTGCTTCTCGATCTCGGCGTCATCGAAGGCGTTGCCGAGCAGAGCGCCCTTCATGTCGTCGCGGCCGGTGCGCGCGGGGCGCGGCTGTTTGGCGTGCAGATGATAGGTTGCGAGCGCCGCGCCGAGCGCGCCACCGGCGTCGCCCGCCGCGGGCTGCACCCAGATTTCGTCGAACACGCCTTCGCGCACGATCTTGCCGTTGGCGACGCAGTTGAGGGCAACGCCACCGGCGAGGCAGAGATTCCTGAGCCCGGTTTCGGCGCGAATACCGCGCGCCAGGCGCAACACCGCTTCCTCGGTCACCGCCTGCACGGATGCCGCGAGGTCCATGTGACGTTGGGTCAACGGTTCCTCGGGCTTGCGCGGCGGGCCGCCGAACAGCGCGTCGAACCGGCGATTGGTCATGGTCAGGCCGGTGCAGTAGTCGAAATAGCTCTGGTCCAGGCGGAAGGTGCCGTCGGGTTTCAGGTCGATCAGATGGTCGAGAATGAGTTGCGCGTATTTGGGTTCGCCGTAGGGCGCGAGGCCCATCACCTTGTATTCGCCCGAGTTGACCTTGAAGCCGGTGTAATACGTGAAGGCCGAATAGAGCAGGCCCAGGGAATGCGGGAAGTGGATCTCGCGTTGGATCTCGAGCGCCGCGCCGTTGCCGATCGCCAGGGAGGTTGTGGTCCATTCGCCGACGCCGTCCATGGTGAGCACGGCGGCGCTCTCGAACGGCGAAGGGAAGAACGCCGAGGCCGCGTGGCTGAGATGGTGTTCGGAGAACACCAGGCGCTCCGTCCAGTTCTCGCCGGGTGCGAAGGTCTTCAGTTCCTTGAGCAGCAGATCTTTCTGGAACAGCTTCTCCTTGATCCACACCGGCATCGCCTGGCGGAAGGAGGTGAAGCCGGAAGGCGCCAGCGCGGCGTAGGTTTCCAGGAGCCGCTCGAATTTTATGAAGGGCTTTTCGTAGAACGCCACCAGGTCGACATCGGCCAGTTTCAGACCGGCGATCTCCAGGCACGAGGCGATGGCCGCGCGCGGCAGGCGGGCGTCGTGTTTCTTGCGGGTGAAGCGTTCTTCTTGCGCGGCTGCGACGATGCGGCCGCCATCGATCAGCGCCGCGGCGCTGTCGTGGTAGAGCGCCGAGAGGCCGAGGACGCGCAAGTCAGAGCATTTTCCGGGGAAGCGGACGCCGGTTCCCCGTGGAAAATGCGACCAAATATGAATCTAAGGAGCGATCGTGCATGACCGATTGCGCCTTAAAAGAGGGTGTAGATGAAGGGCGCCACCGCGGAACCTTGGGCCAGCATGATCAGGCCGCCGAACAGCACCAGCATCAGGATCATGGGCAGAAGCCAAAACTTCTTCCTGACCTTCAGGAACTTCCAGAATTCGGCAAGGAAAGACATGAGAGGGCTCCGTTAACGCGGGCCGAGAAAACACCGGAGAGCGACCAAAAACAACCCTAAAACTGCTGGGTGAAGGACGCGTCCTCGCGGGTCTCGCGCTTTTGCCAGTAGCTCGCGACCTTGTTATCGAATTTGAGGCGAAGCGGGTCGCGGCCCATGAGCCGGAGAACAATGGCGGTTGGCACCACCGCGACGATGAACAACAGGCTCATGACCACCGGGCTGACGATCATGTGCAGCAGTTTGCCCAGCTTCATCCACAGCATGTTGGGGAAAGCCAGCACGCGCGGCGCGGCGAACGCCAGGATCAGGAAAACGGCGGACACGCCGGCTGCCCACCAGCGCACGGCGTGGTGATCGAGCAGGGGCAGAAACGCCGCGAGCGCAAAAACGGCGGAGAACACAAGTCCGAACGAGCGTTCGGAGGCCTTGGGTTCGTCCGCCGTGTGTGCGAAGTCGGCCGCTCCGCGGCTAAAATCCTCGTGGAAACCCGACGAAGTCACTTAGGCCGTAGCAACCTTCTTGGCGCCGGGAAGGGTTTCGGCGGCATCGGTTTCCCGAAGCACGTAGCCGCGGCCCCAGACGGTTTCGATATAGCTTTCGCCGCCGGTGGCGGTCGCGAGCTTCTTGCGCAGTTTGCAGATGAACACGTCGATGATCTTCAGTTCCGGCTCATCCATGCCCCCGTAGAGATGGTTGAGGAACTGTTCCTTGGTGAGCGTCGTACCCTTGCGGAGCGCCAGCAACTCGAGGATGCCGTATTCCTTGCCGGTGAGGTGGAGCGGGTTGGTGTCCACTTCGGCGGTGCGGGCTTCGAGGTTGACGGTCAGGCGGCCGACCTGAACCTTGGGCTGGGCGTGGCCCTTGGAGCGGCGGACGATGGCCTGAATCCGTGCGATCAGTTCTTCGCGATTGAAAGGTTTTGTCAGGTAGTCGTCGGCACCGACGCCAAAACCTTGCACCTTCTTGTCGGCTTCCTGGAGACCCGAAAGGATCAGGACCGGGGTGGCGATCTTGCCGGCGCGCAGCTGGCGGATCACGTCCATGCCGTCCATGTCGGGCAGCATCAGATCCAGGATGATCAGGTCATAATCGTAAATTTTGCCAAGATCGAGGCCGTCTTCCCCCATGTCGGTGGAATCGATGACCCAATCTTCCTTACGCAGCATGGCCGTAATGGCTTGCGCCGTTGAGGGATCGTCCTCAACCAGTAGGATACGCATGTGCAGATTCCCCTAGAGCCTCGAGCAGAAGTTAATATTAACAGGTTTTATCAAGAATTCCTAATGCGAAAGCGATACACGAGGATAATTATACAACTTATTGTTTTATATCATATTTAATCTACTTTGTTACTTTACCCCCCATTAAGATCAATAGGTTAAGGCTACTGTGGATAAAGGCTTGGCCGGCGGCAGGGGCCATTAAGGGTCTCGGGTTGCCATAAGGATTAACGCTGGATGGATGGGATCACGTCCCTTTTGAGCGAGTTGGACCGGCTGCCGACCCATCAGGTGTTCGGCAAGGTCGCCGGGGTCCAGGGCCTGCTCATCGAGGTGTCCGGCGTTCACCACCTCTCGGTCGGCGACCGCTGCAATGTCATCGCCCGCGATGGGCGGGTCGTGGTGTGCGAAGTGGTCGGTTTCCGTGAAGGCCGCGCGCTGGTGATGCCGTTCGGTCCCCTGGAAGGCATCGGGCTCGGCTGCCGCGCCGAGGTCGCCGAGGCCGCGCCCGCGATCTATCCCAACGAGTCCTGGCTGGGCCGCGTCGTCAACGCCATGGCCAAGCCGGTCGATGGTGGCGGACCGCTCGGCGCGGGTGCGCAAGCCTATCCCATCAAAGCCCCGCCACCTCCGGCGCATACGCGCAAGAGAGTCGGCGGCAAGCTCGACCTCGGCGTCCGCGCGCTCAATACCTTCACGACCAGCTGCCACGGCCAGCGCATGGGCATCTTCGCCGGCTCGGGCGTGGGCAAATCGACGGTGCTGTCGATGATGGCGCGCTACACCAACGCCGACGTGATCGTGGTCGGGCTGGTGGGCGAACGCGGCCGCGAGGCCCGCGAATTCATCGAGGATGACCTCGGCCCCGAGGGCCTAGCCCGCGCTGTGGTGGTGGTGTCCACCTCCGACGAAGCCCCGTTGATGCGCCGCCAGGCGGCCTACGTGACCATGACCGTCGCCGAATACTTCCGCGACCAGGGCAAAAACGTGCTGTGCATGATGGATTCCGTCACCCGCTTCGCGATGGCCCAGCGCGAGATCAGCCTGTCCGCCGGCGAACCGCCGGCCGCCAAGGGCTATACGCCGACGGTGTTCGCGGAACTTCCCAAACTGCTGGAACGCGCCGGCCCGGGCCGCCGCCGCAGCGGCAATATCACCGGCCTGTTCACGGTGCTGGTGGAAGGCGACGACCACAACGAGCCGATCTCGGACGCGGTGCGCGGGATTCTGGACGGGCATATCGTGCTCGACCGCGCCATCGCCGAACGCGGCCGCTATCCGGCGATGAATATCCTCAAGTCAATTTCGCGCACCATGCCGGGATGCAACACCGACGAGGAGAATGCGTTGGTGACCAGAGCGCGCAAGATCATCTCCGCCTATGAGGACATGGCCGAACTGATCCGCCTGGGCGCCTACCGCAAGGGCACCAATGCCGAGGTTGACGAAGCGATCTACTATTACCCCCGGATCGAGGCCTTCCTGCGCCAGCGCAAGGACGACCACACCGATCTGCCCACTTGCTATAAGCTGCTGGCCGAGGCCTTGCAGCCGCCCCCCGCCGCTCAATAGATCGACGCCGTAAGCCATGGCCAAAAAAGACCTCCATACCCTGATCCGCCTGCGCAAGTGGGACGTGGACGAGAAGCAGCGGGCGCTCGGCGTTCTTCTGCGCCAGGAGGAGGAGGTCATCGACCGCCAGGCGGCCCTGGAAGCCGAGGTCGAGAACGAGATCGCCTTCACCGCCACCCTGCCGGCCGACCAGCGCCGCACGCTCGCGGCTTACCTCAAGCGCTGCGACGATTTCCGGGCCAGGCTCGCCGAGATCCTGGCCGAAGTGCGCCGCCAGATCGTGGGCGCCCAGAACGAACTGGCCGAGGCCTATCGCCGCCTTAAGACCTTCGAGGTAACCCAGGAAGCCCGCGACGCCGCTGCCCTCGCCGAGGAAAACCGCCAGGAACAGATCGAGCTCAATGAACTCGGGCTTGAACTTCACCGGCGTAAAGTACAGCCTGCATAAAGCGACCCGCCGAGAGTCCGCATGAACGCCGCCGCAAAAGAAGACCGTCTGGAAGACCTGCACGTCCTGCTCGTGGACGACGATGCCGCCTTCTTGGATCTTCTCGAAGCGCTGCTCCAGCACCTTGGCGTCAAGGCCATCACACGCGCCATCAGCGGCCGCGACGCATTCAGCAAGCTTCATCACGTCGAGCGCGTGGTGGACTGCGTGCTGTGCGACTACAGCATGGCGGAAGGCAACGGCCTGCAGCTGCTGCAGGCGATCCGTACCGCCAAGATCAAGCTGTTCCGCCCGGACGCCTGCTTCATCCTGGTCACGGCTTCGGGGGATCACGAGGTCGTCGGCATGGCGGCACGCCTCGATGTCAGCGGCTACCTGGTGAAACCGGTGACGCCGGACAAGCTCAAGGCCACGATCCTGAAAGCGCGCCACCGCGGCATCAAGATCGACTTCAACCGTTATATGCAGGTTCCGGTTCCGGGCTAGTTTCATCCGGCGGACGCCCGGCCAACCAAGGAATTGCCGCGCGCTTGGGGCTTAGTTTCTCCGAGGGGGCTTGGTGAAGCTTCCCAGATCCTTCAGGGCATCCATCCGCACATCCGGGCTGAGCGAAGGCATGGGGACGAAGCCCTGCGTGCCCTCGGCGGTCGTGACCCGGTACCAGGCGCCGGTCGGGTCGCTTTCGGTCACCATTACCACCGTGCCTTGGCCCAGGACCGCGACCACCTGGTAAGTGGCGCCCGGTCCCGTGCGCACGGCGGTGGAATCCACCGCGATGCTGTAGACCCGCCCCATGGCGCCGCCGCGCACCGCCGTCGAAGGCAGCGCGGGGTCCACGGGCGCGGACTCCGCCGTGCTGAAATCGGGCAGGGGCTTTTCCATGAACGACGAGATCGCGCGGGTGGCGGTCTGGATGCCGTTGTTTATGCTGCGCACGGGCGAGAAGCCCGACATGGTCGCGGTCATGGAGATCGCGGCCACGATCAGCGCCAGCGGCAGCATTTGCACCATCGGTGCCCATCCCGGCTCGCTCCAGCGGTTCTTGAGCGGACGCGCCGGATGCTGGGCGAGGCTGCCCAGCAAGGTATCGACCTCGCGCCGCAAGGGCGCGGTGGCGGCGTAGGACAATGCTTGTTCGGCGGCATTGCGCGCCAGTTCCATCTCGCCGCGGCCGCGGAAGGCGCGCGCCTGGCGCATCAGGAGCCGCGCGTTGCGATCTGCGGGCGTGCGGCCGCCGCGGATATTGTTGATCAGCGCGCGCACCGTCGCCTTGGGGCCTTCCGGCCAGGCCCACCAGCCGGCAAGCCAGCAGATCAGCGAGGCGCGGATCGCGGTGCGGTCGGCGCAGCTGCGGCAGAACACGCCCGCGATGCCCTTGCGGTTGACCGAGGTCAGCCGGCCCCAGACAAGATCGAACACGATATAGCGCGGTTGGGCGGTGACTTTGCCGCACTTGCAGACGGCGGGCTGCTCCACGGCGCTTTGCCACGCCACGTCATCGGGCGGAGGTTTCTCGGCGCGGGGTTGCGCGCGCTCCGCGCGTTCCTGAGTTTGCGCGGGCTCCGCGCGCGGCTCTTCAGGTTTCGGCTCACGCTTCTCGTCCTTGGGTTTCGGCTGTTCCGCCCTGGCCGAGGCGCGGCCGCCGTCCTTCCACGGTTTGTCGTAGGCCGCGCGTTTCGCGGGATCGCCGAGCGTGGTGTAGGCCTCGTGCAGGCGGTGGAACTGCTTGGCCGCCACCGGCGACGGATTGAAGTCCGGATGCAGGCGTTTGGCCTTGGCGCGAAAAGCGGATTTGATGGCATCCGCGTCGCAATCCTCCGGAATACCTAACGCGATGTAATAGCCCTTGGGGTCGCGGGTGATGTTCATCGCCCGTTCTCTAGCATCTTCAGAAGCGTGGGATGGTCCCAGCCGGGCTGGCGGTCTTCCACCGATACGGTGTGGCGCGGCGTCCCCGGCGTTTCCTGGACGAAAGTCACGCGCAGCCACTTGGGCACGAGTTCGTTGGCGATGTCGTCGGCCACCAGCGCGGCGAGGCTCTCGAGCGGCGTGTCCCAGGGCATGGCGGCGGTACGTGCGCGCGCATAGGCGGTGAAGCCGTCGCGGGTGACGATGGAACGGTCGGCCACGTAGCTCACGGTCAAGGACAAGGTGTTGTCGAGGGCGATGGACAGGGTCGTCACGGACATAAGCGCCGACGGCGCCGTGGGCAGCACGGCGAGCAGCTGGCGGCAGGAGTGCGCTTCATCCTTGGGATGAGAATCGGTCATTCGACCAACTTGCAGGGTGGATTTAAACTTTTGGTTAATATTTGGACGCGGTTTCCGATCTGGAAACCGCGTCCAAATTTCCATTCTGTCGCATTTTCCTAGCCGGAAAATGCTTTAGGCCCAAAGCCCGGATCGGAAGCCGGTATCCCCCAGGGGATCGGCGAACTTCTTGACCACCTGGAAGGTCAGGCCGCCTTTCAGCCCCATGGCGGCGGTGGAGTCTCCGAACACGCCGGTCAGTTCCAGCCTCAGGGCATCGGGCAGGGGCTGCTTGGTACGGATCATCAGGTCGAGGCCGCGCGGCTCCTTCCGGAACATGCCGTCGAGCTGTAACGGCCCCAGCCGCGAGAGGTCGAGGTTGATCAGGAAGCGTATCCCGCCTCCGCGGCCCTTCTTGCCGCCGCCTTCGTTATCGGCTTCGCCCTCGCGCCGTGAGACCAGCGTGATGCGATCGATGCGTCCGTCGGCGGCCCACGGCACCGGCAGCGCGCGCCATTCGGCACCGGTGCCTTCGGTGGCCCGCGTCGATAGCGCGGAGACTTCGTCGCTGATCTGCGCCGCGAGATGCGCGCCGCGCGGGCCGATGCGTTCCAGCGCACGCAGGTTGGTATCGCCTGGCCAGGCTCGGGAGTCGCCGGTGCGCATGGCCTGGACAAAGGCGACGATGGCGACGGTGGTGCGCGGGCCACCGTCCGGGATCGCGGCGGCGAAATCGGCGGCGGCGGCGGGATCGGCGCGCTGCAACTGTTGCATCGCCTCGGAAAGAGTCGGCCAGCCCGGCGTGACGCCCGCGGACACGCCGATCAGCGGCGGGCCGCTCAAGGGCAACGTCGCCAGCGGCAAAGGCGGCGGTGCGGCGCCCGGCTGCGGCGGCAGTTGCGCGGTGACTTCCAGTGTGACGCGCGTACCCACCGGCAGATTGGCGCGGACATTGAGCTGGATCTGGCCGAGGTCGGTGACGATCACCGGCGGACTGGCGGGTGTGGCGCGGGTGACCACGCCGGTGAGCACGGCCTGGGGTGGTTCCGGTTGCGGAACGGCGGGCGGGGCAGGCGGCGGCGGCGGCAGACCTTGCGGCCCCGCGACCGCCAATGTCGGCTGAGGCGCGACGACGACTGGCGGCGGTGTATTTGCCGGAAGCGCCTGCGTGGCGACGGCTGATGGCGTCTGCGGGGCAAGTCCTGCGATGACAGGCGCAGGGGTGGGTTGCGCGGGTATCGCAGGTTGCGGCGTCACCGGCGAGGACGGTGTTGGAATGACGGGCGGCGCGTTGGGGGCGGGCAGTTGTACGGCGGTGATGCGCACCGTGAGTTCTCCACCGGTCGCGAGTATCAATGATGGCGTCAGTGGTGGGGGAGCAGTCGGCGTGGCCGGTGTCGCGTTCGGTTGCGGGGTCTGCGCCACTGCTGGAGGCGCGGCAGGCGTGCCTTGGGTGACAAACGCCGAGATCGGTCCGAGCGCCTGCAAGGCCACCGGTCCTTGCGGCGTCCAGGCGTTGGCGGGCGGCAGCACCGCGGCCGGCTGCGGTTGGGGCACTGCCGCGGGTTGCGGCAACGGCTGCTGCGCGGTGGTGTTGGCGGCCTGGCGCAGTTGCGCGAGCACTTGGGCGGCGGGCTGACTGTCCACCGTGACCACACGCACCGTGGCTTGATCGGCGGCGGCGCGCACGACCTGCAATTCCACCGGGCTGCCCGGCGGCAAGGGCGCTGGCAGACGAATGGTGATATCGCCTTGCGGCGTGCGGACCGTGACGCTGGATCCCGAAGAGGGCGCGCGTGCGTCACCTGTGTCCGCGGGCGGCTGCGGCGGGGGCGGTAACACCAC
>JAIBCD010000166.1 GCA_019694335.1 Rhodospirillaceae bacterium | reverse complement strand
CTTTTATAAATGGGACGGCCCTTCCGGGGTGCGTCCGTTGCTGGTGCGGGGCTGTAGCTCAGTTGGGAGAGCGCGTCGTTCGCAATGACGAGGTCAGCGGTTCGATCCCGCTCAGCTCCACCATCAAAACAAAAGGCGCCGAAAGGCGCCTTTTGTTTTAATGACCTCCCGAAGCCTCGGCGTAGGGAGGCGTTCCACCCAACGGCGGGATCGATTCTGTTTTTTTGCGCGCTTCGCGCGCGGGCCCGCTCAGCTTAAGTTCCAATTGCCTGTCTCTACGATATATTTGTTCAAATACATCGTACGGGAGAGTCTCATGCGCTTCATCATCGACGGGGCCGTCAAACAGACATTGAAGCTCACGGCGGCAGATGTTCAAAAACTGCCGAGCGTCACCATCGATGTCTCCTACGAGGCCCGAGGCAAAATCCAGAAAAGTCAGTTCACCGGCGCGCTGCTGCTCGATGTGCTGAACAAGGCGGCATCGTCGATGGCGAAGGCAAGGCCGGGCGGTTCCGGCGGGTGGTCGAGGTCGCGGGTAGCGATGATTATGTGATCGCGGTCGCGATGGGCGAGATCGAACCCAACCTGGAAGCCAAGCAGATCCTGGTGGCTTACTTGCGCGACGGCAAACCAGTCGATCCCGCCGGCAGTGTCCGCGTGGTGGTGCCCGGCGACAAGCACGGCGCCCGCAGCGTACGCGACGTCACGCGCATCACCGTCAAGTAGCCAGCGACCGCCAGGCGATATAAGCGGCGGTGACAAATACAAACCCCGCGAAGATGCGCGTGAGCAGCGCTTTGCGGGGCGCGAGCACCGCACAGAGTTTCGTGCCCAGCAGGCCGCCGATCAGGCCGCCCGCGATGAATTCGCCGGCCACGCCCCACAGCACGAAGGCCGCGCCGGCGGAGCTCGCGGCGGTGGCGGCGCCGAAGGCGGTGATCGCCACCAGGCTGGACCCCACGGCGTGCAACATCACCATGTTGGTGGCCCCGATCAGGCCGGGCACGATCAGGAAGCCGCCGCCGATGCCGAAAAAACCCGAGGCGGCGCCGGTGACGAATCCGATCGGAACCAGGCGTGCCGCGAGGCGAGGTGTAATATGCACATTGTTGTCGCCCGCCCCTGGCTTGCGCATCAGTAGGGAGGCGCCCACGCCGACCATGGCCACGGCGAACGCCAACAGGAGCCGGCGGCCGTCGATCGACTTGCCGACCGCCGCGCCGACCGCCGCGCCCAGACTGCCGCTGGCGGCATAGGTGATCGCGCAGGGCCAACGGATGTGTCCGTCGCGGGCGTGCAGGACCAGATTTATCAGCGCGCTGACCGCCACCGCCACCGCGCTGGTGCCGATGGCGACGTGGGGGTCCGTCACGCCGACCACGTAAAGCAGCAGCGGCACCGCGAGGATCGATCCGCCCGCGCCCAGAAGCCCCAGCACAAAACCCACCAGAGCGCCGGACCCTACCGTGAGAACCGTGGTGAGCATGGGCGCCCTTCGTACTACAGAGCGTTGATGGGAAGTTTCAGGTAGGAAACGCCGTTGTCCTCAGCGGGCGGCATGGCGCCGGCGCGAATGTTCACCTGGATCGACGGCAATATCAACCGCGGCATATCCAGCGTGCGGTCGCGGGCGGTGCGCATTTCGACGAAAGCCTCCTCGCCGATGCCGTCGCGGACATGGATATTGCCGCGGCGCTGTTGCGCGACCGTGGACTCCCAAGCGAAGGCGGGGCGCGAGGGCGTGCCGTAGTCGTGGCAGGTGAACAGCCGCGTTTCGTCGGGAAGCTCCAGGATCCGGCGCATGGACCGGTAGAGCGTGCGGGCATCGCCCCCCGGGAAATCGGCGCGCGCGCTGCCGTAATCCGGCATGAACAGCGTGTCCCCGACAAATGAGGCATCGCCGATGACATATGTGACGCAGGCCGGCGTGTGACCGGGCGTGTGCATGACCCTGCATAGCAGCGAACCTACGGCAAATGTGTCGCCATCGGCGAACAGCCGGTCGAACTGGCGGCCGTCGGGCGAGAAGTCGTCCTTGAAATTGAAAACGCGCCCGAAAATCTTTTGGACCTCGACAATATGCTCGCCGATACCGGTGTGGCCGCCGAGCGCGGCCTTGATATATGCGGCCGCCGAAAGGTGGTCGGCATGGGCATGGGTCTCGAGGATCCAGTCGAGGGTCAGGCCGGCGTTTCGGATATAAGCGATCACCGCATCGGCCGAGGCGTGGCCCGTGCGTCCGGACGCAGGATCGAAATCGAGCACGGGGTCGATGATCGCGCAGGCCTTTGTGTCCTGATCGGCGGCCACATAGGTCACGGTGAAACTGTCTTTGTCGAAGAAGGCCTCTACCTGCAATCTCTTCATGCACGTACTCCCGAGTGCGCGGCAGGCGCCGGCAGGTAGCGCGCCGCGATCATGCCCGCAGCCATCGCCGCCGCGAACGCCAGCGTCTGTACTTTGCCAAAGCCGAGCGCCGCGAGCGCCGGTCCAGGGCAATAGCCGCCGAGGCCCCACCCGATCCCGAACAACGCCGCGCCCGCCAGCAATCTGGAATCCAATTCGCGCCGCGCGGGCAACACAAATGCGTCCTCGAACAGCGGCCGTGACCGCCGCAGGATGAGCCGGTAGCCCGGACCGGCGACCAACAGCGCGCCCAGCATCACGAACGCCAGGCTCGGATCCCATGCGCCAGCGATATCGAGAAAGGCCATCACCTTGGCGGGATTGATCATCCCGGAAATCGCAAGCCCCGTGCCGAACAGCAAGCCTGCGGCCAAGCCGCCTAATACGCTTCGCATGGCTCACCCGCCTGCCAGAAGATGCCGCACCACGAATACCGTCGCGATCCCGGCCGCCATGAACACACCGGTCGCCGCCACGGAGCGCGGGGAGAGGCGTGCGATCCCGCATATGCCGTGGCCGCTCGTGCAGCCGTTGCCGAGGACCGTGCCGAAGCCGACGAGGAATCCCGCCAGCGCCATGATCGCCGGCGATCCCGCGACCGTCATCGCCGGTGCGCCCTCGACCTGCGCGAGGCCCAGCGGCGCGAGGATCAGGCCCGCGACGAACGCAAGGCGCCAGCCCCGGTCGGGAACCGCTCGCGACACGGACAACAGGCTCGCCGTGATCCCGCTGATGCCGGCGATGCGGCCGTTGAGCAGCATCAGCACCACCGCGGCCAGGCCGATCAGCATACCGCCCGCGAGGGAGGCCAGCGGCGTGAATTCAGGCATGGCGTTTCCCTGTGCAATAGGTTTCGTAGAGAAAGCCGAGCAGCGCGCTTATGTCAGGGCGCGCGAGGCTGTAGTACACCGTGCGCCCTTCGCGGCGGGCGCGGACCAGCCGGTCCTTGCGCAGCAAGATCAACTGCTGCGACACCGCCGCCTCGCGCGCGCCCAGGAGGCCGGCGAGATCGCTCACCGAACGCTCCTTCTCCACCAGCTGGCATAGGATCAGGAGGCGCTTGGGGTGGGAAAGCACCTTGAGCAATTCCGCGACTTCGGCGGCTTTCTTTCGCATGATGGTTATATTCATATATTCAAATATATGAATATAACTGGCCGCCGTCAAGGTGGCTTCGGGTATTCAGGGCTGATGCGAGGGGCGGCGCGCGTTCAGGCGGCGGCTTCCACCGGCGGCGACTTGGGTTCCCGGATCGGGATGTTGAGCAGCGCGGCCGTGCCGGCCAGCGCGATGTCGATGTACCACATCCAGGTGTAGGTGCCGGTGGCGGTGAACACGAGGCCGCCCAGCCACGCCCCGAAGAACGCGCCGATCTGGTGCGACAGCAAGGTCAGGCCCACCAGGGTCGAAAGGTAGCGCGTGCCGAACAGCTTGTTCACCATCATCGCCGTGGGCGGCACGGTCGCGAGCCAGGTCAACCCCAGGCCGGCGGCGAAGATATAGAAGGTCACGTCGGTCTTGGGCGACGCGAGGTAGATCAGGATCAGAAGCGCACGCGAGGCGTACATGGCGAACAGAACGTGTTTGCTCAAATACCGGCCGATGCACCAGCCGGACAAGAGGCTGCCCACCACATTCGAGAGCCCGATGATCGCCAGCGACCAGCTTGCGACCGAGGGCGGCAACCCGCATAGGCCGATTTCGCCCGGCAGATGCGTCACCAGGAAAGCGATGTGAAAGCCGCAGGTGAAGAACGAGGCGTGCAACAGGAGATAGCTGCGGTCGCCCATGGCCGACCTTGTGGCCTTGCCCATGTTGGCGAGGAACTGCGGCAGCGGCAGCCCGGGCGTGCTCGACGGCGGCGCGCGCAGAACGAAGGCCAGCGGTAGCGCGCAGGCGACAATCGCGGCGCAAACCCACATGGCGGCCTGCCAGCCCCAGCCGGTGATGATCGCGCCCATCAACGGCGCGAAGATGAACTGGCCGAGCGACCCACCGGCGCCGACGAGGCCTGAAGCGGGTCCGCGTTTTTCCGGCGCGAGGCGCCGGCCCACGGCGCCCATCAGCACGGAGTAGCTGGCGCAACCGGCGCCGCCCGCGGCCAGCACGCCGATGGTGAACGACAGGCCGGGCAGGCTGGTCATGAACGGCGTGAGGATGTTGCCGATCACCAGCATCACCAGGCCGATGCCGATCATGCGCCCCGGGCCATACCGGTCGGCCACCGCGCCGGCGATCGGCTGGGCGAATCCCCACATGAATTGGCCGATGGCCAAAGCCAGGCTGATCTTGGCGAGACCGAGGCCGGTGGCGAGGTCGAGGGGTGCCACGAACAGGCCGATGGACTGGCGCGCGCCCATGGTGATGACCATGCTGCCGGCGGCCGCCAGAACGATCCATTCCCAGTGAGGTCCGGCTTTTGTAGTCATCCCAGTTCCTTCCCCGACGCCGCGCGTGTGCCGGGTTTGGCGAACGCGCGGCATTCTCGAAACGCCGCGGCTGCTATGATTTCAGCTTATAGCCGGTGCGGAAAATCCAGGTGATGAAGCCCAGGCACCCGGCGATGAACGCCAGGGTCATGCCGAGGCTGACGCCCACGCTCACGTCCGAGGTGCCGAAGAAACTCCAGCGGAACAGGCTGATGATATAGACCACGGGGTTGAACAAGGTGACCGTGTGCCAGAACGGCGGCAGCATGTCGATGGAGTAGAAGCTGCCGCCCAGGAAGGTGAGCGGCGTGATGATCAGGACCGGCACGAACGACAGCTTCTCGAACCCATCCGCCCAGACGCCCAGGATGAATCCGAACAGGCTGAAGGCCACGCTCATGATGAACATGACCAGCACCATGAAGAACGGGTGCACGATCGGGAGCGGCACGAACAGCGCGGCGGTGGCCAGGATGATGGTGCCGATCATCACCGACTTCGTGGCGGCGGCGCCGAC
>JAIBCD010000044.1 GCA_019694335.1 Rhodospirillaceae bacterium | reverse complement strand
GTCCGCCGCGTCCGCGCCGGGTATCGCCTTCGTCGGCGGCGTCGGCGCCGACGGTCAGGCCGTCCAGCTCCGGCAGGACCAGGGGCGGGATCGGATTCTGGATCATCTTGACGACGGCGGCCAACAGCTTGTCGTCGCCGGGTGTCGCTAGGGTATAGGCATGGCCCGAGAGGCCCGCGCGCCCCGTGCGGCCGATGCGGTGCACGTAGTCCTCGGCATTCACCGGCACGTCGAAGTTGATGACATGGCCGACGGCGGAGATATCGAGGCCGCGCGCGGCGACGTCGGAGCACACCAGCAATTCGGCTTCGCCAGCCTTGAACTTGGCCAGCATCTCGTTGCGCTTGGACTGGGGCATGTCGCCGTGCAGGGCCACGGCATTGAAGCCGTGCTTGGTCAGCGACTTGTAGAGGATGTCCACGTCCTTCTTGCGGTTGCAGAAGATGAAGGCGTTATGGACGTCCTTGGCCTTGAGGATGCGGCGCAGGGCCTCGCGCTTGTCCAGCGTGCGCACCATCACCAGGCCTTGTTCGATGGTGCTGGCGGTGGTGGCGGGGCGGGCGACCGCGATCTCCTTCGGGTTCATCAGGAACTTGTCGGCGAGCTTCTTGATCTCCTTGTCCATCGTGGCGGAGAAGAACAAGGTTTGCCGGATCTTGGGCAGTAGCGACGCGATGCGCTCGACGTCCGGGATGAACCCCATGTCGAGCATGCGGTCGGCTTCGTCGATCACCAGCACTTTGACGTCGTTGAGCAGGATGCGGCCGCGCTCGAAGTGGTCGAGCAGGCGTCCGGGAGTCGCGATCAGCACATCGACGCCGCGGTCGAGGGCCTTTTCCTGATCGCTCATGGACTCGCCACCGATCAGCAGCGCCATGGCGAGCGGGTGGTATTTTCCGTATTTGTTGAAGTTGTCCGAGATCTGGGCGGCCAGTTCGCGGGTCGGCGCCAGGATCAGGGAGCGGGGCATGCGCGCCTTGGACCGGCCATCCGCCAGGATGTCGATCATCGGCATGGTGAAGGCGGCGGTCTTGCCGGTGCCGGTCTGGGCCACGCCCAAAACGTCACGCCCCATCAGGACCACGGGTATGGCCTGTTCCTGAATGGGCGTCGGTGTCAGGTATCCGGCGTCGGTGACGGCTTTTAAGGTTTCCGGCGAAAGGCCGAGGTCTGCAAAATCCATTGTCTCGGAAGTCTCAGTCGCGGCTCTTATGGGGCCTCACAATGGGGCCCGGCCATCGCGACAGGTTCACGGCGCGGGATATTAGTGTTTGCTTTCCCCCTGTCAATCACGCAAAACCCCTAATCAGTGGAAATCCTAGGCATTTTCCGGCCGCGAGCGCCGCTGCAAAAAACCGCTTATGACCCAGTCCCATAACCTCGTTTTATTGCCTGGCTTGCTGTGCGACGCCGCCCTCTGGCGCCACCAGGTGGAGACTCTTAAGGACATCGCCACGGTCATGGTGGCCGACCTGACCCAGGACTCCACCATCCCCGCCATGGCCGAACGGGTGCTGGATTCAGCACCCGGCACCTTTGCCCTGGCCGGCCTGTCCATGGGCGGTTATGTCGCCCAGGAGATCATGCGTCAGGCGCCTGAAAGGGTGGAGCGGCTGGCCCTGATCGACACCAACGCCCGGGCCGACAACGAGGAACAGGCCAAGGCCCGCCGCGACCTGATCAAGCTGGCCGAGATCGGCACCTTCAAGGGCGTCACGCCCCGGTTGCTGCCCAGCCTGATTCACCCCACCCGCATGGAAGACCCGACGGTTGCCGGCGTGGTGATGGAGATGGCCGAACGGGTCGGGCAGGAGGCCTTCACGCGCCAGCAGGAGGCGATCCTGGGCCGCAAGGACGGGCGGGAAGATCTTGAAGCGATTAGAATTCCAACCCTGGTTTTGTGCGGCCGGCAGGATCTGCTGTGCCCGGTCAAGGTCCACGAGGAAATGCACGTCCGCATTACCGGCTCGAAGCTGGTGGTGGTTGAGGATTGCGGGCACCTGGCGCCGCTGGAACGGCCTTATGCCACCAGCGCGGTCCTGAGGTATTGGCTGGCATGATCGACAAACTGCTCTCGTTCCTGACCGGCGAACAATCCGCGGCCCCGTCCGACAAGGATGACCTCCAGCTCGCGGTCGCGGCCCTGCTGGTGGAGGCGGCCTGGCGGGACGACGTTTTCGACCAGGAGGAACGGGCGGCCGTCGAGCAGGTGCTGTGCGGCCACTTCGGCATTTCCAACGGCGAGGCCAAGGATCTGGTCGCCACGGTCGAGGCCAAGGGGCAGGCAGGCCAGCTGTTCGGCTTCACCAGCAAGATCGTCAAGGCCTGGGAAGAGCCGGAACGGATCCAGCTGATCGAGATGCTGTGGGAAGTGGCCTATGCGGACGGGGTGCTCGATCCCCAAGAGGACGCGCTGATCCGCAAGGTGGCCGGGCTGATCTATGTCACGGACCAGGAACGCGGTTTCGCGCGCAAACGTGTCCGCGCCCGCCTTGGATTGGCCTAGAAGCTGGGCTAGCCTTCTCGAAAGCTTCCGGGGGCTCCATGAAATATCTGGCGATTGCCGCAACCGCGTTTCTGCTGTCCGCCTGCGCGGACATGGGTGATCTGTTCCGGCGCACCGCGGCCAACACCGCCGGCGCCGCCTGCCGCTCCATGTCCAACTGCTACTCCAACCGCCGTGACGCCCTGGCCGAGCCGAAGGCTTGGGAGCGCGGCACCACGCAAAAGCAGCATCACGATCCTTACGGCACCCCAAAGCCGTAAATGGATTTCCTGCAGCGCGCTTTGACGGCCGCAGCCGACGCCGCTTTCGGCCCGGTCACCATCATCCTGATTCTCGGGACCGGCCTCTATCTCACCTTCGGGCTGCGCTTCCTGACCATCCGCCGCCTGCCGGAAACGCTCCGCATGCTGGTGAACCCGGCTCTGCGCGGCGAAGCCAAGGGCGGCGGGGAGGTTTCGCCAATGGGCGCGTTGATGACCGGCCTCTCGGCCATGCTCGGCACCGGGAAGATCGCGGGCGTCGCCACCGCCATTCACCTGGGCGGGCCCGGCGCCTTGTTCTGGATGTGGATGACGGCCCTGGTCGGCATGGCCACGCGCTACGCCGAGACCCTGCTGGCCATCAAATACCGCGAGGTCACGCCCCACGGCCATTACCTCGGCGGCACGATGTATTACATCAAGCACGGCCTCGGGAAGAAATGGCTGTGGCTGGCCGCGGCCTACGCGATTTTCACGTTTCCCCAGGCGTTCGGCCCCCAGGCCCAGGCCAACACCATCTCCGACATGCTGGTCGCCCAGTTCGCCGTCCCGACCTGGGCGACCTGGGCGGTGCTCACGGTCTCGACCTTCGCGGTGCGCATCGGCGGCCTCCAACGCCTGACCAAGGTGGCCTCGGCGCTCGTGCCGCTGATGGTGATCTTCTACATGGGTGGCAGCGCCCTGGTGCTGATCAACCATTTCGCCGACATCCCCAACGCCTTCGCGCTGATCTTCAAGTCGGCCTTCACCGGAACGGCGGCCACCGGCGGATTCGTGGGGGCGGGGGTTGCCGAGGCGATCAGATACGGCGTCGCGCGCGGCATCTTCTCCAACGAAGCCGGCATGGGCACCACGTCCATCGCCCATGCCACGGCCCGCAGCGACGACGACGTGCGCCAGGCGGCCTTGTCCATGGTCGGTCCGTTCATCGATACCATCGTCCTGTGCTCGGTCACCGGGCTGGTGCTCATTCTCACCGGCGTTTGGGAGAACGGCGGCACCGGCGCCCCGCTGGTGGCCCAGGCCTTCGAGACCGTGCTGCCGGGCGGCGGCAGCCTGATCGTGACCGGGGCGGTGCTGATGTTCGGCCTGTCGGTGCTGTGGGGATGGGGACTCTACGGCGAGCGGGCGGCGGCCTACCTGCTCGGCGAGCGCGCCATCATCCCGAGCCGCTACCTCTATACGATCACCGCGCCCCTGGGGGCGTTGCTCAACGTGGATACCGCCTGGGCCTTCATCGATTTGAGCTTCGCCATGATGGCCGCGCCCAACCTGATTGCCCTGATTCTGCTGTCGCCGGTGGTCTTCCGCACCACCATGGAACGGCTGAAGGGCGGGGCCCCCTTGATTCCAGCCACCGCGAAATCGAGCTAAGATACTGGGAAAATAGGACTATTTTAGTCCTAAAAGTTGCAATGACAGCGAAGTTGCATGCCTGAGGGCAATTCTGTATAGAACGCCCTCCCGCGGGTCCAAAGCCGCTAAGTATCTTCAGGTTGCTCCGATGAAAGTCCGTAATTCTCTCAAGTCCGCCAAGACCCGCGACAAGAACTGCCAGATCGTGCGCCGCAAAGGCCGCATCTATCTCATCAATAAAAAGAACCCCCGCTTCAAGGCGCGTCAGGGCTGAGCCTCTTCAGGTAAGTTATTCGTAGCGCTCGCCCGCAAGGGAGGAGACTGAACCGCGGTGGTGCAAACCCCCGCGGTTTTTTATTGCCCGAACGCGGGGGAAATCCGTGAAAATCCTGAGGTCGGAAACCTGTTTCACGTGAAACAATCGTCTCGGGTTCCGCGAGGCGATGGGGTCGAGGTGGAATGATCGACGCTGCGCCTGCTGCTTACGGCAGCGGCCAGCCACCCTGCCATCGAAAAGCGGTGGCGAAGATAATTCCCGAGTCCGCTCATGATTGCGGGGGCGTGTTCAGGCGCCTTGCCGCAGTTCCGCGAAGGTGAGGGGGCGGCCGCCGAGCAGGTTCTTGGCCTTGAACTGATCCATATAGGTCGATAGCGCGTCGATCGGAACGCCGATCTCGTTCGCGAGGCGCAGGAGCGAGCGCGTGCCGTCGATGTTGTAGAGCAGCTCGCTATTGAATTTGCGGTAGCGCTCGGGGTCGCGGGTCGCGTCGAAGTACAGGTTGTGCTTGGTCAGCCAGGGCGGAAGCCGCCCGTTGAACTTGAGGATGGTGTTGGCTTCCAGGATCGCCAGGGTCAGCTCGCATAGCAGGAAAGCCTCGGCCAGGAACTTCCGGTCCAGGATGTCCGGCGTGTCCGCCTGGGTGTGGTAATCGTCGAAGGGATGGCGCTGCAACGCCGGGCCGGGAATCCCGAGGTTGGGCCAGCCGTATACGCGCTCGTCGTTGCTGAAGGCGCCGAAATAGTCGGCGACGGCGAACGGAACCCGCGCCGCCACGAAAGCGGCTTCCAGGGCCTGTTCCAATGAGCCGCCATGGCGCAGCGCCTTCTTGAGCGTCCACTGCCGGCCGGCGCCCAAGGTCTCCAGGTTGAACATGGCGACCGTGCGGTCGAGCAGTTCCTTGTTGTGATGCGCGAAGAACAGGGTGCCGAACATCTCCGGCACCAGCAGCACATGATAGGTGAACTCGCGGTCCTTCCAGGTTTTCAGGTGTTCGATCAATTCGGCGGCGAACACGGCGCTGGACTGGCCGTCGTTGCAGAGTTCGTCGAACTGGCTGCACAGGCAGATGGTCTCGGGGCGGCGGCCCGGCAGCACCGCGCTGGCGACCTGCAACACGCCGGGCTTGACCCGGGTTTCGATTTCGACGTGAAAACGGCCGTCCTCGGGCATGGCTTCCCACACCGCGTCGGGAAGGGTGATGCCCCAGTCGACCAGCGCGTGGTTGTACGCGTTGCGGTGTTCCAGGGAATAGGACTGCGGGTGGTTACGGTCGGTGCGGACGCGCTTGGCGATCTCCGCCTTGCTGAACCACCCGTTCACCGGTTCGCTGTAAGCGGCCACCATCAGGAAGCTCTCGTCCAGGGACGCGAGCACCCGCCCGTCTTCCGCCTTCACAATCCCTTTGACGGCTTCCCAGGACATCGGGACTTCCCAATCCTCGGCCGTGGCGCCGGTGGGATAGCTGTGGATTTCGATCTCGGGATAGGCCGCCTTGAGCTGCGCGAAAGCGCGGGTGATGTCCGGCGAGACGATCAGGCCTTTGACCGGATACATCTTGCGGCACAGGTCGATCACCCGGTCGGCCTGCGCGAGGCGCCGTTGCGGCCCTTCGCGCAGGATTTCGGCGATCCGGTTCATACCTTTTTCAGCAGCGCTACGAAGCCGGAAGCCATCAGGTTGCCGATCCAATGCCGGGACAGGGCCAGCTCATGGGCGATCGGCACCTGTTCCAGCGTCGGTTCGGCCTCGAACAGCAACGGCGGAACGGCGTGGTAGCGGTAGAACCCCTGTTCCACCTGCTCGAAGCCGAAGGACTTCGCCTTGGCGCCGTAGGACAGGGGGATTTCCGCGCGGGTGAACACCTGGTCGCGGGTGGTCGAGAACGTGCCCTGGCGGCTGGGCTTGTCGGGGTTGGTGACCAGCCCTTCGATCCGCTTCATCAGGCGTTCGCGCTCGGCCTTGTCCTGGAAGAATAGGGGCAGCACCTGGTCGGCGTAGAAACCCATGGTGAAGCGGTTGAAGGTGGAGATGTCGAACAGGCCGTTGATGTTTTCGACCAGCAGATGGCCACCCGGCTTCAGCACCCGGTGGGCCTCGGCCATCGCGCGCTTTTCCTCTTCCAGGTTGAGGTATTCCATCACCCCGGCGCTGATGACGATGTCGAACGAGGCATCGCCGTAGGCGCGCAGGTCGGTGACATCGCCCTGGGTCACCCGGCTGGTTTCCAGCCCGCATTCCTTCAGGTTGTCATGCGCGACCTTCACCATGTTGCTGGCGCCGTCGAAGCCGTAGCAATCCCAGCCCAGGCTTTGAAAGTGGATCACCAGCGCCGCGCCGCCGCAACCCGCGTCCAGCAGCTTGCCGCGGGGCAGGTTCTTGGCCATGTCGGCCATCAGGCTGCGCCGGGTCTCGTAGAAGGGATAGCGCTCGCCCTTCAGATTAAATTTGTAGGCGTGATCACGGTACCTTTCGGCGCCCTGTTCCCAGTAATCGATGACCGCCTTACTCATGTCTTCAAGTCCCCTCAGTCATTGCTGCGTCTCGTAAAAACTAGCTGGCCCGGGTCTCGCCGCCAATCCAGACCACGCGCACCATGTTGGTCGACCCGACTTTGCCGAAAGGCATGCCGGCGGTGATGACCAGCGCCTGGCCGTCCTTGCCGATTCCACTGGCGAGCGCGGCCTCCACGGCCACGTCGCCGATGTCGTCCACCGAATGGATGAAGTCGCCGACCACCGCGTAAACGCCCCACACCAGGCCCAGGCGCCGCCCGGCGTGCATCGAGGGCGTGATGCACAGGATCGGCGCTTCGGGCCGCTCCTGCGCGGCGCGCAAGGTGGTCGAGCCCGACGAGGTGAAGGTGACGATCGCCGCGGCCCTCAGGGTATGGGCGATCTGCCCGGCGGCGGCGGTGATGGCGGCGGGCGAGGAGTGTTCGGTTTCCTGGTGACCGGCCTTCATCAGGTCGGTGTGCAGGGGGTCGCTTTCCACCTGGCGGATGATCTTGTGCATGGCGGTGACCGCGCGCACCGGGAACAGGCCCGAAGCGGTTTCCGCCGACAGCATCACCGCGTCGGCGCCGTCGTAGATGGCGGTGGCGACGTCGGAGGCCTCGGCGCGGGTCGGCACCGGCGACTTGATCATGCTTTCCAGCATCTGGGTCGCGACCACGACCGGCTTGCCATGCTTGCGGCAGGCCCGGACGATGCGCTTTTGCAGCATCGGTACCTGTTCCATGGGCATTTCCACGCCCAGGTCGCCGCGCGCGACCATGACCGCATCCGACAGCTCGACGATGGCGTCCAGGTGGTCGAGCGCCGAGGGTTTCTCCAGCTTCGAGAGGATACCGGCGCGTCCGTCCACGGCCATGCGCACTTCGGCCACGTCTTCGGGCCGCTGCACGAAGCTCAGGGCCACCCAGTCCACGCCCTGGCTGAGGCCGAATTCAAGGTCGGCCTTGTCCTTGTCGGTGAGCGCCGGGATCGGCAGCGTCACGTCCGGGACGTTGACGCCCTTGCGGTCGGAGATCACGCCGCCGATGATCACTTCGGTCTCGGCGAAATCCTTGCCGCAGGTTTTGACCTTCAGCCGCAGGTGGCCGTCGTCCACCAGAAGTGTCGCGCCCGGCTTGAGGGCGGCGAAGATCTCCGGATGCAGCAGGCTGGCGCGTTTCTCGTCGCCGATGCCGTCGGTGAGGTCGAGGCGGAAGTTGGCGCCCTGTTGCAGCATCACCTTGCCGTCCTTGAACTTGCCGACCCTGAGCTTCGGGCCTTGCAGATCCTGGAGGACGGTGATCGGGCGGCCGATCTGTTTCTCCAATTCACGGATCGCCTTGAGCGAGGCGGCGTGATCCTCGTGGCTGCCGTGGCTGAAGTTGAGCCGGAATATGTCGGCGCCCGCTTCATACAAGGCGGCGATCATGTCGGGATCCCGGCTGGCGGGCCCTAGAGTTGCGAGGATCTTGGCGCGGCGGCCACGGTAGGGGAATGGTGACGGGTTCATACTGGTAAGCGGATGTGACCAAAGCTTGAGACTACACACAGCCGCGGCCCTTTGGCGAGAGGCACTTATAGGACAACAGGTTATGACGCGCGGAGGGTGTGGAGTCGATTGTCCGCCTGGGCTATTGCTTGCCGATCCAGCAACACGGAGAGTTCCATGGCACGCCTGATCAAAGCCCCGACCCGGATCGAAGCGGCGGGCAACCTGCCCAAGATCATCGAGGAGTTCATCGGCGGCGCGACCACCGGCACCACGGGCGTCTCGATCGCCCGCATGACCAGTCCCACCGGCTGGGAGGAGCCCGGCCAGACGCCGGAGTTCGACGAATACACTTTGGTGTTGAAGGGAACGCTCCAGGTGGCGACCAAGACCGGCGTGCACCAAGTCAGCGCCGGCCAGGCGATCATCGCGCCCAAGGGCGAGTGGGTGCGCTACTCCACGCCCGCCGGCGGCTGTGAGTATATCGCGGTGTGCCTGCCGGCGTTCTCGCCGGACACCGTGCACCGCGATGCATAGCGACCTGGCACTCGCGCGGCTTTTTTATTTCGCGCTGGCGCGACTTTTTTATTTGGCGCTGGCGCGCCGGGCAATCTCGACCCCGCCCAGGATCGCGACCGCGCCCAGGGCCTGCCAGGCGCTCAAGGGTTCGTTGAACATCAGCCAGGCGACCAGTGCGGCGACCACCGGCTGCAACAACAGCACGGTCGCGCCGAAACCGGCCGGGACATGGGCCAGCGACGCGGCGATCAACGCCTGTCCTCCGGCCTGCACGGTCGCGGACTGGAGCAGCGCGATCATCCATCCATGGGCGGTTTGGGGCCAGACCTGGCCTTCAACCGCGGCCGCGACGACCCAGAGGATGATCGCGGAGACGGTTCCGCCCACCGCCATGATGAAGGTGGTGGAGGCGGCGCGGCGGGCACGGGCGATCGCCAGGATATAGCCGCCGTAGAACAGCGAGGTCGAAAGCCCCAGCAGGTCGCCGACGAAGTGCGCGGCGGAGAGGGTGAAGCTGTTGCCCAGCAGCACCGCGATTCCCGCCATGGCGACGGTCAGCCCGGCCACGAACCCGCGCGACACCTTTTCGCCGTACAGCAGCCAGGCGGCGATCACCACCACCACCGGCGCGAAATTCGGCAGCACCGTGGCGTTGGCGACGGAAGTCAGTTTGATCGACCAATGCCAGAAACTGAGGTCGGTGGCGAAGAACACGCCGCCGATCAACACCGGCATCAGCACCGCGCGCGTGCAGGCCGCGCGGGTCGTTTCCTTCGGCTGCAGCCACACCATGAAATAGAAAAACGGCAAGGCCAGGACGACACGGTTGAAGGCTGTGGCGATGGGGCCGACTTCGGACAGGCGCACGAAGATCGGCGAAAAACCAATCGCCAGCGCGCCCAGCACCAGGGTCGGCATGGCCCATGTCGCCTCTTTTTGACTTTCGTGCGGGACGGGCGCGTCGCTCATGCTTCCACCGGTGCGCTGGCGGTGCGTGAGGCTTTGCGGGCGAAGGTCAGGCCCATCAGGATCAGCGCCACGCCGCCGAGCTGGATCAGGGTGATGCGTTCGCCGAACAGCCACCAGGCGAAGGCGGCAGGGATGGCCGGCTGGAACAGGAACATGAGCGCGGTGAGGTTGGCGGGCAGGTGGGCGAGGGACGCCGCGATCAGGGTCTGGCCGCCGATCAGCACGATCAGCACCAGCCCGGCGATGGCCAGCCACCCGTTCGTGGTCTGCGGCCAGAACTGCGGCTCCCACGCCAGCGCGGCGATGGTCAGCACGATGGCCGACGAAATGCCGCTGATCGTCATGGTGGCGGCCGTCGAGACGCGCCGGCGCGCGGACGAGAGGGCAAGCACGTAGCCCGCGTAGAACCCGGCAGCGCAGATCGCCGCCGCGTCGCCCCAGGGATTGTGCGAGCCCGCCGCCGCGGTCCAGTTCCCGGACATCATCACCAGCGATCCGCCGATGGCGAGAGCGGCGCCGACGCCGAAGCCGCGCGTGAGGCGTTCGCCGAACAGCAGCCACGAACCGACCGCGACAAAAATCGGCGTCAGGTTGGCGAGGAAGGTGCCGTTGGCGACCGAGGTCACGGTCACCGCCCAATACCACGCGATCAGATCGCCCGCGAAGAACACGCCCGAGAGCAGCAGCATGGCGAAATCCTTGCCGCTGATCTTGCCGGCGATCTCGGCGCGCAAGGAAGGCCGCGCCAGGACGAACAGCGCCAGCAGCGGCAACTGCCCGACCATGCGCGCGGCGGCGGTGGCCATGGGGCCGGTCTCGGACAAACGCAAAAAGATCGGTGAGAAAGCGCCGAAGATCAGGCCGACCACGAGGATCGGGAACGCCCACCGGTCGGCCCGGCCCGGGGCGGCAGACGGCAGAGGGTCGGGCGCGGGAGGTGTCATGAAAGGGCTTATCCCATGGCGGTTTTCTCATGGCAATGAGGGTGGCAAGCAAGGGAGGCATGCTTATACTTGGCCTCATGACTCAGGACGTTGCGCTCAAAAAATCTAAACCCGCGTTGCTTGCCGAGGACGAACCGGGACCGGTGGAGCTGATCGTGGGGGACGCATCCCTGGTGATCACCGGCGACCACGCCGGCAACCTGGTGCCGCGCGCCCTGGGCAACCTGGGCATCCCGGCGGGCGAGCTTGGCCGCCATATCGGCTGGGACATCGGCGCCGCCGCCGTGGCGCGGCTATTGGCCGCCGAACTGAACGCCACCGCGGTGCTGGCGCGCTACTCCCGCCTGATCATCGACCCCAACCGGCCCTTGGGCGATCCCGACTGTTTCCCGGCGGTGAGCGACGGCACGCCCATCCCGGCCAACGCCGCCTTGAGCGCCGAAGATATCGCCGCCCGCGCCGACGCTTTCTACTGGCCGTACCATCGCGCGGTGGATCACCAGATCGCGCGGCTGCGCGCGGCCGGTAAGCCGCCCGTGGTGTTGTGCATGCATAGTTTCACGCCGGCATTGTCCGCACGGGAACAGGCGCGCCCCTGGCATATCGGCGTG
Source organism: Rhodospirillaceae bacterium (assembly GCA_019694335.1). Lineage (GTDB taxonomy): Bacteria > Pseudomonadota > Alphaproteobacteria > Rhodospirillales > Rhodospirillaceae > SHVO01. The sequence goes on along the minus strand of JAIBCD010000044.1, from coordinate 15,512 downwards.
ATGTTCAGCTACGACGACCAGCTCGGCCGCGCGCTGATCAAAGGCCTCCAGGCCGAGCCCGGCCTCGTGGTGGGCGAGAACGAACCCTACTCGGGTTTCATCCACGGCTACGCCCAGAAGCTGCACGGCCTGGCGCAGGTGCTGCCCCACGCCCAGATCGAAGTGCGCCAGGATCTGATCGGCGACGACGCGGGCCAGGCCAAGTGGGCGAAGATTTTGGCGCGCGTGCTCGCCCCCGAAATTGAATGAAGTTCTAGGAGCCACTCATGGACGAACTCACCCAACTCAAGATCGAGGCCGCCGCCTTCCGTGGCCTGGTCAAGCACCTGCGCGAACGCAGCGATGTTCAGAACATCGACATCATGAACACCGCCGGATTTTGCCGGAACTGCCTCGCGAAGTGGTACAAGGCCGCCAGCGAACATTACGGCGCGCCGGTGAACTACGAACAGGCGCAGGAAGCCGTCTACGGCATGCCGGCCGGGGAATGGAAAAAGTCCCACCAGAAGCCCGCGACCCCTGACCAGGAAAAGGCCTTCGAGGCGGGAAAGGGCGGTCACGCGAAAATTGGGGTTGCGGAGTAAGGCGCAATCCCCGTTATCCCCGTTATCCACACCTAGGATAAAGCCGCGCCCGACTGATATGGTCCGCCCTCATATTTTCCGAGAGAGGACTTCTCCATGCCCGACGGCGCGACCACCGATAAAGGCATTTCCGCGCAGCGCCTCAAGAGCTTCATCCAGCGCATCGAACGCCTGGAAGAGGAAAAGAAGACCCTGGGCACCGACCTGAAAGAGGTCTACGCCGAAGCCAAGTCGGGCGGGTTCGACACCAAGATCATGCGCCAGGTCGTGCGCATGCGCAAAATCGACAAGGCCGACCGCCAGGAAATGGAAGCCCTGTTCCAGATCTACTGGGACGCGGTCGAGAACTGATCGGCCATACTCTTTTATCCGTAGAGTGCATCCAGCGCGTCGCGGTATTCGCGCAAGACCGCGTGCCGGCGGATTTTCAGCGTCGGCGTCATCATCCCGTTCTCGACCGTGAACGCCTGGTGGGCCAGGGTGAACTTGCGCACCTTTTCGATGGCGCTGAGTCCCGCGTTGGCGTGTTCCACGGCCTTGCCGATGGCGCTGCGGAACGCGGCGTCGTTGGCAAGCACGGGCAGGTCGGCGGTGCCGCCGTGTTTCTCCGCCCAGGCCACGATGAATTCCTCGCGCGGCACGATCACCGCGGTGATGTAGGGCTTCTTGTCGCCGTAAACCATCACCTGGCCGATGGCGTCCTGCAGGCAGAGGATGCCCTGGATGCGCTGGGGCGAGACGTTGTCGCCGCCTGAATTGACGATGATGTCCTTCTTGCGGTCGGTGATTTCGATGTAGCCCTCGGAATCGATCGTGCCGATGTCGCCGGTGTGCAGCCACTTGTCGTCGTCGATGGTGGCGATGGTGCCGTCGGGGTCGTTCCAATAACCCTTCATCACCAGCTCGCCGCGCACGCAGATTTCGCCGTCGTCGGCAATTTTCACTTCCACGCCGTCGAGCGCCGGGCCGACGGTCTTGAGTTTCACTTTCTTCGGATGGTTGGCGCTGATCACCGGACCGGCCTCGGTCTGGCCGTAGCCCTGGAGCAGGGGCACGCCGAGCGCGATGAAGAATAGGCCGACGTCGTAGTTCAGGGGCGCGCCGCCCGAAACCATGGATTTCAGGCGCCCGCCGAACCGCCCGCGTACTTTCGAACGCACGAGCTTTTCCGCCACCGCGTCGCGCAGCTTGTCCCAGGCGGTGAGCGTCTCCGGCGCCTCATAGCGTTTCTGCCCGAGCGCCAGCGCCATGTTGAACATCTTGCGCTTGAAGGCCGACTGGTGGACGAGGCCCTGCAGGATGCGTTGGCGCATGCTCTCGTAAAGGCGCGGCACGGCCGTCATGATCGTGGGTTTCGCCTCGATCAGATTGGCGGACAGGGTCTCGACCCGTTCGGCGTAGTAGATCTGCGCCCCCAGGGAGATCGGGAAGAACATGCCGGCGGTGTGTTCATAGGCGTGCGACAGAGGCAGGAACGACAGGAACACTTCGTCGTCGATCCCCAAGCTCTCCAGCAGCACGGTGGCGCCGTGGCAGTTGGCGAGGATATTGCCGTGGGTGAGCGCCACGCCGCGCGGCAGGCCGCCGGTACCCGAGGTGTAGATCAGGCAGCAGATATCGCCGCGCTTCAGGTGCGCGACATCGGGCTCGGCCTCGTCGCCGGGCACGAACAGCTCGCCCCAGTGTTTGACCACGATCTCGCCCTTCATCACCTTGTCGGCGTCGTCCATCACATAGACGGCGACCTTCTGATCGGCCTCGGCGGCGGCGGCGACCACGTGGCGGGCGAGGGTGGGGGTCGAGACGATCACCAGCTTCGATCCTGAGTCGTTCAGGATGTGCAGGTGGTTGGCGGCGGTGTTGGTGGTGTAGGTGGGCACCGAGATCGCGCCCAGGCTCATGATCGCCAGGTCGGCGATGAACCACTCGGGGCGGTTCTCCGAGACCAGCATCACACGGTCGCCGGCATGGATGCCGGCGGCGCGCAAGCCCCGGGCCAGCTCGGTGATCTCGTTGGCGACGTCGGTCCAGGCGATCGGGCGGTAGGTTCCGTCGGTCTTGGCCCATAGGAACGGGGCGACGGTGTGCCTGCGTGCCTGGGCGAAGAACATGGCCGGCAGGCTGGCTTGCACCCGGGAATCAACGGCTTTGCCCGGTGCTTTACTGGGGGCTTTCTCCACCTGCGCCATCGGGCCTCCCGTTCCCGTATCGAATGACCCGTCCTTTCTCCCGGCATTTCCCGCGGCTGTAAAGTGATAAGGTGCTGGAAAGCCCCCAGAATTTTGAGTGCTTTTTGTCGGGGGTCTGTGGTTGGCTGAGGCCGTCCCGCCCTCTATATCGGGGGGCAAGAGGTGCACATATGACTCCCCCCAAAGACGACCCCGCGCATATCGATCTCGGCCTGTTGCCCGAATGGGATCTGCGCGATCTCTACAGCGCGCCGGACGGCGCCGACATCAAGGCCGAATTCACGGCGGTCGAAGCGCGCATCGGCGCCTTCGAGGCGCATCGCGGCAAGGTCGCGCAACTGTCCAGCGAGGCGTTCGGCAAGGCCATCGCCGAATACGAGGCGATCAGCGAGATCATGGGCAAGATCGGCAGCTACGCCCAGCTCTACCAGGCCGGCGACCAATCGGATGCCGCGCGCGGCCGGTTCTACCAGGATACCGTCGAGCGCCTGACCACGCAGTCGGGCAAGTTGCTGTTCTTCGGCCTGGAGATCAACCGCCTCGAGGACGCCGTGCTCGCGGCCAAGATGACCCACCCGGGCGCGGCGAAGTACGAACCCTGGGTACGAGACATGCGCGTCGCGCGCAAACACGACCTGTCGGACGATCTGGAACGCCTGTTCCTCGACAAGTCCACCACCGGCCGCACCACCTGGGTGCGCCTGTACGACGAGACCCTGGCCGGCATCCGTGTGCAGGTGGACAATGCCACGCTCACCCTGACCGAGGCTCTCAACCAGCTTTCGGATCCGAAGGATGAGCGCCGCGCCGCCGCCGCCCACGGCATCGCGAAAGCGCTTTCGGAAAAGACCCAGCTGTTCACGCTGATCACCAACGTCCTGGCCAAGGACAAGGCCATCAGCGACGAATGGCGTAAGTATGAGCGGCCCGTGTCGTCCCAGAACCTCGCCAACCTGGTGGAAGACGAGGTGGTCGATGCGCTGGTGGGGGCGGCGAAGGACTCCTTCGCCACCACCGCGCATCGCTATTACGCGCTCAAAGCCAAGTGGCTGGGCAAGAAGAAGCTCAACTACTGGGACCGCAACGCGCCGCTGCCCTCGGTGCCGCACCGCGACGTGCCATGGTCTGAGGCCAGGGACACGGTGCTCGGCGCTTACGGCGCGTTCTCCAAGGATCTCGCCGGCATCGCGCAGCAGTTCTTCGACAAACCCTGGATCGATGCCCCGGCGCGCGCCGGCAAGGCCTCGGGGGCGTTCTCGCACCCGACCGTGCCCTCGGCGCATCCCTATATCCTGCTCAACTACCTCGGCAGCACCCGCGATGTGATGACGCTGGCCCACGAACTGGGACACGGCGTGCACCAGGTGCTGGCGGCGCCGCAGGGGCAGCTGATCTCCGGCACGCCGCTGACCTTGGCGGAAACCGCGTCGGTGTTCGGCGAGATGCTGACCTTCCAGAAGATCCTGGCCGACGAGAAGGATCCCGCGCTGCGCAAGGCGCTGCTGGCGGGCAAGGTCGAGGACATGCTTAACACCGTGGTGCGCCAGATCGCCTTCCACGAGTTCGAGCGCCAGGTCCACGACGCCCGCAAGAACGGCGAGCTGTCCTCGGACCGCCTGTGCGAGATCTGGCTGGGCGTGCAGAAGGAAAGCCTCGGCCCCGCGTTCGATTTCGAGGACGAGTACAAGCTGTACTGGACCTATATCAGCCATTTCATCCATGTGCCGTTCTATGTCTACGCCTATGCCTTCGGCGACTGCCTGGTGAACACGCTCTACAATGTCTACGCCACCCAGGCGGTGCCCGGCTTCGAGCAGAAGTACATCGACATGCTCAAGGCGGGCGGCAAACTGCGGCATAAGGAACTGCTGGCGCCATTCGGTCTCGACGCCAGCGACCCAGGCTTCTGGAAGCGCGGTATGAAGACTCTCGAAGGCTTCATCGACCAGCTCGAGAAGATGGGCTAGTGGCTAAAAAGCCTACTGAGTCCAATTCCCTCGGCGGCCGGGTCAAGCGCTATGCCCAGGTCGGCGCGGCGGTCGGCGGTTTCGCCGCCCGCGTCGCCACGGGTAGGGCCTTGGGTAAAACTGACGCCTCAACCCAGGCCCGCAACGCGGAAGTGCTGAAGCTTGCCCTCGGCGGCCTCAAAGGGCCGCTGATGAAGGTGGCGCAAATCCTCTCCAGCATTCCCGACGCGCTGCCGAAAGAATACGCCAAGGAACTGTCCCAGCTTCAGGCCAACGCGCCACACATGGGCTGGCCGTTTGTGAACCGGCGCATGGCGGCGGAGCTGGGCCCGGCCTGGCAAAAGAAATTCAAATCCTTCGCCCACGAAGCCGCGCGCGCCGCTTCGTTGGGCCAGGTGCACCAGGCGCAATCGCTCAAGGGTGCCGCGCTCGCCTGCAAACTCCAATACCCGGATATGGAATCCGTGGTCGAGGCCGACCTGCGGCAGTTGAAGCTCGCCTTCGCCGCCTACAAGCGCTTCGACCCCGCCATCGATACCACCGACATCCACGCCGAAATCTCCGCGCGCCTGCGCGAGGAGCTCGACTACGGCCATGAGGCCCGCAACATGGCGCTCTACCGCCACATGCTGGCCGATGAGGAGGGCGTGCATGTGCCGGACGTGGAGGAGGGGCTGTCCACCAAGCGCCTGCTGTGCATGACCTGGCTGGAAGGCCGCCCCATCAAGGACGTGGCGGCTGATTCGAGCCAAAAGGACCGCGACGCCATCGCGGTCAACATGTTTCGCGCCTGGTATGTGCCGTTCTACAAATTCGGCGTCATCCACGGCGACCCGCACCTCGGCAACTACACGGTGCGTAAGGATTGCAGTGTCAACCTGATGGACTTCGGTTGCATTCGCATCTTCCCGCCCAGCTTCGTCAAAGGCGTGATCGACCTCTACCGCGCCATCGCGAAAGGCGACCGTGACCTCGCGGTGTCCGCTTACGAGGTATGGGGCTTCAAGGGCCTGAGCGCTGAGATGATCGACACCCTCAACATCTGGGCGAGTTTCGTCTACGCGCCCTTGCTGGAGGACCGCCCGCGCCTGATCGAGGAAACCAACGCCGCCGAATACGGCCGCGATGCCGCCGCCAAGGTGCACAAGGAACTGCGCCGCTTGGGTGGGGTGAAGCCGCCGCGCGAATTCGTCCTGATGGACCGCGCCGCCATCGGTCTGGGCTCGGTGTTCATGCACCTCAAGGCGCATGTGAATTGGCACCAGCTTTTCCACGACACGATCTCCGGGTTCGATGTGGGGAAGCTGGCAAAAGTGCAGGGGGCTGCGCTGAAGAAGGCAGGGCTGGGCTTAGCTTAGCCGGGATTCAGACTTCGATTGCAAACCTCGGACGCCTGCGATAAAAACGCCACCGGTCGGCAGTTCACCTAGGCGCCGCTGTCCTTTTTAGGAAGCTAAACCTGCCAGAGTCCTTCGACGACAGTGCATCTCCTTTGAGTGCCGTGTCGTAAGTCTGCGGCCAACGATAGATTGTCGGCGCTCATCGAGGATGAGCCATGTCGAAGACTATATTTCCCTATTTCGCGCGCGATATTTCCGCGGTGGCCCGTGCGCTGCGCGTTGGCCTCGAGGCTAAAGAGCAGCCGTTGGGGCACGTTCAGATCCTGAACATCCTTGCCCGCGCCGCGGGATTCAAGAACTACCAGCACTTCCGCGCCGCCGCGCAGGCTCAGACGGCGAGTCCGCCCGCCCCCGCGGCGGTGGACCAGGCCCTTGTGCAGCGCGTGGCCCGCTCGTTCGATTCCGAGGGCCGCCTCCTGCGCTGGCCGTCGAAGGCCAGCCACCAGACCCTGTGCCTTTGGGTGTTGTGGTCACGCCTTGATGTGGGCGAATTGTATACCGAGCGGCAGATCGGCGCTTTCCTGAACAAACACCACCAGTTCAAGGATCACGCGCTCCTGCGCCGCGAACTGAGCGACCAGGGGCTGGTGTCGCGGAAAGCGGACGGCTCGCAGTACCGCCGCCTGGAAAAGCGTCCGCCGCCGGAAGCGCTCGCCCTCATTCGTCACCTCAAGAAATAGAGGGGCGCATGTCACAGGATACTCCGGTGCTGGCGCGGACTGCGCGTGGCGCGATCGAATACGTTTGCCACGGGCGCGGGCTCCCGGTCCTCGCTCTGCACGGCGGCATGGGCGGTTACGACCAGGGCCTGATCCTGGCGCGGGCGTTGTTCGGTGAGGTCAATAATACGCGGGTGGTCGCGGTTTCGCGGCCGGGCTACCTCGGCTCTCCACTTGAGGGCCATTCGGGCGCCGATAGTCAGGCCGATCTCTACGCAGCGCTGCTCGACGAACGCGGTATTTCCCAAGTGGTGGTCGCGGCGGTTTCCGCCGGCGGGCCGAGCGCCCTTCAGTTCGCCGCGCGCCATCCCGCCCGCTGCCGTGGCGTGATCCTGATATCGGCGGCCACGGGCGGCCTGACCGTGCCGCCGGAGGTCGCGGCGCGCATGAGGAAGATGCGGGTCTTCGCCCGCATGCCCGGGTTCACGCGGCTGCTGCGCTGGCAGGCGGGGCGGAACCCGTCACGCACCGCCGCGAGATCGGTGCGTGACCCGGCGCTACGCGAGCGAACGCTCGGCCATCCGCAAGCGGGAAAGCTCATGCGCGAGTTGCAGGGCAGCGTGATGGATGGCTTCGCGCGCCGCCTGCCGGGCACTTTGAACGATATGGCCGAGGGAGCGGCTCCGCTGGACAACGCGATCCGCGCGATCCGCTGCCCGATCCTGGCGGTGCATGGAACGGCGGACAGCATTGTTCCGTTCGCGCACGCCGAGCGGATAGCGCGGGAGAATCCGCGCGGCGCCGTGATGGCGGTGGAGGGCGGGGAACATGTGGTGATCTTCACGCACCTGGATATGATCCGCGGCCGCGTGGGAGCGTTTCTCGAGGCGGTCTCATGACGGGAGGCTTCAGGGGGCCTGCGCCCGTTGTTCGCCCGCCGGCGGCGTCGTAAACGCCGCCTCGATCGCCGCGCACTTGGTATTGTCGGTTTTGCAATCGGCGGCCAGGTTCATCACGGAGGTGAACACTTCGCCGCTCACGATGATCTGCGCCGGCACAAACTTGCCGTCGGGCGAGAAATAGATCTTCCCGTCGATGTTGCGCATGCGCTCTTCGGATTTCGGATTGAATCCGAACACCGGCTCCAGCTTGCCGGTCACGGGCAGCAGTTGTTTTTCCTCGCCGTTGATGCTCACCGCGCGCACCGGTTCGGCCTTGCCGACGATGTCGTAGCGGCGGCTGCCGTCGTAGATCGGGACACGGAAGTTCTTGAGCGCGACCGACGGCGTCAACACGCCCTTGGCGATCAGTTGCTCGCGCGCGGCCACGAACGCCGCCATGGGATCGAACACATTGGTGCGCATGTCATCGGGCACCGGCTTGCGTTTGCGCCCGTCCCTGTTCCAGGGCAGATCTTCATCCGCGATGGTGGCGCCGGTGAGGGGATTGTAGACCCGCGAGGCCGTGGTGGCGGTCCGCGTCTTGGGATCGAAGGTCATGGTCATGGTCTCGGCGAATTCGCCCGAGACCCATTCCTTGCGATAGGCGACGGGTTGCGGAGTACCTCCTGAAGAAAGCTGGCCGAAGGTGCCTTCGCTCTCAAGGCTCGAACGCATGGCGCGCACCCATTTCAAGGCGCCGGTCGCGGCCATCTTCAGGCCAGCTTTGTAGCCGGTGGGGGTTTCGTCCAGGGACACCATGGCGTCGCCGACATGAAGGCCGCCCAGCATCAGTTCATAGGCCAGGCGTTCCTGCGCCCCGTTCTCCGCAACCGGTCGCGCGTTCGCGGGTGCGGCAAACACCGCCGCGGCCAATACCGCCGTGCAAACAGAAATGGGGTGCAGCCGCGACACTTTGATCAAAGTGGGCCTCCTCCACGTTCGCCTGTCCTTCCCGTGCCTCAACTCTATATGCAGGGGCTTGGGGCAGACCAGTAACGCCTGGGTCAACCATTAGGTTCAAGAGGGCCGAATCGCTTTACAACCTTACTGCGAAATGGGCGTCAAGCACCGCCCCGGCCTTTTGCCGCGAATATTTTGCCCGGCGGGCCAAGGTTTTACGCTAAAACGGTTGCCCTAGATCAAGAGGGGGCCTCACGGCTTGGTGAGGCCCTTTCATGTCGCCACGTAAAGGTATGGTGAGGCTCTCACCGGGCCTCAGCCAAGAAAGGGTTTGGTTCATCGCATAGCATTTAATTTGGGGGAGGCCGATGCAAATTGGGGTTCTGAAGGAGCGCCGCGCGGGAGAGAATCGCGTTGCTGCTTCGCCCGATACCGTGAAGAAGTTCACTGCCGCGGGTTGCAAAGTCGTCGTCGAGACCGGCGCTGGCGCCGGATCTCAGATCAGTGATGCCCTGTACCAGGAGGCTGGCGCGACCATCGCGCCCTCTGCGGCTGCGGCCGCCGCCTCCGACCTTGTCATAAAAATCCAGAAGCCCATGACGGCTGGCGAAGGGACTGACGAAATCGGTTACCTGAAGTCCGGCTCGATCCTCATGTGCCATCTGAACGCGCTCACCAGCAAAGACCTGGTGCAGGCGCTGGCCAAACAAGGGGTCACGGCCTTCGCGTTGGAACTGATGCCGCGCATCAGCCGCGCCCAGGCCATGGACATCCTGTCCTCCCAGTCCAACCTCGCCGGCTACAAGGCGGTGGTCGATGCCGCCGCCACCTTCGGCCGCGCCATGCCGATGATGATGACCGCGGCGGGCACCATCGCACCGGCCCGCGTGCTGATCTTCGGCGCGGGCGTCGCGGGGTTGCAGGCCATCGCCACGGCCAAGCGCATGGGCGCGGTGGTCTACGCCACCGATGTCCGCTACGCCACCAAGGAGCAGGTGGAATCCCTGGGCGGCAAGTTCATCGTGGTCGACGAAGAAAAGATGAAAGCGGCCCAGACCGCGGGTGGATATGCGAAGGAAATGGACGACGACTTCAAGCGCAAGCAGGCGGAAGCCGTGCATGCCGAAGTGCTGAAGTCCGATATCGTCATCACCACAGCGCTGATCCCCGGCAAGCCGGCGCCCAAACTCGTGAACGCGGCGATGGTCGCGGGCATGAAGGCCGGATCGGTGATCGTCGATCTCGCCGCCGAAGCCGGGGGCAACGTGGAAGGTACCGTCGCCGACAAGGCCACGGTGACGGCCAACGGCGTCACCATCCTCGGCTACACCAATATGTCCGCGCGTCTCGGCAGGGACGCGAGCAACCTGTTCGCCAAGAACATCCTGAATTTCGTGATGCCCATGCTGAAGAAAGGCACCGGCGAACTCGAGGTCAAATGGGATGACGAACTGGTCAAAGGCACCCTGGTCACCAAGGACGGCCAGGTCGTGCTCCCAGCGTTAGCCGGGTGATTCTTTAATTTGTCGCGTTTTCGGCTGCGCCAAAACGCTTCAGGGGAGGACAGGACAATGGAAACCGCAACCGCACTCGCCGCCCATGCCCACGGGCCGGGCGACTTCTGGTACTTGCTCACCATTTTCGCGCTCGCCGTCTTCGTCGGCTTCTACGTGGTGTGGAGCGTCACACCCGCGCTGCACTCGCCGCTGATGGCGGTCACCAACGCCGTGTCGTCGGTGATCATCGTCGGCGCCATCCTGGCGGCAGGGCCGGCCGAGGTCACCACCTCCAAGATCCTCGGATTCTGCGCCGTGGTCCTGGCGTCGGTGAACATCTTCGGCGGGTTCATCGTGACCCAAAGAATGCTCTCCATGTTCAAGAAGAGGGGCAAATAACCATGGCCCTCGGAGCAACCCTTTTCGCCTATATCGTCGCCGGGGTGTTCTTCATCCTGACCCTGCGCGGCCTGTCGAGCCCGGAAAGCGCCCGCCAGGGCAACCGGCTTGGCATGATCGGCATGACCATCGCCATCCTCACCACCCTCACGTCGCCGGTGGTGCAGGAGTACGCCTGGATCATCGGCGGCATCGCCCTCGGCGGCGCCATCGGCGCGGTCATCGCCAAGAAGATCGAGATGACCGCGCTGCCGCAACTCGTCGCGGCCTTCCACAGCCTGGTGGGCCTCGCCGCCGTGCTCGTCGCCACCGGCGCGCTGATGGCGCCGGAAAGCTACGGCATCGGCAGGGTCGGCAGCATCGAGCCGGGAAGTCTCGTGGAAATGTCCCTGGGCCTCGCGATCGGCGCCATCACCTTCTCGGGCTCGGTGATCGCCTTCGCCAAGCTGCAAGGGCTCATGAGCGGCAATCCGCTGGTGTTCAAAGGCCAGCACTTCCTCAACGCGCTGATGGGCATCGGCATCGTCGTGCTGATCGTGATGTTCTGCACCAGCGAGTCCTACCCGCTGTTCTTCGCGATCATGGCGCTGTCGTTCCTGTTGGGCTTCACCTTGATCCTGCCCATCGGTGGCGCCGATATGCCGGTGGTGGTGTCGATGCTCAACAGCTATTCCGGATGGGCGGCGGCCGGCATCGGCTTCACCCTCCAGAACAGCCTGCTGATCATCGTCGGCGCGTTGGTGGGGTCGTCGGGCGCGATCCTGTCCTACATCATGTGCAAGGGCATGAACCGCTCGATCTTCAATGTCATCCTCGGCGGTTTCGGCGGCGACGCCGCGGCGGCGGCCGGCGGCGGCAAGAAGGAGGCGCGGCCCTACAAGTCGGGCTCGGCCGACGACGCGTCCTTCATCATGAAGAACGCCAGCAAGGTGATCGTGGTGCCGGGGTACGGCATGGCGGTCGCCCAGGCTCAGCACGCGCTCCGCGAGATGGCCGACAAGCTCAAGAAGGAGGGCGTCGAGGTCAAATACGCCATCCATCCGGTGGCGGGCCGCATGCCCGGTCATATGAACGTGCTCCTTGCGGAGGCGAATGTGCCTTACGACGAGGTGTTCGAGCTGGAGGAGATCAACCACGAATTCTCCACCGCCGACGCGGTCTATGTGATCGGCGCCAACGACGTCACGAACCCCGTCGCCAAGACCGACCCGGCCAGCCCCATTTATGGGATGCCGATCCTGGACGTGGAGAAGGCCAAGACCGTGCTGTTCGTGAAAAGGTCCATGGCCGCCGGCTATGCCGGCGTGGACAATGAGCTGTTCTACCGCGACAACACCATGATGCTCTTCGGCGATGCCAAGAAAATGACCGAAGAAATAGTTGGCGGCCTTGATTAAGCGGTCGCGTTTTCTACGAAAACGCTCTGGGATGCTCTTCGGCGATGCCAAGAAAATGACCGAAGAAATTGTCACGGGCCGGGATTAAACCCACTGCCAAATTCGTCTTTAGGGCCGACGCCCCGGTGCTGATTGACCAGTATCGGGGCGTTTGCTTTTGGATCACCACGGCGTGAAGAGCGCCGGCGCGCAATGAAATTACCGGGGCACCCGGTGATTTACGGCCCGTTTCGTGTTTTAATTATCTACACATATGCGAATAAAGAGGGAGGCTCGCATGACCCGGTTTTCCGTACCCACGCTCGTTACCCTGTTTGCCCTGTCGGTTTCCGGCACGTTTTCCTCTGGCGCCAACGCCGCGGTGATCGTGCTCAACGGCGGCATGGGGCAGTTTTGCTACCAGATGACCAAGGCCACGGTTGAGGGCGAGGATCTGCTGACCTTGCAGATGACCGGCTCCCTGATCGGCATCCCGCCGCTCCAGGTCTGCACCATGGCGATCACCGGTAACGACCTGGTGACCCATGAACTGGCGGGCACCTACAACAATCGCGGCGTGCTCTATTTCCTGGACCAGAAGTTCAACGAGGCGATCGCCGACTTCGAGAAGGCGCGCAGCATCGACCCGGAGATTCCCGAAGTGCAGGTGAACTACGGCGCCGCGATGGTGGCGTTGAAGCGGTTCGCCGACGGGATCGGTCCGCTGACCAAGGGCATCGAAATGGGCGCGGCCGAGATCGAGAAGGCCTATTACAACCGGGCCATCGCCTATGAGGAAACCGGCCGGGTCAAAGAAGCCTATTACGATTACCTCAAGGCCGCCGAACTCAAGCCCGACTGGGAACAGCCCAAGATGCAGCTGACCCGCTTCACCGTGCGGAAGAAGTAGGGCTTAAACTAACCTTGTCATTCTTGCGGGCGTCAGCCCGCGAGAATCCAAGCCCACGAGAATCCAAAGCCATCTCGTTCCTGCTTTCAAAAGCCAGAAAACATACACCTCCGGATCCTCGCCGCTGCGCGGCAAGGATGACATAGCGACGGGTGTGCGGCCGCTCCGTCAATTCGTGTGCGAGAAGTAGGCCTTGGCTTTGTCTCTCTGCGTGTCCGCGAGGCCGGCGCAGGCGGTGATGTTCGCGAGCGTTGCGGCGAACTCGCGCGGCGCGCCTTCCAGGTCATCGACCTTGCCGGTGAAGAACTTGCGGTAATCCTCGCGCTCGGCGTCGGAGCAGAAGCGTCCGCCGACGTTCACCAGTCCGCCGCGGCCGCCTTCGGGGGTCTTGGCCTTGATCGCGGCGAAATTCTGCTTGAACCAGGTCCAACCCGCCGCCTGGTTTTCCGGCTGCGCGGTCACGCCATAGATCATGATCGGCACCTCGTTCACGCGCAGGTCCGTGCTCAGCGCCAACTCACGCACGCGCGCCGCCACCGCCGGATTGGTGCCGCGCGTCAGCGCCGCCTCGAGCCGGCCGCGCACCACCGCGTTCCGTTCGGTCTTGAGAATACCGACGATGGCGTCCACCGCCGGCATGCCCAGTTCTTCCACGGCCATGGCGCTCGCCTGGTTGGCGAGGTTCGCGTCCACCGCCTCGGGATGCAGCTTGCCGTCGCCGCCGATGCCGAGGTAGGCGGCGCCGGCCTTGGCGAGAGCCGCGCGCGCCGCCGGCAGGCGGCCGAACCTCGACATCATGTTCAGCACCGGCCCCCGCATCAGCGCGGCCTGGACGGGGTTTTCCCGGTCGAAAGCCGTGTCGGGCGTGACACCGACCTTGGCGTAAAGCGGACCATAGAGATCCTGGACATACCGCTCGAACCCGGCGCGGGATTCCTTGGTGATCAGATGATCGCTGATCCAGGTCAGGCGGTTTTCCATCGCCTGGGCCATGTCCCAGGTGAGGGCACGCGCGCCGGTCAGGGCTTTAAGACGGTCGAGATAGGCGTCGGAATCCATCGCACCGCTGCTGAAGGCCGCGCCCAGGCTGTCGATGGCGGCCAGCACCTCCTTCTCGTTCAGCCGCGCCGCGGCCTTGGTGAGCGCATCCCAGCCGGTCTTGGCGACGGCGAAGCGCAGGTAACCGGCGCCATCGCTGTTGGGCATGATCCAGGCCGGGCAGGAGGCATTCTTCAGGGGAATCCGCGCGGTGCGCTCTTCCAGCAGGGTGCAGGTTTCGGTGCGACCGCCCGCGTCACCCGCGGCGATGCACAGGGGAATCTTCCACTGCTGCGCGCGCGTCGCTTCGGTGGCCGCGCCGTATTGCATATAGCGGCTCTGGCTCACGCGCACAGCCGGACCGGTGGTGCAGTCGAGCGCGACATCCACCAGCGGCACGCCCGGCTGGTCGAGGAAACTGCGGAAGGCGGCGACGCCCTTGGAATCGTTGTTGGCGTCGGCGATGGACTTGAAGAAGTCCGAGGCGGTGGCGACGCCATGCGCGTGGCGCGACAGGTGCAGCTGCACGCCTTTGCGGAAATTCTCCCGGCCGTAATAATGCTCGAACATGGCGAGCACGCCGTTGCCTTTCTCATAGGTGATGCCGTCGAAGGCGTTCTGGATATCGTCGTTGGAAAGGATCGGCTGGGAGATCTGGCGGGCGTTGGTGTTGGAATCCCGGTTCATGGCGCCGAGCGAATCCTGGAGCGACAGGCGTCCATACTCGCCCTTGGGATCCCAGGCCACGGTGGCCTTCTCCTCCATCCAACTGGCGAAGGACTCATTCAGCCAGATGTCGTTCCACCACGCCGGCGTCACCAGGTCGCCGAACCACTGGTGCGCCATCTCGTGGGCATGGACCATGGCGTAGCTGCGCTTGATCGTGACCGGCGATTTCTCGTCCATCAGCATCAATGACTCGCGGTAGACGATGGCGCCCGCGTTCTCCATGGCGCCGGCGGCAAAATCCAGCGCGGCGATGATGTCCAGCTTCTCGAACGGGTAGGGGGTGCCGAAATACTGCTCGAGGGCGGTGAGCAAGCCGGCCGTGTGGGAGAGCGCGTATTTGATCTGCTCGCCTTTGCCTTTCACGGTGATGCCGCGCAGGGGCACCACCCGGTCCCTGATCGCGGTCTTGGGCACCGGCGCCCATTCCACCACGTCGAACGGTCCGACGGCGAAGGCGATCAGATAGGTCGGCAACGGCTGGGTGGTGGCGAAGCGCACGCGCTTGAGTCCGCCGGTTACCGGCTCTTCCTTGATCACCGGCGTGTTGGCGATGGCGGTATGGCCCGCGCGCACGGTCAGGGTGACGTCATAGGGTGTCTTGAACCTGGGCTCGTCAAAGCTGGGGAAAGCGCGCCGGGCGTCGATCGGTTCCATCTGGGTATAGGCGTAGGACTGGCCGTCTTCGTCGGAGCGGTAGAGCCCTTCCAGCGACCGGTTGAACGGCGCGGTATAAACGATGGAAATCTGTGCCGTCGGTCCGGCCACCGGCTTCGGCACGGTCACTTTGGCCACGCCGTCGCTGCCCGGGATCTCGTTCCAGGTCGCGGTCTGGGACGCACCCTTGGCGTCGATGACCTTGACCTCGCTCACCTTGATTTCGCGGCCATGCAGCCAGAGAACGCTGGCGGGCTGGTCGAGCTTCAC
>JAIBCD010000165.1 GCA_019694335.1 Rhodospirillaceae bacterium | reverse complement strand
GGCATAAGTGAACACCGCCGCCATCGGCGCCGGCTGAACGATCTTGTCGGGGTAATAGGGCGCATGGAAGCCGCGGATCAGCAGGCAGGTGACGAAGGGCGGGATGGCGCAGGAGATGACCTGGTCGTCGATGCCGCCGGTCACCGTCGGGATCGAGACGCTGACGCGCGTATCCGCCAGCAGCCCGCCATTGGTCGAGAACGCCATCAGCCGCGTCTCATAGCCTGCCGGCAGGTCATAGCTGACCGGCACGATGACGGCCTCGGCGCCGTTGTAGCTCCAGATGTTCGGCGCCGCCGTGGCGGTGCCTTCGCCATGGACCGGGAAGGGCTGCTTGAAGAGATAGCCCCCGCTCGCGGTGAATTTGTGCAGGCTGGTTTCCGTCAAGTCCGGCCCATGATTTTCGTGCCTGGTCCTGATCCCGACGACGAAGACGTTGCCCTGGGAATCGATGACCGGCGACGCGACGATGGATTCGCCCGGCGAGATGTTGCGGCGCCAATAGGGCGAGCCGTCGGCATGCAGCGCGATGACCTCGCCCTGCTCGTTGCCGAGATAGACGGTGCCGTCGCGTGCGACGACCGGCCCGGCGCCGGTCGCGAAGCTGCCGATATTGCCGATCGCTGCCGAACTCGACTTGGCCGGCAGCGTCTTCACATCGGCGAAGCCGCTGTTGGCGCCGTCGCCGTGGGGCCGTTCCCAGGCCCAGGCGCCCTGCGTGGCGGCGGCGTGGACAGTGCCAGTCAGCAGCAGCACGGCGACGACCAACCGTGACGCGATTACCCTTCTCATGGCGCCCTCTCAATTCTCGCAGCCGATGGAATCGAACACCTTGCACTTGCTCTTGGAGCAGAACTGGCCATCGAGCGTTTCTGCCCTCACCTTGCGGCCGTCGACGTCGTAGCCGGAGACCTTCGCGTAGCCTTGGGCCTGGCACCAGGCGAGGGCGATCGCCCTGTAGTCGCCCTTGCCGCAATCGTCCTGGTCCAGCTTCTCGCAGGCGAACAGCCGGTTGCCGTTCGCGGTCAGCGGCGGGTGATAGAGCTGCGTCGGCGGCAGGGTCGCGGCCGGCTGCTGTGGCGCGGCCGGCTGCTGTGGTGCGGCGGCGTTGCCGCCGGTGTCCAGTTTCTGCACGCCGCCGTCCAGCAGGATGGCATTGTTGATCCGCTTCGGCGGCGGAAAGATGAACAGGATGTTGGAGGCGATGGCGTAGACGCGGCCATTCGCGCCGATGACCGGCGGATTGCGTCCGCCGCCGACCCAGTCGAAGCGCGCGACCTGTTCGTATTGATCGGGCCGGGCGTTGTAGGTCGTGAGGGCGTCTTCGCTGGAGACATAGGCGTAGTTCTTCGACACCGCCACCGCCGCGATGGAGCGTCCGGCCATCGGCTTGTCGCGGTCGCCATTGGGATTCCAGATCAGCACCTGGTCCTGCGACACGGCGAAGGTCGTGCTGTCGGTCGTCGCGATCGAACTCTGCCCCTTCTTGTTGGGCAGGCGGTATTCGTTGGTGCCGTCGACATAGGCGATGAGATAGCCCTGGGAGCTGTAGGCGGCGACGGTGCGCTGGTAGAGGTTCGGCGTCACCACGAAGGACCGCATCCGGTCGGTCTGTTTCCATTTCGCCGTCTGAATAAGCCCGTTTTCCGTCGTCCGGTAGACGACCAGGGTCTGGAATCCATCCGCCACGGCGACATAGTTGGTGCCGCTCGATCCATCGTTCCAGGTTGCCGCCATCGGCAACGGCAGTTCCAGGTCCGGAGCGCCCGGGGCGATCGACGCGGAACCGAACCCGCCGGTCGTCGTCGGGGTGATGGTGTCGATCTTCTGGTCGACGGTGAATTGCCCGTCGTCGAAGGCCAGCAAGACGTGCGTCTCATAGACCGGCGCGTTCGGGTTTTTGTAGGCCACCGGCAGCACGACGACCGCCTTGTGCGCGTTCGACCCGACGACCGGCGTCGCCGAGATGTTCGGCGCCGTCGTCATGATCAGGCCGGGGCGGTGCGGCGGAAACGGCAGGCGATAGACCAGGCCGCCGCTGGGATTGAAGCGGTAGAGCGCGCCATCGGTGTCGGTCTGGCCGACGACGTAGATGTCGCCGTTCCACACCATGGCGGAGGCGACGATGCGCTCGCCGCCCGGCAGCGCCACGTTCCAGCGCGGCGTTCCGGTCTCGCTGAACGCCATCAGCCGGCCCTGCAGGTTGCCGAGATAGAGCGTGCCGTCCGGGCCGATGACCGGCGCGGCGCCGTTGGCGAAGGTGCCGATATTGGGGATCGAGGTCGAACCGGCACTCGCCGGCGCCGTCTCGACCCCGAAGAAATAGCTGTTATTGCCGCCGCTGAAATGCGGGAAGTACCAGTTCTGCGCCGCGGCGGGGGCCAGGGGAAGCGCCGCCAGGATTCCGGCCGCGACCAACCCGCGGATCAGCCCCGCCACGCGCGCAAAAGACAATGCCGGTTGCATCGTGCCCATGCCACCCTCCGCTGCCTCGTGCCGAACCACGCGCCATGCGCCGGTGACCGGTGGCGCAGGCGCCGTTGCGCAATTTCGATGCGGAGAGCAAGCCCCTGATCCAGCCGCGCAGCCGCAAGATCGCTTGGTGTGCCCGTGTTATGTGGAAATATACACCCGAATTGTGCCACATCCCAACACGAACCAGTGAATTGTCGTGAGAACACCGGCAAATGTGCGCTGGGTCACAAAAACGGCCCGCCGGGTCTGGCGGGCCGTTGTGCGGCAGGATCAGCTTTCTTCCTTCTTGATGGGCACGTTGCAGGTGATCGACTGGAACACCTTGCACTTCTTCGTGCTGCAATATTCCCCGCCTTCCAGCGTCTCGGCCTTCACCTTGCGGCTTTCGACCTTGTAGGTCGCCTCGCTGTAGCCTTCCTTGGCGCAATATTGGTTGGCGATTTCGCGATGATCCTCCTTGCCGCAATCCTCGCCGTCCAGCTCAAGGCAGGCGAACAGGCGGTAGCCATTCTTGCTCAGGGGCGGTTTGACGGTGATCGACTGCTTGATCTCCTTCAACTCCGCCACCTGCACCTCGCCGTGGGTCGGCGTCGGCTCCAGCGACAAGGCCGCGCCGGACTGGATCAGCAAAGCCGCCGCCGTAAGGACGGCAAGGGTGCCGCCGAAACGGCGGCCAACATATGTCTGTTGGTGTTTCAAAACGAACCTCCTGAAAGTGCTGCGGTCGCCGGCCAGGCGGTAATGCGCCTGGCTAGGTCGGCTCCTGGTTGTGCCGGGGACGCAGGACAAAGCCCTCTGCCGAGCGCAATGCCCTCCGCGGCAGCGTTGGGAAATAGACCGCTAATATGATACTTTCAACAATAACATGTAAATTCTGCAACTTTTTGCCGTTCTTTGTGACGGGAGTCACGCGGTTTCGGCAACATGCGTCCATCCCGGCGCCCGCGGCCGGGCGCTCGAAACCGGCAACCAGGACAAGGCCGCGCAACCGCACCGGCCACGCGCATCGACCGGCGAAGCGCGTGGCCCCAGGACCTCGATCCGGCTGAGGCGGCCTGCCTGCTAGTTGTTGGCGCAGATGATCTGCTCGAACACCTTGCACTTCTTCTTGCTGCAGAAACGGCCGTCCAGGGTCTCGGCCTTGACCTTCTTGGTGTCGACCTTGATCTGGCCGGCGCCGATGAAGCCCTCCTTCTGGCAGAAGGCCGTGGCGATGGCGTTGTAGTCGCCCTTGCCGCAATCGTCGCCGTCGAGCTTCTCGCAGGCGAACAGGCGGTTGCCGCTCGGCAGCAGGGGCGGGACGTAGGGCTTGGAGTCCTGGGTGGACGCGCCGGGATCCGTGCTCACGACAGTCGTGCCGGTCAGGGGTGTGACCCGATTGGGCGGCAGCTGCTTCGCCGGGGGAAACACGAACAGGCCGTCGTCGGCCACCGCATAGACGTAGCCCAGCGGGCTGATCGCCGGCTGCGAGGTGCCGCCGCCGCTCCACAGCATGCGCGACACCTCGGTGAGCGTCGCGGTATCGAAGGTCTGGATGGCATCGGTCGTGGAGACAAAGATATGCGTGCGCGATGCCGCGGCTGAGGCAAAGGAGTAGCCCAGCAGCGGCAGCCGCTTGACGACGATGCGGCCGTCGATCACGGCCAGTTGCCTGGTCGAGATCAGCGCCGTCCGCCCATCCGACAGGTGCGTCGGCGTGGCGTTGATCGCGCCCAGGCCGGCGACTGGCGCCAGCTTGTTCAGATTGGGTCCCGTGAACACGACGCCGCCGGTGTTGGTGCCGTGCGGACCGGACGTGCTCGTCTGCTCGGCATCCTCGGTGCCGATGATCCCATGCTTGTCGGGAAGGATGGCCGGAGCCGAGCGCATGAAGCGGTTGTCGTCATCGATGCGGAAAGATTCGATGAGCGCGCCGGCGGACAGCGTGAAACCGACCACGCTGTGATTACCGTTCGACACCAGGATGAACGGCGTGCCGCCCTGCGGATTGATGAACACGCCGACGGGCTGAAAACTCGGCGGCTGGTTGTCGCGCCCATTCTGGCCGTCGGAGGCGGGAAATTCGCTGAAGGGATCCCAGCCGCCGAAGATGTCCGGCGAAACATTGACCGCATGCTGATCCAGCACCAGCCCGCCGCCGGTCGAGAAGCCGAGCAGCCGGACATCGGTGCCGTAGACCGCCGGCACCAGGACCAACTCGGTGCCAATGAAGCGCCAGAGGTTCGGCGATGCCGTCGTCCCGCCGGCGCCGTCGTGATCCGGGAATTGCGTCGATCCGAGATAGCCGCCGGTGGAATTGAAGACATGCAGCCACGCATCGACGCGCTTCACGGTCTTGCCGCCGCGATGATCGCGGCTGACGCTGACGCCGATGACATAGACCGAACCATCGGAGCCGACCGCCGGCGAGGCGACGATCTGCTGGCCCGCGGTGATGTTGCGGCTCCAGCCCGGCGTGCCGTCGGGCTTGAACGACATCAGCTTGCCTTGCTGGTTGGCGAGATAGACGGTGCCGTCCGGCGCCACCACCGGCCCGGCGCCCGGCGCGATGGTGCCGATGTCGCTCACCGTCCTGGCGGCGAATTCCGCTGGCTTGGTGACGATGTCGACGAGGCCGGTATTGTCGGTGGGGCCGTGCGCGGTCTCCCACGCCTGGGCCGGCGCGCCGGCCAGCGCGCCGGCAATCAGGGTGACGCCGATCAGGACGCGTCGTCCGTGTCGGCGAAAGAACTTGGCAATATGAGATTCGATACTCGGGAATTCTGGGCGAAGGTCAGTCACGCGAGCCTCCCCGCAATTGGGACGGCGCGCCTGGATATCCGAAACGGACCCAAGGGCGACCGTTCCATTCCGTGTGGCAGGTTACACCACCAAAGGTCGAAGACCAGCAATTCCTGGCCCGACTTTGTGAAGAGTGTGGGCAACCAGCCGTGGGAATAGGTAGGTAGCGCGGCGGC
>JAIBCD010000164.1 GCA_019694335.1 Rhodospirillaceae bacterium | reverse complement strand
CATCCACTCGTAGAGGATGTTGATGGTTTCGCCCTTGCCTGCGCCGTCCTGGCCGCTGACCAGCACGATGACCGGGATCTTGCCGTGCTCCTTGAGGTCGTATTGCGCGTCGAGCAGGGCGGCGCGCAGGAGCGGCACCTCCTTCTTGTAGGTTTCCTTGTCGATGCTGTGACCGAGTTCCGCCGATTCGAACATTTCACCAGTCTCCCCAAAGTCCCATGATGGCCGCCAGCGCCGCCGGTCCCGCGGTCTCAGTCCGCAATACCCTCGGCCCCAGTCGCAGCGGCCGGAAACCCGCCGCCCGCGCCGCCTTGATCTCGGCCTCCTCGAAGCCGCCCTCCGGACCCACCAGCACATGGACCGTGCCGGCCGGCGGGGACAGTTCGCGCAGCCGCGCGCCCTCCCCCGGCAGGCAGATCAGGCGGATGTCATTGTGCGCGTCGCCGCCGGCGAGGTATTGCGGCAGGTCAACAATGCCGGTGACGGGAGGCACCCGGTTGCGGCCGCTTTGCTCGCAGGCGGCGGCGGCGATGCCGCGCCAATGTTCGACGCGCCGTGACATGCGTTCGCCGGAAAGCCGGATCACGCTGCGTCGCGCGGCCACCGGCTGGATCGCGGCGACGCCGAGTTCGACCGCCTTTTGCACCACGTAGTCCATCTTGTCCGCGGCGGGCAGACACTGCGCCAGCGCGACGCGCAGCGGCGGCTCTAGGTCGTCGCCGACGTGGCTGTCGAGCGTGGCGCGCAGGCTGCCCTTGCCGGCCGCGTGCAGGGTCGCCCGCCAGCAACCGCCGCGGCCGTCGAACAATTCGGCGGCGTCTCCGGGACCGATGCGCAGCACGCGCAGGGCGTGGTGCGCGGCCTCCGCCGGCAACTCGACGGTGGCGCCCGGATGCAGCGGAAACGGGCAGAAGAAGCGGGGTATCATCGCTGCATTATTACCAAAAGGACGAGCCCGCGCATGGTCAGCCTGTCACCCCCGATCTGCGATTTCGGCCGCCCGGCCATCGATTTCGATCTGCCCGGCGTCGATGGCAGGCGCCATAGCCTCGCTTCCGCGCGTGGGGCCAACGGACTGCTGGTGATGTTCATCTGCAACCATTGTCCGTACGTCAAGGCCGTGATCCGTCGCATGGTGCGCGACTGTACCGAACTGGCGACGCTGGGCGTGGGCAGCATTGCGATCATGAGCAACGACCCAGCGGATTATCCCGAGGATTCCTGGGATCGCATGGTGGCGCTGGCGAGCGACCTGAAGTTCCCGTTTCCCTACGTGCTCGACGAGAGCCAGGAGATCGCCAAGGCGTATGGCGCGGTATGCACGCCGGATTTCTTCGGCTACAACGCGAAGCTGGAACTGCAATACCGCGGGCGGCTCGACGAATCGCGCAAGGACACCGCGCCCGAAGGCGTGCGCCGCGACCTGTTCGAGGCGATGAAGATCGTCGCGTCGACCGGGCAGGGGCCGCGCGAGCAACTCGCCAGCATCGGCTGCTCGATCAAGTGGAAGGTGGCGTAGAGGTATAGGGCCTACAGGCCGACCTGCGAGGCGATCAGTCGCGCCGCCTCGCCGCGCATGAAATCGCGGAACGCCGCCGCGGCCGGCAGCAGGCGTTTCTCGGCGCGATGCACCAGGTGCCACTGGCGCATCACCGGCGTGCCGGCGACGTTGAGCAGGGTGATGCGGCCGACCGAGCGTTCGAGCCCGATGGTGTGTTCTGAAATGAAGGCGATGCCCATCCCGGCCATCACCGCCTGCTTGATGGTCTCGTTGCTGCCCATTTCCACCGTGTCGCCGGGGCTGACTTTCTGCTGTTCCAGATAACGCTCCAGCGTACTGCGGGTTCCCGACCCTGGTTCCCGAATGAGCAGCGTTTGTCTTGCCAGCTGCGCCGAATCGATGCGCTTCTGCTTGGCCAGCGGATGGTCCGGGCGCGCGATGAACACCAGCGGATGGTCGGCGAACACCTCGGCCACGGTCTCCAGTTCGCGGGGCGGCGAACCCATGATGGCAAGGTCGATTTCGTTGTCGGTCAGCTGTTTGACCACCGCGCCCCGGTTGTTCACCGTCAGCCGCAGTTCGATCCTCGGATGCCGGCGCGCGAATTCGGCGAGCAGCGCCGGTGCGAAGTACTTCGCCGTGCTGACCACGCCGATCAGCAGCCGACCCGCTTCCGCGCCCTTCATCGCGGCGATCGCTTCCTCCGCCTCGCG
This sequence comes from Rhodospirillaceae bacterium, assembly GCA_019694335.1. Lineage (GTDB taxonomy): Bacteria > Pseudomonadota > Alphaproteobacteria > Rhodospirillales > Rhodospirillaceae > SHVO01. Next base: position 3,285 of record JAIBCD010000164.1, on the reverse strand, counting down.
CAACTGCTGCGCGATCAGTCGGGCCTGACGCGCGACTTCCTCGCCGGCGGCGGTGAGGCGAATCTTCTTGCCGATCTGCTCGGTCAGCGGCAGGCCGGCGATCTCTTCCAGGCTCTGCACCTGCATCGACACCGCCGGCTGCGTCAAGTGCAGTTCCTCGGCTGCACGCGAGAACGACAGATGGCGGGCGACGGCCTCGAAGACGCGGAGTTGGCGCAAGGTGACGTTCTTCATCGCGGCGGCGGGAAGTGGCTTTCGCGACATCTTATCCTTTCGATAAGAAATCGTGACTGGAACTTATACACCTCGAGGATTAGGCTCCGCCGCCATGACTATGAGAGCACTGATTTTCGATGTCGACGGCACGCTCGCCGATACCGAACGCGATGGCCACCGGCCGGCCTTCAATGCCGCGTTCGCGGACGCCGGACTGGACTGGAACTGGGATGCCGCGCTGTACGGCGAGTTGCTGGCGGTGACCGGCGGCAAAGAGCGCATCCGGCACTACGTCGCCGGGCATTGCCCGGAGTTCGCCGAGCGCCCGGACTTCGACGCGCTGGTCAAGCGCCTGCACGCGTCGAAGACCGAGCATTACCTGCGCATCGTCGAATCCGGCCGCCTGCCGCTGCGGCCCGGCGTGGCCAGGCTGATCTGCCAGGCGCGCATCGCGCGGCTGCGCCTGGCGATCGCCACCACCACCACGCCGGAAAATGTCAGCGTGCTGCTGCGCTCGACCCTGGGTTCCGACGCGGAGGGCTGGTTCGAGGTGATTGGCGCCGGCGACGTGGTGCCGGCCAAGAAGCCAGCTCCCGACATCTACCAATGGGTGCTGGAGCGCCTTGAACTCCCCCCGGAGCACTGCCTAGCGCTCGAGGATTCGGCCAACGGGCTGCGCTCGGCGTTGGGCGCCGGGCTGCCGACGCTGGTTACCGAGAGCGAATACACCGCCGGGCAGGACTTTGCCGGAGCGCTTGCCGTGTTGCCGGACCTGGCCGAAAACAACCTCGACGACATCGGTGCGATCTACAGGAAAGCTTATTCTTTAAATAAAAAATCGTGACTATTATTTATGGATCGTGCTCTCTAAGATGCGCGCATCCGCACCCTGGCATCCCGCCACTCTTTCCATAAGCACATCAGCACAGGAGAAGGAACAATGGATCAGTCGAACCGCTACGCCGACCTCAGCCTCAAGGAAGAGGACCTGATCAAGGGCGGGCGCCACATTCTGGTGGCCTACAAGATGAAGCCGAAGGCCGGCTATGGCTACCTCTCCGCCGCGGCCCACTTCGCGGCCGAATCCTCCACCGGCACCAACGTCGAGGTGTCGACCACCGACGACTTCACCAAGGGCGTCGACGCGCTGGTGTACCTGATCGACGAGGCGACCGAGGAGATGCGCATCGCCTATCCGATCGACCTGTTCGACCGCAACATCACCGACGGCCGCATGATGCTGGTGTCCTTCCTGACGCTGGTGATCGGCAACAACCAGGGCATGGGCGACATCGAGCACGCCAAGATGTACGACTTCTACATGCCGCCGCGCGCGATCCAGTTGTTCGATGGCCCGGCCAAGGACATCTCCGACCTGTGGCGCATCCTGGGCCGCCCGGTCAAGGACGGCGGCTACATCGCCGGCACCATCATCAAGCCCAAGCTCGGCCTGCGCCCCGAGCCCTTCGCCGCCGCCGCCTACCAGTTCTGGCTGGGGGGCGACTTCATCAAGAACGACGAACCGCAAGGCAACCAGGTGTTCTGCCCGGCGAAGAAGGTGTACCCGCTGGTCTACGACGCGATGAAGCGCGCGATGGACGAAACCGGCGAGGCCAAGCTGTTCTCGGCCAACATCACCGCCGACGACCATTACGAAATGTGCGCCCGCGCCGACTTCATCCTCGAAACCTTCGGACCGGACGCCGACAAGGTGGCCTTCCTGGTCGACGGCTACGTCGGCGGCCCGGGCATGATCACCACCGCCCGCCGGCAGTACCCGAACCAGTACCTGCACTACCACCGGGCCGGCCACGGCGCGGTCACCTCGCCGTCGGCCAAGCGCGGCTACACCGCCTACGTGCTGGCCAAGATGTCCCGCCTGCAGGGCGCTTCCGGCATCCACGTCGGCACCATGGGCTACGGCAAGATGGAAGGCGACGCCGACGACCGCGCCATCGCCTACATCATCGAACGCGACAGCTACACCGGCCCGGCCTACCACCAGGAGTGGTACGGCATGAAGCCGACCACCCCGATCATCTCCGGCGGCATGAACGCGCTGCGCCTGCCCGGCTTCTTCGAGAACCTCGGCCACGGCAACGTCATCAACACCGCCGGCGGCGGCTCTTACGGCCACATCGACTCGCCGGCCGCCGGTGCCATCTCGCTGCGTCAGGCTTACGACTGCTGGAAGGCCGGCGCCGATCCGATCCAGTGGGCCAAGGAGCACAAGGAATTTGCCCGCGCCTTCGAATCCTTCCCGGGCGACGCGGACAAGTTGTTCCCGGGCTGGCGCGAGAAGATCGGCACCCACAAGTAAACTCGCGGCTGGCGAGCCTCGGAAATCCCCGCCGCGGCGGGGATTTTTCGATGGTAAATCCCGACTAATCCGATCGGAATAAGGATGCCCCGATGACCAGCAAGGACCAGTTTCTCGTCAAACAGGAACCCTTCTACCAGGCACAGGGCAGGGAGGTCGCGCTTTACGAAGCGGCCTATGCCGCGCGCCTGCCGGTGATGCTCAAGGGGCCGACGGGCTGCGGCAAGTCGCGCTTCGTCGAACACATGGCCTGGAAACTGGGCAAGCCGCTGATCACCGTGGCCTGCAACGAGGACATGACCGCGAGCGACCTGGTCGGGCGCTACCTGCTCGAAGCCGGCGGCACGCGCTGGCTCGATGGCCCGCTGACCACAGCCGCGCGCATCGGCGCCATCTGCTACCTCGACGAAATCGTCGAGGCGAGGCAGGACACCACGGTGGTGATCCATCCGCTGACCGACCATCGGCGCACGCTGCCGCTGGACAAGAAGGGCGAGCAGATCGAGGCCCATCCCGATTTTCAGCTGGTGATTTCCTACAACCCCGGCTACCAGTCGCTGATGAAGGATCTAAAGCAGTCCACCAAGCAGCGTTTCGCGGCCTTCGAGTTCGACTATCCCGCGGCCGAGTTGGAGGCCGCCATCGTCGCCCGCGAGACCGGGGTTGACATTGCGCTCGCCGAACGCCTGGTCAAGGTCGCCCACGCGGCGCGGAACCTCAAGGGCCACGGCCTCGACGAAGGCATCTCG
>JAIBCD010000163.1 GCA_019694335.1 Rhodospirillaceae bacterium | reverse complement strand
AACGCGAGAGCCACGCGGTCTATTTCCTGCAGGTGCAGGAGATGACCCGCCTCGATGCGGTCAACTACATCTCCCACGGGATCGCCAAGCGCCCTAACAGCACCGAGCGGCGCACGGTGCACGGCGCCGAGCAGGAGCAGAAATCCGAAGAGGTGGTGAAGAAGGGCCGCGAGGCCCTCGCCGCCTACTGCGTCGACCTCAACGAAAAGGCCAAGGTCGGCAAGATCGACCCGCTGATCGGCCGCGAGAAGGAGGTCGAGCGCACCATCCAGATCCTGTGCCGCCGCACGAAAAACAATCCCCTCTACGTGGGTGACGCAGGCGTGGGCAAGACCGCCATCGCCGAAGGCCTGGCGCGGCGCATCGTCAATAAAGAGGTGCCGGAAGTCCTGCACGACGCGATCATCTTCTCGCTCGACATGGGCGCCTTGCTCGCCGGCACGCGCTACCGCGGCGACTTCGAGGAGCGCCTGAAAGCGGTCGTGTCGGAACTCGAGGCGGTGAAGGGTGCGGTGCTGTTCATCGACGAGATTCACACCGTGATCGGCGCCGGCGCCACCTCGGGCGGCGCCATGGATGCATCCAACCTGCTGAAACCGGCCCTGGCGTCGGGCAGCCTGCGCTGCATCGGCTCCACGACCTACAAGGAATACCGCACGCACTTCGAAAAGGACCGCGCGCTGGTGCGCCGGTTCCAGAAGATCGACGTGATGGAACCCTCGATCGAGGACACGGTGAAGATCCTCAAGGGCCTCAAGCCTTACTACGAGGAGCATCACAAGGTCCGCTATACCGCCGAGGCGATCCGCACCGCGGTGGAATTGGCCGCGCGGTACATCCACGACCGCAAGCTGCCCGACAAGGCGATTGACGTCATCGATGAGGTCGGCGCTTCGCGCATGCTGCTGCCGGAGAGCCGCCGCAAGAAGGTGGTTTCGGTGCGCGACGTCGAGGACGTGGTCGCCAAGATCGCGCGCGTGCCGCCGAAGACCGTCTCGCGCGACGACAAGGAGACGCTGAAGAACCTCGAGCGCGATCTCCGGACCATGGTGTTCGGCCAGGATCAGGCGATCACCGCGCTCTCGAGTTCGATCAAGCTCGCCCGCGCCGGTTTGCGTGAACCGGAAAAGCCCATCGGCTCCTACCTGTTCTCGGGCCCGACCGGGGTCGGCAAGACCGAAGTCGCGCGCCAGCTCGCTGCCTCGCTGGGCATCGAGCTGCACCGCTTCGATATGTCGGAATACATGGAACGCCACTCGGTCTCGCGGCTGATCGGGGCGCCTCCGGGCTATGTCGGTTTCGACCAGGGCGGCCTGCTCACCGATGCCGTCGACCAGCATCCGCACTGCGTGCTGCTGCTCGATGAAATCGAGAAGGCGCACCCGGACCTGTTCAACATCCTCCTCCAGGTCATGGATCACGGCAAACTGACCGACCACAACGGCAAGAGCGTCAACTTCCGCAACGTCATCCTGATCATGACCACCAACGCCGGCGCCGCCGACCTGGCCAAGAACGCCATCGGTTTCGAACGCGAAAGCCGGGAAGGGGACGACAAGGAAGCGATCGAGCGCATGTTCACGCCCGAGTTCCGCAACCGCCTCGACGCCATCATCCCGTTCGCGGGCCTGTCGCCCGAGGTCATCGGCAAGGTGGTGGACAAGTTCGTCATGCAGCTCGAAGGCCAGCTCTCGGACCGCAACGTCACCATCGAACTCAGCCAGGCGGCCCGCGATTGGCTCGCCAAGCGCGGCTACGACAGCCGGATGGGCGCGCGCCCCCTGGGCCGGGTCATCCAGCAGGAGATCAAGAAGCCGCTGGCGGACCACCTGCTGTTCGGCGATCTCATCACCGGCGGACATGTCGCGGTCGATATCGCCGACGGCAAGCCCTCCTTTGTCATCACGCCTTCCAAGGCGGCGAAGAAGGAAAGCACCGAAGACGGCGAGGACGAGCACCTGGACGGCGCGGGCCAGGGGGACGCCGGCGGCAGGGAGCCGGTCAGCGTCAAATAGGCCCCATCGCGCGCGCATTAAAAACGCCGCCCCCGACAGGGCGGCGTTTTGTTTTGTGGGGGAATTTCGCCTTTTACGGGGTGGGAGCGTGAAAATTTCCGATTTTAGGCGGAACGCGACCCGCAACTTTCCGCGTGTCATGGCGTTTGTAAGTACCACCAACAGCGACGAAAGGGCTGCTATGGCTTCGGAATTCCATAAGCTGCTGGTCGAGAACCTCCCCCGTATGCGGGCCTATGCACTGATGCTGACGCGCAACGCCGCGCAGGCGGACGACCTGCTTCAGGATATGGCGTTTCACGCGCTCCGCGCCCAGGGCCAGTTCCAGATGGGCACCAACTTCGTGGCGTGGTTGTACCGCATCATGCGCAACGACTTCGTGACCAGCCTGCGCAAGGCCAAGCGCGCGCCCAAGCCCATGGACGAGGCGCTGGAGCAGACTTTGTCGTACGGCGCCAGCCAGGACGACGCCATCATGGTCAATCAGGTCCACGCCGCCATGGGCCAGCTGCCGATGAGCCAGCGCGAAGTGCTGATGCTGGTGTGCGCCAGCGGACTTTCCTATGAAGAAGCCGCCGAGGCCATGAACTGCTCGGTCGGCACCGTCAAAAGCCGGCTGTGGCGTGCTCGCGCCCAGATGCGGAAGATTCTGATGGGCGACGAGACCGAGGCGGCAGCGGCCCCGGCGCCGGAAAAGGACGCCGAACCGCCGCGTGGCCGCAAGGTGCAGGCCGAGCTGCGCGCCCACTAATATTCAGCTTCAGTCGATTTTGGAAAACGCCGCGCCGCGAGGTGCGGCGTTTTCATTTGTCGGCCAAGGACGCCGCCAGGTTCACGCCCAGCGCAAGGATCGCGGTGTTGAAGAAGAACGCCACCACGCCGTGCGCCATCACCAGCTTGCGCATGCCGGTGGTCCTGGTGGCGACGTCGGCCACCTGCGCGGTCATGCCGATGACGAACGAGAAGTACAGAAAATCCCAGTACAGCGGCTTGGTGTCGCCGGGGAAATCCAGGCAGTCGTGCGAACCGTCGTCGCCGTAATAGGCGTGGGCGTAATGGAAGGCGAACACCGTGTGGATGAAGGCCCAGGACAGGGTCACGGTCACGGCCGCCAGGCCCGCACCCGCGCCGTCCTTGGCCCGTGCCAGTTCCAGCACGATGGCGCCGATCGAGGCCACGGCCGCGCCTACGGTGAGCATGAGAATCACCACGGCGCCTTCGTCCAGGAGCTCCGCGCGTTTGCGGATGTGTTTGGCGTCCGACCCGCCGGCGCTCCACAGGGCGATGAGCAGGTAGACCGCCACACCCACGCACCACGCGAGCAGGGGCGCCGGCATTTGCGGCAGGAAGCTCCTGGCCGCGATCCCGGCCACGATCCCGGCCGCCACGCCCGTCAGGAGCGCGGGGCGGTGGGCGAGATTCCTGAGGGGCGAAAGCATATTCATATCTGAACCGTGGAATGGATCGGGCGTGACGTCAATGTGGCCGTGTTGCCCCAGACGCGCCCCAATCCGGGGCCGCCGTGCCCCCAAAAGGGCGCAACCCCCGTCCATCCTTAGGAAGACGCGGAACCTGGCCGGGCTTCACGGCACCATCGACGACGGCGAACATGTGAAAGCCGTTTTGCTGGGTTCTCGCGAGGTTTTTTTAGGAGGACAGACCATGAAAAAGTTAACCCACGCCGCGGCTCTGGCCGCGATCCTGTCCACAGGCGCCATGACCGCCGCCGCCCCGGCGCACGCCCAGGTGTTCTCGTTCAGCTTCAACACCGGCGACGTCGCCATCGCCTATCGCGACGGCTACTGGGATCGCGCCCACCGCTGGCATGCCTGGCGCATTCCGGGCGAGGCGCGCGCGTATCGCGAAGCCTATCGCCATCGCTACTACCCGTATCCGCGCCACGCCTACCGCAACATGGGGTGGCGCGACCGCGACGGCGACGGCATCCCGAACCGCTACGACAGCCATCCGAACAATCCCTATCGTCCGTAATATCCGAGTTTGTCCGTGTGGTTCGAAACGCCCCGCCGGAATCCGGCGGGGCGTTTTGCCTTTAGGCCGCCTGCACGGCCGTGCGGCGGCCCAGAGTCAGGACGGACAGGATCGCGGCGCCCACCGCGCAGGCGGCGATCGTGCTCACCATCGGCTTGGCGGTGCCGTCGAAGAAGGCGCTGACCACCGCGATCATGGCGCCGCCGGTGATCATCTGCAGGGTGCCGCCCAGCGCCGACGCCATGCCCGCGATCGGCCCATGGTCGTCTAGCGACAGCACCATGGTCGAGGGGATCACCAGGCCAAGGAACATGAAGGTTGCGAACAGCAGCGCGATAAGCGCCGCGAAGCTGTTCACGCCCGCCGCCGTGACCCCGAACAGGACGCAGGCAAAGAAGGTGTAAGCGGCCACCGCCATGGCGATGACGCGCGCGAGGCCGAAGCGCCCGCCCAGATAGCCCGAGAATTGCGACGCCCCGATGAAGCCCACGGCGTTGATCGAGAAGGCGAAGCTGTATTGCATCGGGGTCAGGCCGAAGTGGTCCATGTAGATGAACGACGAACTGGCCAGGAAGGCGAAGAAGCTGCACATGCCGAGGCCGCCGATGAAGGTCAGACCCATGAACCGGGGATCGCGCAGCAGGATGGCGAAACCGCCGAACACGCCCTTGAGGCTCACCGGTACGCGCTCCTCCGGGGGACGGGTCTCCGGCAGGACGAAGGCGGTGAGGGCGAGCGAAAGCAAGGTGGTGACGCTCACCGCCACGAACACCGCGCGCCAGCCGAACGGCACGATCAGCGCGCTGCCCACGAGCGGCGCCAGGATCGGCGAGACGCTGAACACCAGCATCACCAGCGACATCAGCCGCGCGGCCTCGACCCCGGTGTGCAGGTCGCGGATGATCGCGCGGGGAATCACCATCACCGACGACGCGCCGATGCCCTGGATGATGCGAAAGGCGATCAGCATGTCGATGTCGGACGCGAGCGCGCAGCCGGCGCTGCCCGCCAGGAACACCGCCAGGCCAAAATACAGGGGCTTCTTGCGCCCGATCATGTCCGACACCGGCCCGTAGATCAGCTGGCAGACCCCGAATGCCATGAAGAACACCGTCAGCGTCATCTGGGTGGCGGCGGTCGAGGCGCGCAGGTTCTCGGCGATGGTCGGCATCGCCGGCAGGTACATGTCGATGGCGAACGGGCCGACCGCGGCCAGGAGGCCGAGCACGATCGCCATGCGCGCGAAACTGAGTGGCATGAAAAGGCTCCCCGCGAGGGCTCAGTTTGTGCCCTCGGACCGCGCTTTGCTCAAGGGGAAAAGACCGTTGGCAGTCCTTTGAGCGCGCCGGCAATGGTGCCGTCATCGAGCGCCGTGAAGCGGGCGACGCAGGCGTCCGCGGCGGCGCGGTCGAGCGGCGTCAGCGGCGCGCGCATCCGCAGCCAGCGTGGATCGCCCGTGACATGGGCGAATAATGTCTTCACAGCTTCGGTCACGGGAAAGGCGAGCAGC
>JAIBCD010000043.1 GCA_019694335.1 Rhodospirillaceae bacterium | reverse complement strand
CAAGAAGCAATAAAAATACTTCTTGGCGGGCGCCCGCCTTCACTGCCTCCAGGCCCCCGCCCGGCCATGCCGTGGAGCCCTGAAGCCCTGAAGCCCTGAAGCCCTGAAGCCCTGAAGCCCTGAAGCCCTGAAGCTGGCGTCCCACCCCCTGCCCGCTATACTTGCCCGACATTTCCGGGGAGATCCACGCCATGAAAACCACCGCCTGTTCCGCCGCCGCGCTGATCGCCGGTCTCGCGTTTGGGCCATCCGCGGCCTTCGCCGCCGACGCCGCGGCCGATGCCGCGCGCGTCCTGGCCAGCCCGGCTTTCAAGACCGCGGCCACGTCGATTGAGAATGAGTATCAGCGCATCGTCGACGAAGGCATCAAGCTGACCGAAATCCCAGCCCCGCCGTTCAAGGAAGAAAAGCGCGGCAAGGAATTCGCCGCCATGGTCAAGGCGGCGGGCTTGTCCGACGTCAAGATCGACCCGGAAGGCAACGTCATCGCGCTGCGCAAGGGCACGCATGGCGACGGAAAGTTCGTGGTGGTGTCGGCGCACCTCGACACCGTGTTTCCCGAAGGCACCAACGTGAAGGTCAAGCGCGAGGGCACCAAGCTCATGGCCCCGGGCATCGGCGACGATACCTTCAGCCTCGCCACCCTCCTCGCCCAGATCCGCGCCATCCAGGCCGCCAACATCAAGACCCGCGACGACATCCTGTTCGTCGGCACCGTCGGCGAGGAAGGCCAGGGCGATCTGCGCGGCGTGCGCTATCTGTTCACCAAGGGCGAATACAAAGGCAAGATCAAGGCGTTCTTCTCGATCGAGGCCGGCGACGTCAGCGCGATCACCAACGGCGGCGTGGGTTCGCGCCGCTACCGCGTCACCTTCAAGGGCCCGGGCGGCCACAGCTACGGCGCCTTCGGCCTGGTGAACCCGATGTACGCCCTGTCCAACGCAGCGACCGAGTTCTCGCGTCTCCAGGTGCCGTCGTCGCCCAAGACCACTTATGGCATCGGCGTGATCGGCGGCGGCACCTCGGTCAATTCCATCCCGCTGGAAGCCTGGATGGAAATCGACATGCGCTCTGAGTCGGTCGCCGAACTCAAGCGCGTCGAGGAACGCATGATGAGCATCATGCAGTCGGCGGCCGATTCCGAGAACTTCAACCGCTCGACCAAGGAAGGCCGCATTACGGTGGAATCGAAGCTGATCGGCGACCGCCCGGCCGGCAATACCGACGCCAAGGCCGAGCTGGTGCAGCAGGCCGCGGCGGCAATCGCCGCCAACGGCTACAAGGTCGACTACCAGTGGAGTTCGACGGACTCCAACATCCCCATGAACCTGGGAATCCCCGCGATCACCATCGGCCGCGGCGGCCCCGGCAAGGGCGGCCGCGCGCATTCGCTCGACGAATGGGTGGACGTGGAAAAAGGCCCGATGGTGAAAGCGGCCGTCACCGGCCTCTCGATCATCCTGACGGCGACGGGGATGGAATAGCTTCCAACGCCGCTTTTACGTCGGCGATGACGGCGTCCCAGTCGCCGAAGCTGGGCTGATGGAACACGCGCGCGCCCCGGTACCAGGGTGAGTCGGTGCGGTGCGGCGGGAAGCGCCAGCAGCCGTAAGTGCGGTTGAGCACCCACACGGTCTTGCCCAGGCCGCCTGCGAGATGCACCACCGAGGTGTCGCAGGAGATCACCAGGTCGAGGTTGGCGACGAAGCCGGCGGTGTCGTCGAAGTCGTGGATGTCGCCGGTGAGGTCGACGATCTCGGGGCCATCCCATCCGGCGGCTTTCAGCGCGGGCAGTTCGGCCGCCGGTTCGCCTTTTTGCAGACTGAACCAGGTGACGCCCGGAATGGCGCGCAAGGGCGCGAAGGCCTTGAGCGGCAGCGCGCGCACGGCGGCGATGGACAACTTTGAGTCGAAGCCCTTCTGCGGGCTGCCCGCCCACACCAGGCCGACTTTGAGGGCCGCGCCTTGGGTGCGCGCGGCCCAGGCGGCGACTTTGCCGGGATCGGCGCTGAGATACGGCGCGCCGGAAATCGTTTCGGCGGTGACGCCGAGCGCCAGCGGCAGGCTCAGCAGCGGGATGTGAAAATCCGTCGGCGGCCGCGGTTGGCCCTTTTCATGAATGCTCACGCCCGGAAGGCGCCCGAGCAGGTGTGTCAGTGCCGCCGGAACCTCTAACCGCACGTCGGCGCCCATCTTCGCCAGGGCCGGCGCGAACCGGCTGAACTGCAAAATGTCGCCGAGGCCCTGTTCACCGATCACCAGAATCCTCTTTCCCGCGAGCGGCGTTCGTCCGTCCCAGCGCGGCGCGATCACGCCGTCGAGGATCGGCGAGAGTTCCGGCGTGACCAGGCGCCATTCATAGAGCGGCCAGGCGTCCGCGAACCGCTCCAGCGCGAACAGGCACAGGGCCGCGTTCACCCGCACGTGAGAGAATTGCGGGTCCAGAGTCCCGGCGCGGGCATAGTCGGCCAGTGCCGCATCGAACCGGTTGGCGTAGCGGTAAAGGTTGCCGCGGTTGTTGAGCGCGGAGACATGGCCGGGCACAAGCGCGAGCGCCGCCGTATAGCCGTCAATGGCGGCTTGAGTCTCGCCCAGGGCGCCGAGCGCATGCGCGCGGTTGAAGCGCGCTTCGAATTTGTTGGCATCGAGCGCCAGCGCCCGTTCCGCGGCCGCCACGGCTTCGGGGTAATTCCCCTGCTCCTCCACCAGCGTGCCGCGTGTGACATGGGCATCGACATGGCGCGGGTTGAGCGCGAGTGCCCGGTCGAGGGCCGTGAGCGCCTCGTCGTGGCGTCCCAGCGCCATCAGCGCCTTGCCGCGATTGTAGTGGGCTTCCGCCTGCCGGGGCGCCAGCGCGACGGCCTGGTCCAGGTCGGCGAGCGCCGCTTTAGGATTGTTCAGTGCCAGATAGGCCGCTGCGCGGTTGCTGAAGGCGGCCTGCTGGGTCTTGTCGGCCTTGAGGGCGCGGGTGATCAGTTCGACCGCCTTGGCCGGATCGTTCTTCTGCAACGCCGCCACGCCGGACAGATGCAACGCATCGAAATGCTGCGGCGCCAGCGCCAGCACCTGGGCATAGAGGGCGGTGGCGGCATCGACATTGCCCGCGTTATGCGCGGCGAATGCGCGCTGGAACAACGTGCGGACGAGCGTGGGATTCTGAAGCTCCATGAGTCCGGGGAGTCTAACGATCCAGGGAAATCCCCCCAAGGTTTTTCAACCCTCTGCCGGTCGAAATACGCGCATCCGTATAATATGCGCGGTGGGGAATGCAGGGCGTGCAACGCGGCCCGATTTCGGCATTTTGCGGATTCTCCTGGCGCTGTCGGTGGTGCTCGGCCATCCCGGCGCGCGGTTCGCGGAACTGTCGTATCCGGTTCACCTGATTCATTGGATCGTGATCGTTGCTCACGGCGGGATCGTGGCAGCGTGGCCTGCCAGGATGCAGATTCCCGTATGTGCGGCGGGCGCGTGCGGCTCCGCGCCGCCGCAGCGCCCGCAACCGGGCGCGTTTTAAATCCCACAGCGCCCGCAACCGGGCGCGTTTTAAATCCCGCAGCGCCCGCAACCGGGCGCGTTTTAAATCAAGGTATGGCTTTAGGGAGCAGCTGGCGCCTTGCGCGGCCACATGCGGGCCAGCAGGCCGTCTTTCATCACGAACTGGTGATAGAGCGCGGCGCCGATGTGCAGGACGAGCAGGCCGTAGAGGAAGTACTGCAGATTGTTGTGCACGTTCTGGAAGGCGGCCGAGGTCTTGATGCTGCGGCTCACCACGTTGGGCAGGTCGAACAGGCCGAAGATGGTGACCGGCCGGCCCCGCGCCGCGAGGCCCACATAGCCCGTCACCGGCAGGGCGAACAGGATCAGATAGAGTGTGAGATGTGTCAGCGCGGCCGCGATTTTCTGGCTTCTTGGGGTCGAGGCCGGCAGCGGCGGAACCGGATGGGTCAGGCGCCAGACCACCCGCACCAGGGCCAGGACAAAGATTGTAACGCCAAGCGACTGATGGATCGCCAAGGTCGCCTGGGTCACCTCGGCGGAATCCGCGAAGCCGGAGATCAGTCCAAAGGCCACCGACAGCACGATGCAGGCGGCGATGGCCCAGTGCAGGAAAATCGCCACGGGTCCAAACTTTTCCCCAAGCGAATCGGGCCCCGGATCGGGTGCTCGCGAGGATTTTTCTTTCGCTACCGCCATATTCGGGTACCTTCCTGTCCGCCAAATTAATCGCGGGGAGCGTAAAGTGTCATCTGGAATTTCGCGTATCGTGGGTGCGCTGGCGGTGTCCGCCGCCCTGCTGACTGCCAATGGCGCGCAGGCGGCGCCGGACTGGTCCAAGGTGAAGGCCAAGAACGTTTGGGTGTTCTATCCCGCGCAGGTCGCCTGGGAACGCCTGATGACCCCGGGCCGCCATTCGGGGCGCAGCAAATTCATCGCCGGCAAGAACTGCTTCTCCTGCCACGGCAATATCGACGAGGATCCGCTGGGTTCGAGCCTGGTGCACGCCGAGAAGGATATCGAGCCGACGCCGATCCCCATGAAGCCCGGCGCGATCAAGATGGCCGTGAAGCTGGCGCACGACGCCGACACCTTCTACGCCCGCATGGATTTCGAACTGGGCGACCAGCCCAATGCCGGGCAGGACAAGGACTGGGAAACCAAGGTCACCCTGATGCTGGACGACGGTACGGTGCCCGAGATGACCCGCGCCGGCTGCTGGTCGGTATGCCATGACGACGTCAACAGCATGAATCGGGGCGACGAGAAGATCACCAAGTACATCTTCGCCTCGCGCGTTCCGGGCGACGGCGGCACGATCGCGATCAAGCCGGAAGAGGAACTGGCGAAGATGCGCGCCGAAGGCAACTACCTGGAGTACTGGCAGGCACGCATCAATCCCGGCAAGCGCACCACGCCGGTGGACGGCATCATCCTGGAAAAGCGCACGGAGAACGCGAAGCCCGCGATCTCCGTCAGCTCCAGCACCGCCAAGGGCGTCACAACCGTCATCCTGTCGCGCAAGATGAAGGTCGACGGACTGCACAAGGCGATCGTGCCGGGCAAGACCTATAGCCTGGGATTTGCGATCCACGGCGGCAACACCGCGCACCGCTTCCATTACGTCTCGTTCGAACGCTCGATGGTGCTCGACCAGGGCGAAGGGGACTTCGTGGCGGAGCTGGTCCCGGCCGCGCCCGCGCCCGCGCCGAAGGCGGCCCCCGCTCCCGCGGCCAAGTAGGTCAGGCAAACGATAGGCCGGGCGATGGATTTCGCGCCCTTCGATAAACGCCATTACCCTGTGCTGTCGGTCGAGGACGGCTATGGCGAATGGGCCGCGACCTATGAGGGCACGGTCCTCGACCTCATGGACATCCGGCTGCTCAAGCGGCTGCATGTGCCATGGACGGAGATGCGCCGGGCCGCGGACCTTGCCTGCGGCACGGGGCGGATCGGCGCCTGGCTGAAATCACAGGGCGTCGGCGTTCTCGACGGTATCGACCTCACCGGTCCGATGCTGGAGAAAGCCCGTGCACGCGGAGTCTATGCGACCCTCAAGCAAGGCGATCTGGGCGCGAGCGGCTTCGAGAGCGGCGCCTACGATCTGGTCACCGAGAACCTGGCGCAGGAGCACCTGCCCTCCCTCGTCCCGCTTTACCGCGAGGCGGCGCGGCTGTTGCGCCCCGGTGGGCGGTTCGTCTGCGTGGGGTATCATCCGTTTTTCCTGATGCAGGGCATTCCCACCCATTTCGACCGCGCCGGCGGAGGGTCGATCACGATCAAAAGCCATGTGCATCTGATGAGCGATCACGTGCGCGCGGCGTCGGGCGCGGGTTTCACGCTCGCGGAAATGGATGAGGCGCTGGTCGACGACGACTGGATCGCGCAGAAGCCGAAATGGGAAACCTGGCGTCACCGCCCGGTCAGCTTCGCGCTCGTTTGGACCAAATAGGTCTGGATCGAGAGCTGATTATTTCGGCGCTTTTCGGGACGCGGCCGACGCCTTCCACTGTTGCGTCCATTGCTGCGCCCGCCGCTCGCCCTCGGCGATTTCCGTGGCCGTCATGTCCTTGACCAGACGCGCGCGCAGGTTCCGGGAATCGATGCGCTCGTCCTCCTCGCTCCGATCATAGGCCAGGATCGCGAGCGTCAACCACTTGTAGGCTTCCGCCTTGTCCTTGGCCGTGCCGCGGCCGGCGGCGAACAGGGGGGCGACATTGTACTGCGCGTGCCCGAAATTCTTCTCGGCGGCCTTGAGGTAAAATTCCACCGCCAGGGTGTCGTCGCGGGCGACGCCCTGGCCTTGCGCGTACATCAGGCCGAGATTGTTGAGCGCGTACACGTCGCCCAGGTCCGCGGCCTTGCGGTACCAGGCGATGGCTTGCTCGTAGCTCTGCTCGACGCCTTCGCCGTTGGCATACAGCACGCCGATGTTGAACTGGGCGTCGGAATTGCCGGCCTCGGCCAGCGGCCGCCACAGCTCGAGCGCGGCTTTGGAATCGCCGCGATTATACGCGGCGATTCCGTCTTCCAGCGGACTGGCCTTGACGCTGAATGCGGGCGCGCCGGCCGCGAACAAGGCCAGCGTGGCGATAAGGGCGAGGCTCCGCATGTTATCGCGCCGCCCTGCGCGGCCCTTACTGAGCCGGAGTTGGCGCTTTCAGGAGTTCGACCTTGAACAGCAGCACCGAGCCGGCCGGAATCGGGCCGACGTTGCGGCTGCCGTAACCGAGACCGGGCGGAATGGCGAAATTCCAGATCTCGCCGACCTTCATCATCGGCACGCCTTCCTGCCAGCCGCGGATGACGTTCGAGAGCGGGAACGTCGCGGGTTCGTTGCGGGCATAGGAACTGTCGAACACGGTGCCGTCGATCAGCTTGCCTTCGTAGTGCACGGTGACTTCGCTGCCCTCCGCCGGCTTCACGGCGGCGGGGTCGGTCGCCGGCTTTTCGACGCTGTATTGAAGACCGCTCTCCGTGGCCTTCCAGCCCGGCTTCTTCAGGTTGTCGGCCAGGAAGGTTTCGTTGGGGTCTGCGGGCGCGGTCGGCACTGCGGTCACGGCGGGTTCCTCTGCGGGGGGTGCTGCGGGCTTACGCCCTACCATCACAAAGGCGATGACCGCAACCACGACCACCAGCGCGCCGATGATCCACCACTGTTTCATGTTCAGAGTCCTCAAATTTGTATGTTGCGGTGCATGGTAGGGAAAAGGCCTCGCAACGGCAACTCAAGCTTTTGATAGCGTGCCGGGGCAAAGATCCCAGCCGCGAACCTCACAGCCGGGATTTTGATGCAAATCTCGCTCCGGGCTCAGGTCTTGAGCGACTTATAGATCAGCCGCACGAAGTTATCGCTGGCTTCCTGGGTGGATTTCACTTTCGGGTCGATCGCCGCCAACGGCTTGGCCGCCACGGTCTCGTCCTCGCTCTTGCCGGCCATGGCCTTCTGCACCGCGTCGCGGCAGCCGACCACGAAGTCGTGATATTCCTGCAGGCGTGCCTTGGTGAGTACCGGGCCGTGGCCGGGCACGATCTTGGTCTGGTCGTTGGAGAGCTTCAGGTAGGTGTCAACCGCCGCGATGATGCCTTTGATGTTGCCGTTCACGCCGACGTCGATGTTGGGGTAGCGGCCTTCGAAAATGCTGACGATGTCGCCGGTGGCGAGCACATTGGCATCCGGGAAGAACACATAGGTGTCGCCGTCGGTATGCGCATTGGCGGGATGGCCCACCTGCACCTTGCGGCCTTTCAGCTCCACGCCGGTCTTGTCGCCGGTGTAGGTCTTGGTCGGCAGGCGGTCCGGCGCCGGCGCGGTTTTGGCGCCGGTGAGCGCGTTGGTCGAGCCCTCGGTCATGCGCTTCTTGACGTTGTCGTGCGCGAGCACCACCGCGCCGTCCTTGGCGAACACGCCGTCGCCGCCGGTGTGGTCGCCGTGATAGTGGGTGTTGATGACGGTCTTCAGGGGCAGCGCGCTGATCTTGGTGACCGCGGCCTTGATCTTATCGTGCAGCGGCGCGAATTCGGTATCCACCATCAGCACGGCGTCGTCGCCGACCGCCACTGTGATGTTCCCGCCCTGCCCCTCCAGCATGAAGGTCTTGTTGCCGAGGTCGGTGGTCTTGATTTCGACCTTGGAGTAGTCCGGTGTGGCCTGCGCCCAGGCGGTCATGGGGGCGGCGGCGAAAAGCGCCGTGGCCGATACCAGCAGAGCGCGGTTCAGTGAATGCATGTGTCCCTCCTCCTGATGATGCCCGCGCTCCGGGCTTGGCCCCGTCGGCGGCGGTGGTCGGCAATGTTCCCCCAAGCCGGCGCCTCGAGCAAGCCGGCCCGCGATCTCAAAAGCGTAACCGCCACAATGAAATGATCCGCCGTCCCCCGCTTGTGCATATCGCCTTCGCCGAAAAAACTTCGCTTCCGGGCCTGGCGCACCGGATCGCCAAGCCGAGATTGCAACGCGCGCCTTTCGGCCCAACGCCTTCTGGAATGCACATTGCGGTAACGGCGAAACGGTGCTTTTGTGACGGTGCCGGCCACATTGAAATGGCCTGAAGCGAGGCCAACCGTCATGCGTATCGACATCGTTTTCGACACGGTCTGCCCCTGGTGTTTCGTCGGCAAGCGGCGGTTCGACCGGGCGCTCAAGATGCGCCCCAACCTGAAGCCGGAAGTACGCTACCGCTCGTTCCTGCTCAACCCGGACTTGCCGGCGGGCGGCGTCGACCGGCGCGAATATCTCGAACGGAAGTTCGGCGGCAGCCACCAGTTCGACCGCATCGCCGAGGCCCTGACCTATACCGGGCGCGGCGAAGGCATCGCCTTCGCCCTGGACAAGATCAAGCGCACGCCCAATTCCGCCAATTCCCACCGGCTGGTGCGCCTCGCGCACACCCTGGGCCGCCAGCACGAGGCGGTTGAGGTGCTGTTCACGGCCTATTTCGAACGCGGGCTGGATATCGGCAATGTCGAGGTGCTGATCCGCTTGGCCGAGGAACTGGGCATCGAGCGCACCATGGCCCATACCCACCTCTCGGGCGACAATGACCTCAACGCGGTCTACACCGAGAACGCGCGCATGCACCGCTTAGGCATCACCGGCGTGCCCTGCTACATCTTCAACGATGGCCGCGCCATCGCCGGCGCCCAGGAGCCCGAGATCCTCGTGCGCATGCTCGATATGGCCGTCGCTCAGGACGCCACGCCCCCTATGCAAAGCAGCGGCTGAATACGGATAAGTGAAGCCTCCCGACATGCGGGAAATATGGTAACTTGTTGATTTCATGATGTAATTATGATGGCTCCGGGACGCTTCTGACGGCCGTCATTAACCCTTCCCTAACCCCCTACTGGAATCCTTTCGAACCGGGCGAGGCGATTCTCGTCCTGCGGTGTTTGGAGGGTCACATGTCGGAAGCAACGTCAGAAGCCGTGAACGATCACATCTTCCAGACCGTGGGGCTCGCCAAGGATAAGCTGGACGCCGTCTGCCGCCGTTCCTGCCGTGCCGGCTACCGCATTTTCCTGGACGCCGCCGATCCCACCGTCATCCCACCCGTGCGCATTTACCGCGTCGAGTTCGAAAGCGTGGAAGACCGCGACCGCGTGCGCATCGCCATGCGCTACGTCGAGAAGGAATTGGCCGAACTCCACAAGGAGATCGCCGCGCGCATGGTGGCGCCCCAGAAGCCCATCGGCAAGGTGGCGCCGCAGCCCGTCCCGGTCGCGGCCAAGACGCCCGCGAAGTCCGCCTCGCGCCTCGCGCCCGCCTAACAACTTCCTTATTTGATCCCGTCCGCCATCGTCGCCATCTGGCCGAGCACGGCCTGAAGGCCTTTGACGCGCATGTTCGGCGTCTCCCACGGCCGGATGAACACCAGCTTGTGGTCGGGCCGCAGTTTGACCGTGCCCGCCTGCTTGCCGATGAAATCCACCAGCCCCGCGGGGTTCGGGAAGGTATTGCCGCGCAGTGACACCACCGCGCCCTTCGGGCCCGCGTCCACCTTCTCGACATTGGCGCGGCGGCACAGCACCTTGATGCTGACCACGTCCAGCAGGTTCTCCACTTCCGGCGGCAGCGGCCCGAAGCGGTCGATCAGCTCGGCTGCGAAGGCGTCGATCTCGGGCCGCGTGGCGAGATCGCCGATGCGGCGGTAGAGCGACAGACGAATCCCCAGATCGGCGACGTAGCTGTCCGGGATGAGCACCGGTGCCCCGGTGTTGATCGTCGGTGACCAGGAATCCTCGGCCACTTCCGGTTTGTCGGTTTCGCCCGCGCGCGCGGCGGCGACGGCTTCTTCCAGCAGGTGTTGGTAGAGTTCCACGCCGACCTCTTTGATGTGGCCCGACTGTTCGTCGCCCAGCAGATTGCCGGCGCCGCGGATATCGAGATCGTGGCTGGCGAGCGAGAACCCGGCGCCCAGGCTGTCCAGGGTTTGCATCACGTCCAGGCGTTTCTCGGCGGTGACCGTGGGTTTGCGGTCCGGCGGCAGGGTCAGGTAGGCGTAACCGCGCGTCTTGCCGCGCCCCACGCGTCCGCGCAGCTGGTACAGCTGCGACAGGCCGAACATGTCGGCGCGGTGGATGATGATGGTGTTGACCTTGGGCATGTCGAGGCCGGACTCGATGATATTGGTCGACAGCAGCACGTCGAACTTGCCGTCGCCGAATTCGTTCATCACATCTTCCAGCGCGGTCGGGCTCATCTGGCCATGGGCGATGGCGTATTTGATCTCGGGCACCAGGATGCGCAGGCGCTCGGCGACGCTGTCGATATCGGACACGCGCGGACAGACATAGAAGGTCTGACCCCCTCTGAATCGTTCGCGCAGGATGGCCTCGCGGATCACCACCGGATCGAACGGCAGCACGAAGGTGCGCACCGCCAATCTATCGACCGGGGGTGTCGCGATCAGGCTCATCTCGCGCACGCCGGTCAGCGCCATCTGCAAGGTGCGCGGGATCGGCGTGGCGGTGAGCGTGAGCACGTGGATCTCGGCGCGGATCTGCTTCAGGCGCTCCTTATGCGCGACGCCGAAGTGCTGCTCCTCGTCGACGATCAGCAGGCCCAAGTCCTTGAAGGTGATGCCCTTGGCGAGCAGCGCATGGGTGCCGACCACTACATCGACCGTACCGTTGGCCAGGCCTTCCTTGACCGCGTTCGCGTCCTTGGGCGTCACCAGGCGTGAAAGCTGCTGGACGCGCAATGGGAAACCCCGGAAGCGCTCGCTGAAGTTCTTAAAGTGCTGGCGCGCGAGCAGCGTTGTGGGCACCACGATCGCCACCTGCATGCCGCTCATGGCGGCGGCGAAGGCGGTGCGCATGGCCACTTCGGTCTTGCCGAAGCCGACGTCGCCGCACACCAGCCGGTCCATGGGGCGGCCACGGGTCAGGTCTTCGAGCGTGTCGTTGATGGCGCGGATCTGGTCGTCGGTCTCGGCGTAAGGGAAGCGCGCGCAGAATTCGTCGAACACGCCTTCGGGCGGCGCCACGGCGGGCGCATCCTTGACCTGGCGCGCGGCGGCGATGCGGATCAGTTCCTCCGCCATCTCGCGAATGCGCTGCTTGAGCTTGGATTTGCGCGCCTGCCAGGCGGCTCCGCCGAGCTTGTCGAGGTGCACGCCCGCCGCTTCCGAGCCAAAGCGCGACAGCACATCGATGTTCTCGACCGGCACATAGAGGCGGTCGTTGCCGGAGTAAGTGATGCGCAGGCAATCGTGGGGCGCGCCGCCGACGGTGAGGGTTTCCAAGCCCTCATAGCGGCCGATGCCGTGCTCGACGTGCACGATCAGGTCGCCTTCGGAGATCTGCGAGGCGTCGGCGATGAAGGCGTCGGCCTTGCGCTTCTTGCGCGCCGACCTGACCAGGCGATCGCCGAGCAGATCCTGTTCGGTGATCAGCGCCAGCGCGGGCGTGGTGAACCCGCGTTCCAGCGCCAGCGGTACGGTGACCAGCATGTCCTTGGGCGCGGCCAGCGCCTCGGCCCAGGTCTCGACATTGGCGACGGCGGCGAAGCCGTGGTCCTTGAGCACCCCGCCCAGGCGCGCCTTCGACCCCGCGGTGGCGCCCGCCAGCAGTACTTTGCGGCCTTGCGCCTGTTCGGCGCCGATATGGGCGATGAAGGCCTCGAACACGTTCTCATTGGGCCGCGCGCGCACGTCGGCGAAATCGCGCCCCGTCCGCCCGCCCGCGTCCTCGGTGCCGCCCACGTCGGCCGCGCCGTAGGACCGGAAGGCGGTGACCGCCCTGCCCGCCAGCGCTTTGGCGAAATCCACTTCGTCGAGGTACATGAGCTGCGGCGGCACCGGATGGTAGATGATGCCGGTCTCTTCCACGCTCAGCTTGCCTTTGCCGCCGCTCACCGCATCGACGATGCGCCGGGCTTCGAAATAGTCGCGGATGGTCTCCAGCCGCACGGCGATGGCTTCATCGATATCGTGATCGAGGCTGACGTTGGACGTAGGCAGGTAATCCAGGATCGTGCCGAGGCCGTCATGGAACAGCGGCAGCCAGTGTTCCTGGCCCAGGAACTTGCGCCCTTGCGAAACCGATTCATACAGCGCGTCATCCTTGCCGGGGGCGCCGAACAGCTCGCGGTACTTGGTGCGAAACCTCGCGATGCTCTCGGGCGCCAGCACGGTCTCGCTCATGGGCTTGAGCGACACCGACTCACGACTGCCGGTGGTGCGCTGGCTGACCGGGTCGAAGCTGCGGATGGTCTCCACGTCGTCGCCGAACAGGTCGATGCGCACCGGTTCCTCGGCGCCCGGCGGGAACAGGTCGATCAACCCGCCGCGCACCGCGAATTCGCCCGCCTCCATCACCTGTTCCGCCCGGCTGTAGCCGTTGGCGGCCAGGAAGGCGTCGAAAGCCCGGCGGTCGAGGCGGGTTTTCACCCGCAGTTCCAGGGCGGCATTGCGCAAGGTCTCGACCTTGGGCACCCGTTGCAGGATGGCGCTGACGGTGGTGATCACCAGGCGGCACCGGCCGGCGGCGGGGGGCGTGCAAAGGCGGGTCAGCGCGTCGATACGCCGCGCCACGATATCGGTGTGGGGCGAGACGCGGTCGTAGGGCAGACAGTCCCAAGCCGGGATCGTTATGCATTCCACATCCGGCGCGAAGAACGCGGCAGCATCGGCAAGCGCTGTCAGGCGCAGTTCATCGCGCGCCACATGCAGGGTGCCGTCGCGCAAGGCCGCGCGGGCGCGCTCCACCAGTTGCAGCGCATCGTAGCCTTCGGGCACGCCGGCGAGAACGCGGGCGTCGATCTTGGCGAGAAACGAGTCCATTTTATTTTTCCAGGGCGCGGTAATAGGCGAGCAAGTCGTCGAACAAGGTGCCTTTCCAGGCATCGGGCACCGGCAGACGGCCCATCAGCCAGTCCATCAGGTCGGCATCGAGGACTTCCAGCAGGGCGTCGGCCTCGTCCAGCTTGGCGTCGGGCAGCCGCGCGGCGGTTTCCGTGAAGAACCCGCCCACCACGAAGTCGGCTTCCTTGGTCCCCCGGTGGGTTGCCCTGTAAAGAATGCGTTTCCTGCGATTGTCCATGAGGCCCACGCAAATAATTCCCCGGCCGAGGGCGTCCGCGGAGCCCTGTGAGCGCAGGTTCGCGGGTGGTGCCGTCAGCCGAAGGCCGGTTTTAGGAGCAGAAGCAGCCGCCCCGGATTTGCTAGGGTATATAGGAGTTACCCTCCATCCTGTCAGCATTCTTCTTATGGCTGCCCTCCGCCCCGCCGCGCTTTTTCCGCTGTTCGCCAAGGTCACGACGCTGCCCGGGATCGGGCCGCGCCTGGGCAAGCTGGTTACGCGTATTGCGGGCGAATCTGTCGCGGGGCTGTTGTGGCACCTGCCCTCGGCCCTGGTGGACCGGCGGTTCAGCCCCAAGGTGGGCGACGCGCCTCCCGGCAAGGTCGCGACCCTGATCGTCGAGGTGCTGGCCCACGGCCCGCCGCCCTCGAAGCATTCGCGTGCGCCCTACCGGGTCACCTGCGGCGACGACACCGGCAAGATCACCCTGGTGTTTTTCCACGCCGACGGCGACTACCTGGAACGGACCTTGCCGGTGGGCGAGAAGCGCGTGATCAGCGGCAAGATCGAACTGTTCGACGGCAAGCGCCAGATGACCCACCCGGATCACATCGGCCCGCTCGATAAACTCGATGACATCAAACGCGTGGAGCCGGTCTATCCCCTGACCGAAGGCCTCTCGCCCAAGGTGTTGGAGAAAGCCATCCGCGCTGCCGTCGCCAAGGCGCCCGAACTGCCGGAATGGCTCGACCCCGCCTATCAGAAACGCCAGGGCTGGCAGGGCTGGCGCGCGGCGCTCGGGGCGGCTCATGCGCCCGCGTCGGAAGCCGACCTCAGCCCCTTGCACCCGGCCCGCGCGCGGCTGGCCTTCGATGAACTGCTCGCCAACCAACTGACTCTCGGCTTGGTGCGGGCCAAGGCGCGCAAGCGCCGGGGCCGCAGCATCTCCGGCGACGGCCTGTTGCGCGCCAAGGCCAAGGCGGCCTTGTCCTATACGCTGACCGGCGCGCAGACCCGGGCGCTGGCCGAGATTTTCGAGGACATGGCCTCCGACAACCGCATGCTGCGACTGCTGCAGGGCGATGTCGGCAGCGGCAAGACGGTGGTGGCCCTGATGGCGATGCTGGCCGCGATCGAGGCCGGCACCCAATGCGCGCTGATGGCGCCGACGGAAATCCTGGCGCTCCAGCATTTCGAAACCCTGCGCCCGCTCGCGGCCGCCGCCTGCGTGCGGATCGAAGTGCTCACCAGCCGGGTCAAGGGCGCCGCGCGCGCCGCGCTGATCGAGGACATCGCGCAAGGGCGCGTGCAGATCACCGTCGGCACCCACGCCCTGATCCAGAAGGATGTGGAGTTCCAGGATTTGGGCCTCGCGGTGGTGGACGAACAACACCGCTTTGGCGTGCACCAGCGCCTGGAGTTGGCCGCCAAGGCCGCCGGCGCCGACATGCTGGTGATGACCGCCACGCCGATCCCGCGCACTTTGGCGCTCACCGCCTATGGCGACATGGACCTTTCCAAGCTCGACGAGAAGCCGCCGGGGCGCATGCCGGTGGATACCCGCCTCGTGAGCCAGGAACGTTTGGACGAGTGCATCGAGGGAGTTGAACGCGCCATCAAGAAGGGCGCCCGAGTCTATTGGGTGTGCCCACTGGTGGAGGAGTCCGAGGTCATCGACCTCGCCGCCGCCGAGGAACGATTCCTCGGCCTCACGATGACCCTGGGCGAGGACGCAGTCGCCCTGATCCACGGCAAGATGAAAGCCGCCGACAAGGACGCGGCCATGGAGCGGTTTTCGACCGGCGCCGCGCAAGTGCTGGTCGCCACCACGGTGATCGAGGTGGGCGTCGATGTGCCCGAGGCCACGGTGATGATCATCGAACACGCCGAACGCTTCGGCCTCGCGCAATTGCACCAGTTGCGCGGCCGCATCGGGCGCGGCGGAAAATCCGGCACCTGCCTTCTGATGTATGCCGCCCCTCTCACCGAAACGGCCAAAGCGCGGCTTTCCATCCTGCGCGATACCGACGACGGTTTCCTGATCGCGGAAGAGGACCTGCGCCTGCGCGGCAGCGGCGAAGTGCTCGGCACGCGCCAAAGCGGCCTGCCGGAATTCAAATTGGCCGACATCGCCGTGCATGGCGAGCTGGTGGCGGCCGCCCGCGACGACGCCAAGCTGATCATCGCCCGGGATCCGGAACTCGAGACCGAACGCGGGCAGGCTTTACGGACGCTGCTATATCTGTTTGAACAGGACGAAGCCGTCAGAACCCTGCGCTCGGGCTGACGACAGAAGGCCGCATTCCTTGAACACGCTCAACCCCATCGTCTACCTGACCTGCGAGATGAAATCGCGCGACCTGGATTCGCGCATGCTCATCGCGGCGCATTTGGTGAAGATGGGCTACCACGTGATGGTCGGGCAATATTGGGCGCTGACCACCAACAACAGGATCGGCGATCCGCCACGCGGCTGTTATGTCGTCAAGACCGTGAACACCATACAGGTGGGCTCGATGGCGAACGCCAAGGCGCGCGGCCACGTGGTCGTGGCCGCCGACGAGGAAGCGATGCCGGCGGCCGAATACCTGGCCGCCGAAACGGCCGACGAAAAGACCTTCGATTTCTGCGATGCGTTCCTCGCCATCAGCGACCTGCACGCGCGGGCGTTGCATTTGCGGTTCCCGAACGCGGGCGACCGGATCTCGGTCGTCGGCACGGCGCGGACCGACCTGTTTCGTCACGCCAATCCGCCCCGGCCGCACGAACGCCCCTATATCCTGGTGAACACCAGCACCGGCGTCATCAACAGCATCTGGGGCGACGAGCAGGCGGCGGTCGAAACCTATATCCGCGCCATCGGATATTCGTTCGACAATCCCGAACATATGGCGGTGGTGAACGCCCGCGTCGCCTATGAGCACGCGGCACTGGGGGAAACCAAGAAACTGATCGCCTGGCTGAGGGACAACACCGGTCTCGACATCATCCTGCGCCCGCATCCCTCGGAAAAGGTGGAGATGTGGCGCGATCTCTATCGCGCCGCCGCGCGGCCGCTGATCGTGGAGGGCACCGATCCGCTGCCGTGGATCAAGCATGCCGCCCTCTTGTTCCACAACGATTCCACCACCGGGATCGAGGCGGCGATGCTGGGCACGCCGGTCATTAACGTCAGCCCGGTCGCCGAATGGGCGAAACGCCTGATCGTGCGGGAGGTGAACTGCACGGTCGCCACCGCCGATGAGGCGGTGGCGCTGGTGCCCGATTTCCTGCGGAACCATGCCCGCGCCGGCAGCCTGGATGTTTTCGATATCTTCCCGCGCGACGCCGCCGAACGCACCGCGCGGGCGATCGCGGCCTTCCTGCCGCCGCCTGGGCCGCTGGCGCCGTTCAACTGGGTGCCGCTGGAACGGACCGACGTTCAGCGCAACAAGTTCACCGTCACGCCGCAGGAATGCATGGACTGCATCCGGCGGGTGTTTCCGCTCGCCGGCGCCCAGGTGAAATCGGTCATCGCGATGGACGATTCCCTGTTCCTGCTGACGCCGAAGGGCGTCTGAGGCCGATCAGAGACCGCCCAGCCACTGCTTTTCCAAGGGCAGTTTGGGATCGGCGGTGATCTTGAGGGCGGCGCAGTGATGGTAGGAAAACCCGCCGTCCTGGTTGAGCGCGTGTTCCGCCATGAACTGGATGACCTGGAGCGTGCAGTTTTCGCAGTCGACGTTCGGCACCTTGATATCGGTTTCCCAAAAATCCGGGGCCGGGCGCTGGTTATGAACGAACAGCCCGTCGGCGATGATCGGCGCTCCGGCCTTGGCGATCTTGGCCGACACCGATTGCGGGCCTTTCTCCGTCTGGCGCGTTTCGATCTCGGGATCGGCGGGCAGTTCGCCGGGGGTGCGCGCGAACGCGACCCGGTAGTGACCGGGGTGGTAAACCGTTTCCTTGATCTTGATGTGAAGCATCTGTCCGCCGCGCACCGGCGTGACGATGCCGGACTGCGTTCCGGGGTCCGCCGTGGTTCCGCCGCACGGGCCCTTTTTCTGGGGATCGCCGCGCTCGTTCTGCACGATCATGTTCGCCGGTTCGAACATGTTGAAATGAGACGACGCCTGAACCGGCATCAGCAAAGCGCCCCCGGCAATGAGCAAGGAAACCGGTAATTTCATAAGCAGCCCCCTCTTCTGGTGGACGAATGTCCCGGCCATCCTATTTGAATGGGGCGGTGGGCGCACCAGGCCTCGGAGGGGGCGGCTACTAAAAGCTATCTGGATCAGCCGCTAAATGGCTTGTCCTCGCGGCTGAAGCCTTTTGGCGGCAGGCGGCCCGCCTGGGCGCGCTCGCCGACCCAGTCGCGCAGGTCGGTCTCGGTGCGTTCGCGGTCGCCGGATTTCCAGGTCAGGCCCTCTTTCAGCGTGAACACCTTGGCGTCGGCGGCGCCGCCGTCCTTGTAGCGCTGCAGGATCACGCCGCGGCCGCGCGCCATCTCGGGCACGTCCTTCAGCGGGAAGATCAGCAGCTTGCGGTTGTCGCCGATGATCGCCACGGAATCCGCGGGTTTGCCGGCGAGCAGGTCGGCGCCGGTGCCCGACGTTCCGGGGATCGGCGCGCAGACCACGCCCTTCTCGCCTTCGGCGAGATTGAGCACCAGCTTGCCGTTCTTGGTCTGGGCGAAGGCGTCCTCGGCCTTGACGATGAAGCCGCGTCCCGCCGACGACACCACCAGGAATTTCTGGTCGCGGGCATAGACCGTCATGTGCATGATGTCGGCATCGTTGGGCAGGTCGATCATCAGGCGGATCGGCTCGCCCAGGCCGCGCCCCTGCGGCAGGCGGTCGCAGGCGATGGAGTAGAACCGCCCATCCGAGCCCATCAACATGATTTTGTCGGTGGACATGGCCTTGGCGGCGAATCGGAAGCTGTCGCCTTCCTTGAACTTGAGGTCGCCGCCGCCGAGCACGTCGTCGCGGTGGCCCTTCATGGCCCTGATCCAGCCCTTGGCCGAGAGGATCACCGTCACCGGTTCCTTCTCGATCATGGATTCCAACGGCACCACCACGGCGGTGGGCGCATCGCCAAGCTCGGTGCGGCGCTTGCCGAGCTTGCCCGTGCCGAACCGTTTTTTGACGTCCTTGACCTGCTCGGCGATAGCCTTCCATTGCAGGCTGTCGTCCTTGAGGAGCGCATTGAGTTCCTTGCGCTCGGCGGTCAGGGACTTGTGCTCGCTCCTGATCTCCATTTCCTCGAGTTTGCGCAGGGAGCGCAAACGCATGTTGAGGATGGCCTCGGCCTGGTTGTCGGTCAGGCCGAACTTCTTGATCAATTTGGGCTTGGGTTCATCCTCGGTGCGGATGATGCGGATCACCTCGTCGAGGTTGAGATAGGCGATCAGGTAGCCGTCGAGCAGTTCCAGGCGCCGGATGATTTCCGCGAGACGGTTCTTGGAGCGGCGCACCAGCACCACCTGGCGGTGGTCCAGATAGGCCTGCAACATCTCGCGCAAATCCATCACGCGCGGGATGCCGTTGGCGTCCAGCACGTTCATGTTCAGGCCGAAGCGGATCTCCAGATCGGTCTGGCGGAACAGCTGTTCCATGAGCTGGGTGGCGTCGACGGTGCGGGATTTTGGCTCCAGCACGATGCGCACGTCTTCCGTGGACTCGTCGCGGATATCCGCGAGGAACGGCAGCTTCTTTTCTTCCATCAGAGCGGCGATGCGTTCGATCAGCTTCGACTTCTGCACCTGGTAGGGGATTTCGGTGATCGCGATCTGGTATTGGCCGCGCTCCAGCTTCTCCTCGCTCCACTTGGCGCGGACGCGCAGCGAGCCCCTGCCCGTCCTGTAGGCCTCGACGATGGTCTCGCGGTTTTCCACCAGCACGCCGCCGGTCGGGAAATCCGGGCCCTGGACCATGTCGACCAGCGTGCCGACCTGGGCCTTGGGGGTTTTGATCAGGTGCAGCAGCGCGTCGCACAGCTCGCCCACGTTGTGGGGCGGGATGTTGGTCGCCATGCCCACCGCGATCCCCGCCGAGCCGTTGGCCAGCAGGTTCGGCACCGCCGACGGCATGACAACCGGCTCGCTTTCCTCGCCGTCATAGGTGGGGCGGAAATCGACCGCGTCCTCGTCCAGGCCGTCCATGAGCGCCCAGGCGAAATCCGTCAGCTTGGATTCCGTGTAGCGCATGGCGGCAGGATTATCGCCGTCGATATTGCCGAAGTTGCCCTGCCCGTCCACCAGCGGGTAGCGCACCGCGAAATCCTGCGCCAGGCGCACCAATGCATCGTAGACCGAGGCGTCGCCGTGGGGGTGGTACTTACCGATCACGTCGCCCACCACGCGGGCGCATTTCTTGAAGCCGCCGGCCGGATCGAGCTTCAGCTGGCGCATGGCGTACAGGAGGCGCCGGTGCACCGGCTTCAGGCCGTCGCGCACATCGGGCAGCGAACGGGAAACGATGGTGGACAGGGCGTAAGCGAGATAGCGCTCCTCCAACGCCTTATCGAGCAGGGTTTCCCTGATCTCTTCGGGTTTGGGAGCGGCGGTGGATTTGGGCATTGGATATCCAGTAGGCGGGAGTCCAGTCGTTCAGCGGTGGTTTCTTATACGTTCAGGCCCGGAATCACTCAAGGAATCGCTCAAGGAAGCGTTGGCGGGCGGCGGGCGCCCGGCGGCCGTGGGGCGCGAACACATGCAGGTCGAAGAAATGTCCGGTGAGCGCCAGGCCCTGGGCGATTTCCTCCGCCGTCACGGCCAGATCGGCGGCTTCGTCCTTCAGGAACGCCGGCAGACGCAGAACCTGCTTGAGGTAGGGCGCGGCGGCGGCGCGGGACACCGCCCTGCCCGAGCGCGGCGAAACATAGGCGAGGTCTTCCGTCACCCCCGTGGCGGCGCAGGAGCCGAGGTCGAGTCCGTAGCCCATGTCCCGCAGCAGGCACAGTTCCCAAAGCACGTAGTGCGCATCCCACCCGGCCGCGCCGATGTGTTCCAGCAGGTGCAGGCACTGGCGGTAGACTTCGTCATGGGGTTCGCGCTCCGGCAACGCCGCCTCGGCCATGGCGCAGAGCGCCGCCACGCCCGAAAGCGCCGCCGGCGAGCTCAGTGCTTCGGCGGCGAAGGCGCGGATGCTTTCCAGGGTGTAGACCCCGAGCTGGCTGTCGAGCCGCGCCCGCCAGGCCGCGCGCACATGATTGCCGGGCTGCAAAAGCGAGCGGCCGTTCTTGCCCGACCCACCCTTCACCATCCCGGCGGTGCGGCCGTGGGCGGCGGTGAGCAAGGTGCAGATGGCGTCATGCTCGCCGAAGCGCCGCACGGCGAGGACGACGCCATCATCTTCCCAGGAGATCGCCATGCGTCAGCAAGAATAAATGTACCAGGTACAATTTTGGAACTGGCGGCATGTGGCGGTCCGCCCTGCTCCTAAAATTGTACCTGGTACATTTATTCTTGGAGCTCGGTGCATTTTACAGTTCAGAACCTGAGGAAAATCACCGCCAGCCCCGTGATGCTGCCGGCGATGCCGAGGAACAGCATGATGTGATCCGGCGTGGTGGGCGGCTGGTTGTGGCCGCGGCGGATGATCAGCGTGGCCAGTGAGGCCGCGCCGATCACGAACATCGTTACTCCAAAAATCCGCACGCGTCTGTTCCTTCACGGACGTGAAACGTCCAACTCTTGGCCGCCAATGAAACCGAATTCAGGCGTTAAAGTCGAGGCCCCACGCGTTGTAGAAACTCGACCGCTCGCCCCAGCGTTCATCGACCTTGATCCGGAGGAACAGGTGAACCTCCAATCCCATCAGAGTCGAAAGTTCTTTGCGCGCGGCTTCGCCGATGGCTTTGATCTTCTGCCCGCCCTTGCCCAGCACGATCGGCCGGTGGCTTTCCCGGCTGACATAGATCACCTGGTCGATGCGCACCGAACCGTCCTTGCGCTCCTGCCAGCTTTCGGTCTCGACCGCGCAGGAATACGGCAATTCCTGTTTCAGCTGGAAGAACAGCTTTTCGCGGGTGATTTCGGCGGCCAGCATTCTCTGAGGCATGTCCGAGACGTCGTCCTCGGGGAACATCCACGGGCCTTGCGGCACCAGGCCGGCCAGAAGTTCACGCATGCGGTCCAGGCCGTCGCCGGTCAGGGCCGAGATCATGAACACCTCGCTGAACACGCCGGTGGCGTGCAGGTCGGCGGTCAGCGCCAGCAGTTTCTGCTTATCGGCGGCGGCATCGACCTTGTTGAGCGCCAAGAGGCCTTTGCGGCCCGAGGCCTTGAGGTCGTCGATAATGCGCTGGCTGTCGTCGTCCACCTTGCCGCGCTTGGCGGCCCAGGCGGCGTCGACCACCAGCAGGATTACTTCGGCGTCCCCGGCTCCGGTCCAGGCGGCGGCCACCATGGCGCGTTCCAGGCGCTTCTTGGCCTGGAAGATGCCGGGCGTGTCCAGGAACACCACCTGGGAAGCCCCGAACATGGCGATGCCGCGCACGATGGTGCGGGTGGTCTGCACCTTGGGCGAGACGATGCTGACCTTGGTGCCGACGAGCGCGTTGACCAAGGTGGATTTGCCGGCGTTGGGCGCTCCCAGCACGGCGACGAAGCCGCAGCGGGTTTCCGCCGGGGTTTCAGGGAGGTTTTGATCTTCTTCGGTCATCGCTTTTCCAACGTGGCGAGCAGGGCCGCCGCGGCCTCCTGGGTGGCGAGGCGCTTGGTGCGGCCTTCGCCGATCTTCTCCGCATGGCCTTCGATGCTCACGGCCATGACGAAGGCCGGCGCGTGCGCCGGGCCGGTTTCCCGCACCACGCGGTAGGCCGGCAGCGGCAGCCCGCGCGCCTGGGCCCATTCCTGCAAACTCGTTTTGGCATCCTTGGGCGGCGCCAGGTCGGCGTGGATATGCCCGGCCCACCTGGCGGCGATGAAAGCGCGCGCGGCTTCCAACCCTCCGTCCAGGTATAAGGCCCCGATCACCGCCTCGCAGGCGTCCGCCAGCACGGCGGTATGTTCGTCGTCGGCGCGTTGGCCGGGCGCCATTTTGACGTGATCGGCCAGTCCCAATCCGTGCGCGATGCGCCCGCACACCGGCGCGCTCACCAGGGCCGCGAGGCGGGTCGCGAGGGCACCCTCGTCCTCGCGCGGGAATTCCTTGAGCAGGGTTTCGGCGATCACCAGGCCCAGCACGCGGTCGCCCAGAAACTCCAGGCGTTCGTTGGCCGGGCTGGAGGCGTTTCCGCCCCCCGTGGCTCCACGATGGGTCAGCGCCTCAAGCAGAATTTTGCTGTCCTTGAAGCTGTACCCCAGGGCCGGTTCGAGCGGATGGCGCGGGTCGCTCAATGGATGCCGTTGAAGATGCGCGAGAACCGGATGGCGAATGGCCACTTCCAGAACTGGATGATCGAGGCGCTGCCGTCGGTGGAGAAAAACAGGAACTCGGCGCGGCCCACCAGGTTCTCGGCCGGCACGAAGCCGACGTCGGCGCGGCTATCCGAGGAATGGTCGCGGTTGTCGCCCATCATGAAGTAGTGCCCTGGCGGCACCACGTATTCCGGCGTGTTGTCGAACGGCCCGTGGTCGCCCTCTTCCAGGATGTAATGCTGCACACCGCCGGGCAGGGTCTCCTTGTAGCGCGCCAGCGGCGAGGCGTTGCCGCGGTCGTCGCGGTAGACGAAATCCTCGACCTTCTCGCGTTCGACCAGGGTGCCGTTGATGAACAGGCGGCCGTCCTGCATGCGCACCTTGTCGCCGGGCAGGCCGATCAGGCGCTTGATGTAGTCGGTCTTGTTGTCGCCCGGGAACTTGAACACGATCACATCGCCGCGCTTGGGGTCCGACATGAAGATGCGGCCGTCGAACGGCGCCAGGCTGAACGGGAAGGAATGGCGGCTGTAGCCGTAGGAATACTTGGACACGAACAGGTAATCGCCCACCAGGAGGGTCGGTACCATGGAGCCGGACGGGATGTTGAACGGCTCGAACAGGAAGGTGCGGATCACCAGCGCCACCAGGATGGCGTAGACGACGGTCAGTACGGTCTCGCCCAGGCCCTCGCGTTTCTTGCCGGCGGGTACTGCGGTGGAGGTGTTCATCAAACGGCTCTTGGGGTTTGCAGGTGGGGGCGGATAAAGCCAGCCAGACGCGTTAAAGTCAAGAAATACAATAAAATTAGGGGTTTGTGGAGGCCGGAACCGCGCTGATCACCACGAAAGCTTCCGCCAGGGGATAATCGTCGGTCAGTGTTACATCCACCTGGGCGCGCATCCCGGGTGGAGTCAGGGCGGCCAGGCGTTCGGCTGCGCCGCCGGTCATGAGAATGGTGGGTTTACCGCTGGCGAGGTTCGCCACCTCCAGGTCGCGCCAATAGATGCCGGCGCGGAACCCGGTGCCCAGCGCCTTGGACGCGGCTTCCTTGGCCGCGAATCTCTTCGCCAAGGTGCAGGCATAGGCATTCCCTGCCCCTTTGCGGCGCTCGGCCTTCCTGACCTCGGCCTCGGTGAAGATCCGTTTGATGAAGCGATCGCCGAAGCGCGCGAGAGTCGCCTCGATGCGGCGGATATCGATCAGGTCGTTGCCGATCCCCAGGATCATCGTGGCGACATCACTTGGCACCATCGCTGGGCGCCACCGCGAATTTTGCGCGGGCCTTGTCGATTTCCGCGCGCATGCGTTTGATGGCGCCGGCGAGGCCCGTGAAGATCGCTTCGCCCACCAGGAAATGACCGATGTTGAGTTCGCGCACCGAGGGAATGGCGGCGATCGGGCCGACGGTCTCGAACGACAGGCCGTGACCCGCGTGGCATTCGAGGCCCAGGCTTGCGGCTTGGGCGGCGGCCTTCTGGATGCGCTCCAGTTCGGCCGCGCGGTCGGCCGCCAGCAGCGCGTCGCAGTAGCCGCCGGTGTGAAGTTCCACGACCGGCGCCTGGAGGGCGCTGGCGGCTTCCAGTTGGCGCGGGTCGGCGGCGATGAACAGCGAGACGCGAATGCCGGCGTCGCTGAGTTTGGCGATGAACGGCTTCAGGGTGGCGTGTTGGCCGGCGGCGTC
The DNA here is from genome assembly GCA_019694335.1 of Rhodospirillaceae bacterium. GTDB lineage: Bacteria > Pseudomonadota > Alphaproteobacteria > Rhodospirillales > Rhodospirillaceae > SHVO01. Next base: position 3,414 of record JAIBCD010000043.1, on the reverse strand, counting down.
GAGGCCGCCTTCGGTGGTGCGCTCCGCGCGCTTCTCGGGCACCAGGCAGACGGCGTGCGGCCTGTGCTTCAGGGCGATGCCCAGCATCTCGCCGGTGGCGGCCATCTCCAGGTTGAGCGGCAGGTTGATCTCGGCCGTCAGGCGCAGGATGTCCGTGTCGGTGATATGCCGCCGGTCCTCGCGTAAGTGCGCGGTGATTCCGTCGGCGCCGGCCGCCCGGGCGAGCAATGCCGCGCGCACCGGGTCCGGATGCGTGCCGCCGCGGGCGTTGCGCACGGTGGCGACGTGGTCGATGTTGACGCCGAGGCGAAGATGCGGTGCGAGGCCGTTCATCCCCTCATCTCCACCTCGTGGTCGGTGCTTTCGTCATCGTTGGCGCCTTTGATGCGGGCGGCGCGGCGCGCATGCACCACGCTCACCACCGATTTGAGCGCGAAATAGGCGATCGGGAAAGTGATGATGCCCAAGGGAATGCTGCCGACGGTCATCGGCCACAGCACGGGCCAAACTCCTTCCATGAACAGCCGTCCATCCAGGTTCAGCGCCGATTCCGTCAGATCCTTGAAGACGCGGATGAAGTTCGGCGCCTTGCCCTCGATATGACCATTGAGCACCAGTTCGCCCATGTAGTAGGCCGCGTACCACAAGGCGGGCGCGGTCCAGGGATTGGCGACGTGGGCGCCGATCACCGCCGCGAGCATGCTGCCGCCCAGCACCCAGGCCAGCGCGGCGCCGACGATCATGTGGGTGCCGTAGAACGGCGTCATGGCGAGCGCGGCGCCGCAGGCGAAACCGATCGCGATGAACGATGGTGTGCCGGGAATTCTATGCAGGCGGTGCCAGTAGTAGGCCGCCGCCCGCTTCCAGCCGCCGCGCGGCCAGATGAAGCCCCAGGTCCTGGAGAGGAAAGACAGCTTTTCGCGGCGGAGGAACATGACAGGGGTATCGTCTTCCGGGAGCGCCTTGGCAGGCGCGCAAAGGGTTTAGCCCAGGGATCAGCGGCGTGCGCGTTCGACCGAATTGATGGCAGGGGTGGCGCGGAGCGCCGCGATGATGTTGGTCAGGTGCTTGACCCCGCGCACCTCGATATCGACCACCATTTCAAAAAATTCCTTGGACCGGTTGACGATCTTGAGATTGGAGATGTTGCCGAAATTGCGCGCGATCACCGTCGACAGCGCCCCCAGGCTGCCGGGCTCGTTGCCGACCACCAGGTTGACGCGTCCGATATGCACGTCCTTGTCCCGGTCCACGTCCCAGGCCAGGTCGATCCAGCGCTCCGGCGTTTCCGTGTAGTCCTCGAGGCGTTCGCAATCGATGCAGTGAATCTCGATACCGCGCCCGCCGCCGGTGATGCCGACGATGCGGTCGCCGGGCAACGGGTGGCAGCACTCCGACAGGTGCACCGCCATGCCAGGCGTGAGTCCTCTGATCGCGATGGCGCCGGTGGCTTCCTGCGTCTGCCGCATGCGCGCCTGGGACAGGTTGACGATATTGTCGTCGGTGGTGCGGGCGCCGGGATACACGGCCACCAGCACCTCGCGCCCCACCAGACGGCCCTCGCCGACCTTGACGTAGAGGTCTTCGACTGAATCGGCACCGAGTTTTTCCATCACGCCCTTGAGACCCTTGTCGGTCAGCGACAGGCCTTCCTTGGCGAAGGTCTTTTCCAGGATCTCCTGGCCGAGCTTCAGGTACTCGGTGCGGGCCTCGGCGCGGATGCGCCGGCGCACATGCGCGCGCGCCTTGCCGGTGACCACGAATCCTTCCCACTCCGGCGAGGGTTTCTGCGCAGACGAGGTCATGATTTCCACCTGGTCGCCGTTCTGGAGGCGCGTGCGCAACGGCACGATGCGGCCGTTCACCTTGGCGCCGACGCAGGTGTTGCCCACTTCGGTATGCACGGCGTAGGCCAGATCGACCGGGCTCGCGCCCTTCGGCAGCGCGATCAGGTCGCCCTTGGGCGTGAAGCAGAACACCTGATCATGGAACATCTCGAGCTTGGTGTGTTCCAGGAATTCTTGAGGCGACTGGGCGTGCTCCAGGATATCGAGCAGTTCGCGCAGCCACGAGTACTGGCGGCCTTCCACGGATTTCAGCGCCTGCCCGCCGAACAGGTCGGAGTCCTTGTATTTCCAGTGGGCGGCGACGCCCAGTTCCGCCACCTCGTGCATCTCATGGGTGCGGATCTGGATCTCGATGCGGTGGCGTTGCGGGCCGATCACCGCGGTGTGGATCGAGCGGTAGCCGTTGCGCTTGGGCGTCGAGATGTAGTCCTTGAAGCGCCCGGGCACGGTCGGATAGGCGGTATGGACGATGCCCAGCACGCGGTACACGTCGGCGATGCTGTCGACCATGATGCGGAAGGCCATGATGTCCGAGAGCTGCTCGAAGCTCACGTCCTTGACCTGCATCTTGCGCCAGATGGAATACGGCGTCTTCTCGCGGCCCGAGATGTAACCCTCGATGCCGCCCTTGCGGATGGTCTGGTCGAGCTCGTCCATGATCTTGACCACGAGTTCGCCGCCGTGGAGTTCCAGGAACCGCAGGCGCGTCAGGATCGAGGCGCGCGCCTCGGGGTGCATTTCGGCGAACGCCAGATCCTCGAGCTCGGTCTTGATCTCCTGCATGCCGATGCGTTCGGCCAGCGGCGCGTAGATCTCCATGGTCTCCATGGCGATGTTGCGGCGCTTGGTGGCGTCGGAGATGAAATGCAGCGTGCGCATGTTGTGCAGGCGGTCGGCCAGCTTGACCAGCAGGACGCGGATGTCCTCGGACATCGCCAGCACGAACTTGCGGAAGTTCTCGGCCTGCTTGGTCTCGATGTTCTGGATCTGGATGCGGGCGAGCTTGGTGACGCCGTCGACCAGGCGCGCGACCTCATCGCCGAACAAGTCCTTGACGTCGTCGAGGGTCGCGGTGGTGTCCTCGACGATGTCGTGCAGCAGCGCGGTGACGATCGAGGCGGTGTCGAGCTTGTAGTTGGTGAGGATGCCCGCGACCTCGACCGGGTGCGAGAAATACGGGTCGCCCGAGGCGCGCTTCTGCACCCCGTGCATCTTGGTGGCATAGACGTAGGCGCGGTTGAGCGCGTCCTCGTCCGCGTTGGGGTCGTAGGACTTGACCCGTTCGACGAGTTCGAACTGGCGCATCATGACTGGGTCAGACCCACCACCATGTCATCCTTGGGCGCGCGCGCTTGCACGCGTCCCGAGGATCCAGAGCGGTAACGATGGACGGCTGTTGAGAGGCGCAGCCCATTGTTGCGTCGTGATTGGTTCTGCCCGTCTTCTTTCCAACCCTGGATCATCGGGGTCGCGCGCCATGACGCGCGCGATTCAAAGGACGATCGGCCTACTGGCAGCGGGCTGCGCGCCACACAAGGATGACTGGTGAAGTTTAAGGATGGGGGTG
>JAIBCD010000042.1 GCA_019694335.1 Rhodospirillaceae bacterium | reverse complement strand
CGCACGAACCGGCTTCCGTTTCGGCGGAAACCGCTCCTACTCCGCCGCGCTCTTGACCACGCCTTTGGACGCGGGCGGGGCGGCGACCGGCGTGTCCGGGAATAATACCCGATAAGCGGCCTGCAGGCGCCAAAGATTGCCGATCAACGCCGCCAGCACCGAGATCACGGCGATCCCTTCGATGCCATAGGCGGATTCCACCGCCGCCACGGCGGCAAGATAGGCCGCCAGGCTGACCAGCCCGGCGCCCGGGTTGACCATCGGCCGCGCCACCACCAGCGGCAGGCCGGCGATGGACAGGATGTCGTTGACCAGAACCCCCGCCGCCAGGATCGCCAGCACCGGCGCCGCGGCCGCGAACTGGTTGCCGCCGAAGAACGTGAGCAGGAACGTTCCGGCGACGATGAACGCGACACAGAGAACCCCTTCGAGCGCCGCCTGGCGCGGGATCATGGCGCCCAGGGCACTGCGGGCGCGCTTGAGGTCGCCGGCATGCAGGGACTCCGACAGCACCGGCATCACCACCGGCGCGAAGCTCTTGCCGATCTGATCCGGCAGGGTCAGGAACTGCTGCGCCATGCCGTAGAGGCCGACGCCTTCGGCCGAGAAAAAGTGGCCGACCACGAACATGTCGATGCGCGCCATAACCATGGAGAGAATGTCGAACGCCCCGGTCGAGGCGGAGCGCCGCGTCATTTCGGCGGCGCGCGCGAATTCGATCCGGCCCCACAGGGACTTCAGGCCGAACTGTTCGCCGTAACCCCACAACGCCGTGAGGCAGGCCGCGACCAATGCCGCGGCATAGGATGCCAGCAGACCGACCTGGGTCAGACCTATCATGAAGAACGCGCCGGCGACGATGGTCTGGGTGCCGGGCAGAGCGACGCAGCGCGCCCAAACGTCATAGCGCAGCCGCCTGTTGAAGAACGTCGCGGTCAGCAGGATATCCATGACCACGATCACCGGCGTGACCCAGGCGAACACCGCGATCTTGCCCACCGCTTCCGGTGCGCCGAACAAGGGCGCCAGCACCGGCGCCAGGGCCATCAACACGGCGCTCAACAAGCACGCCAGCCCCAAACCGATGACCAGCGCGTGACGAACGGCCATACCTACTTGATTTTCTTCGGCGTCACGCGTGCCCGCTTCGTTCATGCCCGCTTCGTTCATGCCGGCTTCGTTCATGAAGGTGAAAAGGGTGCGCTTGAACCCCAGGGTCGCGATCGCCGCCGCGGTCTCGGCCAGGCCCGCCGCGATCAGGAACTCGCCATAGAGCGTCGGGCCGTAAGCACGGCCGGCGATGAACAAAAGCGGAATTCGCGCCCCCAGGCGGATCAGCAGCCCGGTCAGGTAGACCCAGGTTCCGCGATTGATGTAGCGGCGGTCGAGGAGCTTCGGCGTGTCCACCATACCCCCGGGTTGCGGACCAAAAGTGCCCCCGGGATAAACCATTTCGCCCGGGAAATCGATTGGATATCATGGGCCGTTCCGTGGGTGTTCTGGGGAGGCGCCCGTAGGATGGCGCCCGCGTAACCGGCGCCCCGCACCGCCCCGCCTAGCTGTAATGATCCGAACGTACCTTGGTCTCGTCCCCTCCTCCTGGCGGCGTCCGCCGCAACACCGAGATAGAAGAAGCCACCAATCTCTATTTCATCCATCCGATCAGCGGATGGCTGGTGCCGGTCTTCGCCAAGGCCGGGATTCACCCCAATACCGTGTCGATCGCGGGCGCCGCCGCCGGCATGCTCGCGGCCGTGGCTTACTACTTCCACGACACCGGCAGCATGGTGTTCGTGGGCCTCGCGCTCATGATCCTCTGGCACATCCTGGACGGCGCCGACGGCCAGCTGGCGCGGCTCACCGGCAAGGTCACGCCCTCCGGTTTCGTCATCGACGGCATCTGCGACTACGCCACCTTCGGCGCGATCTACATCTCCATCGGTTTGCAGCTGACCCCGAGCTGGGGCGCCGGGGCCTGGCTTCTGGTCGCGCTGGCGGGCGCTAGCCATGCCGTGCAGTCGGCGGCCTTCGAGCGCCAGCGCGCGAGCTACATCTACTGGACGTCCAAGGTTAAGGCGATGACGCCCGCGCAATTGGAAAAAGCCCGCGCGGAGGAGAAAGCCGACGCGCCCAAATCCTCGACCCTGCGCGGTTTCGTCGCCTATTACGACGTGATCCAGCGGCCGTTCCTGCCGATCCCGCTCGAAGTCGAACGCCGGCTCAGGGATGAAGTGCTGGCCGGCCACGCGGACGAGGTCGCCGCCCTCTACCGCGCCACCTACCGGCCCGCGGTGCTGATGTGGTCCCTGCTCTCGGCCAACAACCGCACCATGGTGATCTTCATCACCTTCCTGGTGGGGCTGCCACAGGGGTATCCCTTGTTCGAGCTGGTCGCGCTCAACCTGATCCTGGCGGCGCTGGTGGGCATGAACGCCTCGCTCGGCCGCAGGCTGGCGCGCTGGGAACCGCAGCACGGCTGAAACGAAAAGGCGCGGCCCTCACGGACCGCGCCTTTTGTTTTTGAAGCGGCGCTTTAAGCGGTCGCGCGCGCGAAATGCACGCGCCTAAGCAGAGGCCGAGCGCACCATCTTCTTCGAGTGCCCGAACGCCTTCGGATCATCGATATCGATCCATTCCAGCGAGCCGATGTCGAGGGCTTCCGCGGCGCCCTGGCGGGCCAGTTCGCGCATGCCGCCCGACAGCGAGTCATCGCCGTGGTCGCGGATCGAACGCTCGATCGCCTTGAACAGCGCCGGCGTGCAGTAGAAGAAGCCGGTGTCGAAGGCGTTGTAGCTGGCGATAGTCTTGCCGATGTCGATGATGTGGTGGCCGCGCAGCTGGGTCTTGGTGACGTCGTCGAGATCGACCAGCGGGTTCTTGAGGTTGCTGTCGACCGCGAGGCGCACATGGCCGTCGGCCAGCGGCTGTTCGCGCAGCATCCGGAGGATGGCCGGTTCGAATATGTGGTCGGCCATCATCAGGTGGAACGCACCGCCCGAGAGCAGGTGCTTGGCGGCCAGCACGGAGCGGCCGTTGCCCTTGTTCCAGGCGTCGTTGACCACGCACTTGATGGAAACGCCGAGACGCTTGGCGAGATCGGCGATGATCGCCTGCACCGCGTCGCCCATGTAACCGACCACGACCACGAATTCATTCACGCCCGCATCCTTCGCGGAGGCGACGATGCGTTCGATCAGGGGAATGCCCTCGAGTTCGGTCAGCGGCTTCGAGTTGCCGAGTTCGCGCAGGCGCGACCCCAGACCGGCGGCGAGGATCAGCGCCTTCACCGGCGCCGGGTTGCGGCCGTCGGCGGCGATGAACGCCTCGGTCAGGTCATGGCAGATGTCGTCCGGATGCTGGATCGCCGGATGCTTGCAGAAATACGAGGACGGGCCTTCCAAAGACCCACCAATGCCGCGGTCGAGGCCGAGCTTGCAGCAACGGATCATGTCGATCGCCACGCCGGCCGAGTTCGGGGAATCCTCCACCGACAGGCGCAGTTCGATGTTCATCGGCACGTCGCCGAACAGGCGGCCTTCCATGCGCAGGAAGCAGAGCTTGTTGTCGTTCTGCCACGGCACGTAGTCGCTGGGACCGATGTGGATGTTCTCGTCGGCCAGGGTCTCGGCGGTCACCGACTGCACGGCCTGGGTCTTGGAGATCTTCTTGGACAGCAGCCGCGAGCGGTTGAGCATGTTCAGGAAGTCGGTGTTGCCGCCGGTGTTGAGCTGGTAGGTGCGGTTGAGCGCGACGCCGCGCTTGGCGAACAGGTCGGTCAGCACGCGGTGCACGATGGTGGCGCCGACCTGCGACTTGATGTCGTCGCCGACGACCGGCAGGCCCTTCTCCTCGAAGCGCGCCGCCCAGGCCGGGTTGGAGCCGATGAACACCGGGATGCAGTTGACCAGGCCGAGGCCGGCCTCGAGGCAGCATTCGGCGTAGAATTCGGTGGCCTTCTGCGAGCCGACCGGGAGGTAGTTCACCATCACCTCGGCCTTGGCGTCCTTCAGGATCTTCACCACCTGTTCCTTGGTGGGCTGCGGCAGGGTCGCCGGCACGAAGGTGCGCTTCTCGTCGTAGTTGGCCATGTGCTCGGAATAGCCGTCGAGGATATTGCCCATCGAGACCTTCACGCCGGTCATGGGCACATTCGGCTCGAACACCGTGGTGCAGTTGGGCTTCTGGTAGATCGCCTCGGCGACGTCCTTGCCGACCTTGCGGGTGTCGATGTCGAAAGCCGCGACGATCTCGAGATCGGTCACGCTATAGGGGCCGATGTTCCAGTGCATGACGCCGATGGCGTCCTGGGGTTGTTTAGAACGATAATAATGAAGCCCCTGGATCAGCGAGCTCGCGCAGTTCCCGACGCCAACGACAGCAACACGTACTTTAGCCATGACCTAACCCCCGAAATTACCGCCCTGATTTGGGCGGTTTCCCTACCCTGGGCGACATTATGTATGCTAGCGCGCAATATGTCATAGCAACTTCATCAATGCATCAGAAGATGGCCGCTAAAGGCTTGATTCAGGCTGCCATAATTGCGGGGCAGACGCGCAACGAACGCGGGTGCGCGGCCAGAGTGTGAAGCATTTCAAGCAATACCGGCATCGCGGCCGCCCTGGGTCAGCATCCCTGCCCGGTCCCGGCGCCCAATCGTTGACGGGTTACAGTCCCGCCGGCGACCAAGGTCAGCGGCGGCCGGGGCTTCGGGCTAGGCAGGCGTTCCCAACGCGGGATCGCTGACACCGTGGGCGCCGGTCTCCACGCGGCCGGCGAAGCGGCGTTCGAAGCCGTCGCCGGCAATCGAGAGATCATACCACTGGCCGCTGTCCTTGACGCCCCAGCTCGCGCGCGCCTTGCCGCCGGCGGCGACCGTGATGGGCTTCGGCACGGCCTTGTCATAGGCATTTGCGGTGAGCGTGAGGGTCTGCGCGGCGACGGTGCGATTGGTCACGGCCAGCGCGACCGCCGCACGGGCGCGGTCATAGCTGAGCACGACTTCGAGGCCTGGCTTGGCGCCCCTGAAGGTACGGAGAAAACCGTTGGGACCGAGCACCCAGAGGTCATAACCCTCGGCCGCCGCCCAGACACCGCTCAGGGCCTTGCCGGCCTCGACCGTATAGCGGCGCGGGATGGCCGCGAGGTTCTTGCGGTCATAGACATGAAACACCGCGCCGGCGCGGCCGGTGTTGCGAAAATTCAGCGCGATCCCTTTGGCGTCATGCACGGCATCGACGTGCAATTCGTAGGGCAAGGCGCGCGACGGCCGCACGCCCGGTTCCTGGAAGATCGGTTCGGGTGTGGCCGGCGGGCGCGCCTTCGGGCGCTGGATGTGTTCCAGCAGCACACCCGACGCGCCTTTGGCATTTGGCAGCGTCGGCAAGGCCGCATCGGGCGCGGCGAAATCCAAAGCCGAGGTCAGGTCGCCGCAGACCGCCCTGTGCCAGGGACTGATGGCCGGGATATGCACGCCGAAGCGCTTCTCCAGGAACTGGCCGACCGAGGTGTGGTCGAACACCTGGGAGTTCACCCAGCCGCCCTTGCTCCAGGGCGAGATCACATACATCGGCACGCGCGCGCCCAGGCCCCAGGGACGCACCTCGCCGGTGACGGTGTCGTCGGCCTTGAGGTACTTGCGCGCCTTGTCGACGAAATAGTTGCCGCGGGTATCGACCGTGGAAGCGCCCGCCAAGGTGCCATCGAGATTATAGGACGGCGGCGCGGGCGCGGCTGCGTGGTCGAAGAAGCCGTCGTTCTCGTCGAAGGTCACGAACAGGACGGTCTTGCGCCAGACCTCGGGGTTGGCGGTGAGCGCGCCCAGCACGCGGTCCACGAATTCGGCGCCTTCCACCGGCGTCGAGGCGAACGGATGCTCGGACCACTCCTTGGACGGCAGCACCCAGGACACTTGCGGCAGCGTGCCGCTTTTCACGTCCTGGTCGAGCTGCTCCAGGGACAGGTGCGACATGCCCTTTTCCCACAACCCCGAGCCCGGCTTGCAGGTGCGAAAGCTCTCGAAGGCGAGGCCGCCGTGCATGGCGCCGGTCCAGTTGTCGTTGGGGTTCTGGTAGATGCGCCAGGAGACGCCGGCCTTCTCCAGCACGTCGGGGATGGTGGGCCACTTAAAAGCGGAGCCGGCGTACTTGTAACCGGGCGTCGGATGCTCGCCTTCGATCCAGCAGCGCAGGTTGTCGGGCTCGGAGTCCGCGTCGGTGCACGGCCCGCCCACCGCGGGATTGAAGTTGGAGCCCGAGAAGAAAATGATGCGGTTGGGGTCGGTGCCGCTGGTGATCGAGCAGTGGTGGGCGTCGCAGAGAGTGAAGGCTTCGGCCAGCGCGAACTGGAACGGGATATCGGCGCGTTTGTAGTAGCCCATCGCCCCGGGCGTCTTGTACTTGGGCCACCAGCCGAAGCGGCCCTGGCTCCAGGCGCCCTGGCTGTCCGAGAAGGAATGCGGCGTCATGGCCACGCGCATGCCACTGGTCTTGGCTGTGTCGAGATGGAACGGCGGCACTTCCTGGCCATTCGCATCGACCTGGTACCAGACGGTCTTGCCGCTCGGCAGCGGCGTGGGGTGCCGGTCACCGAACCCACGCACGCCTTTCAATGTGCCGAAGTAGTGATCGAAGGAGCGGTTCTCCTGCATGAGGATAACCACATGCTGAACGTCCTTGATGGTGCCGGTGACCGTGGCGGCGGTGGCGGCCAGCGCGCGTGCGATCGAGGCCGGCATCACGCCGACACCCGCCGTGGTCGCGGCGGTCCTCAGGAACTGGCGGCGGTTGCTGTCGGTCATGGCGGTCACCTCTACCCGCTAGCGAGCTCCGAAAGGGTTCAAAAATCAAGCAATGAAATCGCTGAGTCGGGGCTTGGGAACCGCGCTCACGAATTGTGACAAATTGCTATTCCCGCATGGCTTACCTGCGGGGTCCGCACGAGAACGCACATGCGAAAGGCGTAGTGTCCCGCCGCTTTCGAGAAGGGGCACTTAAGGAGCTTACTCCCAATGTCCGTTTCTGCAGGCTTGTCGGCGCAACCGCACGACCTTGGCGCGGCGCCGGCCGCTTCCTCGTCCGCCTATGCCAAACTCTGTCTCGGCGCGCTTGGGGTCGTCTACGGCGATATCGGCACCAGTCCGCTCTACGCCATCAAGGAATGTTTCGGCGGCGCCGTGCCGTTCACGCCGACACCCGAACATGTCCTGGGCCTGCTGTCCCTGGTGTTCTGGACCCTGACGATCATCGTCACGGTCAAATACGTCTCGCTGATCATGCGCGCCGACAACGGCGGCGAAGGCGGCAGCCTCGCCCTGCTCGCGCTGGTGGGCGAGCGCGTGCGCGGCACCCGGATCGCCGGCCCGGTGGCGGCCATCGGCATCTTCGCCGCGGCGCTGTTCTTCGGCGACTGCATGCTCACCCCCGCGATCTCGGTGTTGAGCGCGGTCGAGGGCCTGGAGATCGCCGCGCCGGTCTTCGGTCATTACGTGGTGCCGCTGACTCTTGCGGTATTGGCGGTGTTGTTCGCGGTCCAGAAATTCGGCACCGGCGCGGTCGGCGCCCTGTTCGGGCCGGTGATGCTGCTGTGGTTCCTGACCATCGGCGTGCTGGGCGCCGCGCAAGTGGCCGCGCATCCGGGCGTTCTCGCGGCGGTCAATCCGGCCCATGCGATCCAGTTCCTGGGGCATGAAGGCTGGCGCGGATTCCTGGCCCTGGCCGCCGTGTTCCTGGCCGTCACCGGCGCCGAGGCGCTCTACGCCGACATGGGGCACTTCGGCCGCCAATCGATCCGGGCCGCCTGGCTGGCGGTGGCGATGCCGGCGCTGCTCATCAACTACTTCGGCCAGGGCGCGCTGCTGCTGGGCGACCCCGGCACGGTCGACAACCCGTTCTACCGCATGACCCCGGACTGGGCCGCCCTGCCGATGGTGATCCTGGCCACGCTGGCGACGGTGATCGCCTCCCAGGCCGTGATCTCCGGCGCCTTCTCCCTGACCCGCCAGGCCATCCAGCTCGGCTACCTGCCGCGCATGCGGATCGTGCACACCTCGACCCACGCGCGCGGCCAGGTCTATGTGCCGGTGGTCAACTGGGGCCTGCTCGCCGCCATCGTGCTCCTGGTGCTGGGGTTCCAGTCGTCGAGCAACCTGGCGTCCGCCTACGGCCTCGCGGTGTCCGGCACCATGCTGACCAGCACGGTCCTGTTCGGCCTGGTGATGGCCCTGATCTGGCGCGCGGGTGTCGCCAGGACCGTGGTCCTGGTGGGCGCCCTGCTCGCCGTCGATTTGGCGTTCGTCGCCGCCAATGCCACCAAGGTCTCCCACGGCGGCTGGTTCCCGCTCGCGGTCGGCCTGATCGCCTTCGTGGTGTTCACCACCTGGAAACGCGGCCGCGCGTTGCTGCTGCGCTCGGTCGAGGCGGACGCGATGCCGGTGGACGACTTCCTGAAGTCGCTCTCGGACCGGGCCGCGCGGGTCACCGGCACCGCCGTCTACATGACCGTCAGCGACGGCGGCGTGCCGCGGGCGCTGCTGCACAACCTCAAGCACAACAAGGTGATCCACGAACGGGTGGTATTCCTGACCGTGATCACCGAGGACCGCCCGGCGGTGCCGGACGCGGAACGCATCTCCGTGCAGCCGCTGGGATGCCGGTTCTACCGCGCCACGGTGCGCTATGGGTTCATGGACAGCCCCGACCTGCCGGCCGCGCTGGCCGCCAGCCGGCCCATCGCCTTCGACCTGATGGACACCTCGTTCTTCCTGAACCGCGAGACCATCCTGCCGTCCAAGAAGCCCGGTATGGCGCTCTGGCGCGAACACCTGTTCGCCTGGATGTCGCGCAACGCCGCCACCGCCATGGACTTCTTCCGCATCCCGCCCGGACGCGTGGTGGAGTTGGGCAGCCAGGTGGAGATCTGAACAAAGAAAAAGGGCGCCGCGTGAGCGGCGCCCTTTTTCGGATGCTCAGCTCCAAACCTAGAACAGGCGCAGGATCGACTGTTCGGAGCGCTGGGCGATCGACAGCGAGATCGTGCCCAACTGCTGGCGGGTCTGCAGCGAGAGCAGGTTGGCGGACTCTTCGTTGAGGTCCGCGTTCACCAGCTCGGAGGCGCCGCCCTTCAGGGTGTTGATGAGATTGGTGGTGAAGTCCGCGCGGATCGAGAGCAAGGCCGCATTGGTGCCGAACTGCTGCGAGGCCTGGCGCACGGTCACCAGCGCCGAGTCGATGGCCGAAATCGCCGCGGTGATGGCGGTGATCGCCTTGGTGCCGGTCTGGCCCCAGCGGGTCGCCGACGTCCCCACGGCCGTGGCCGAGACCGCCATGATCGACGTGTAATCGGAGGCCTTGAGGCCGCTCACGACCAGCTGGTTGACCGCCTTCGGATCGGTGCGTTCGTTGAACTTCACGGTCATCTGGTCGGCGCCGCCGACGAAGTGGCCCGGCGTGTTCTTGAGCAGATTGACGCCGTTGAAGCTGGAGTCGAAAGCGATGCCGTCGACCTGGGTACGCAGTTCGTTGAACTGGCTGGCGAGTTTGGCGCGCGTCGAGCTTTCCGGCGCCGAGATCGCCGACTGGGCGAGCGCCTTCATCTGCTTCAGCACCGACTCCATCGACTCAAGGCCCTGCACCGCGGCGGTGATCACGCTCACGCCGCCTTGGATCTGGTCCTTGATGGCGGACAGGTCCGCGGCGCGGCTGTTGAGGTTGCGCGCCTTGAAGAAGGCGAGCGCGTCGTCGAGGGCGCTGTTGACCTTGAGGCCGGTGGCAAGACGCTGCTGCGTCTGGCCGATCAGCGAACTGGTATTCTGCAGCGACAGCAGGTTGGTGCGTGTCGCGGTGGAAAGCGTGATATCGCCGGCCATTTTTGCCCCTTTCTTTAACCGCGAATTGCGCGGTTGGTGTTATCCGGCAACTTAGGAAGGAAAGGTCAACGGCATCTTAACAGCATCGTGGAAAATCAAATGCTGCATGTATATGTGCAGAAGTGTTTGTGTATGGAGCGATTGGCACGCGACATCGGCGTTGCACGTCGCTGCGGCGGCCCCTGGCGGGATCATCACTCCCGACGCCACGTTCAAGTGACCTCTGGCAAGTGACCTCTGGCAAGTGGCGTCGGGAGTGATGATGGTGAGCCCGGCTGGGTTCGAACCAGCGACCCTCTGATTAAAAGTCAGATGCTCTACCACTGAGCTACGGGCCCGCCCCTTAAGCGCCTTCAAGGGAAACGCCTAATCCATCAGCGGGAAGGCGCGCACCATAGGCAAGCCCCCCTGCCCGGTCAACGCCGTTTCAAGGCCGGATGCCAGGGCTTAAGCCCCTAAAATACATAACGATTGTGGCGGGCCGCCTCAGCCGCCGCCGGTGGCCCCGAACAGGAAGACGTTGGGAGCCAGGGCTTCGACCTTGGGCGCCTTCAGACCGGCCACCCGCGCCAGACGGTCCGCCAGCGCCTGAACCTCGGCCGCACTGGTCGGCGGGAACTTGTGGGCGTCGAAGGCGCGCTGGCTGACGCGCACGCCCGACAGCGCGGCCACCAACTGAGCGCGCGCGGACGGATCGGGCAGCAGGCGCGATTTGATGATGCCGGCCAGCCCGGCGGCCACGCCGACGCACACCAGCTCCTGCCCGTTGCCGTGGAAACTGCGCAGCACGACCGCCCGGTCCTCGGTCTGGGTGCGTTCGCCGCGATCGATGCGCGCCACCGCGTCCAGCACCTCGCCGGCATCGCGCGCGGGAAACCCGATATCGCTGGAAATCCAGTTGCCGGGTTCGGGCGCGCTGCGGTCGCCGTCGAACCTGACGATCGGGATCTCCTGAAAATGCGCCTCCAGCCCGGTCGCGCAGCCGCGTACATAGATCAGGGCTTTGGCGTCGGCGAGCGCGTCGGCCATCGAACCCGCACTGCTGACCGTGACGTTGGCGAGCCCGGCGAACGCCCGCGCCCACAGCGTCGGGTCTTCGGCCGGATGCGGCCGGAACTGGATCCTGGTGCCGGGATGTTTCTCGGCCAGCGCACGGGTCACCGCCTGCAATTGGGGAATCATCGAGATCTCGAAGGCGACCACGTCCTTGGTGCCTTCCATGACATCGAGGCCCATCTGGTCGCCCATGGGCACGCCGCGCACATGCATCGATATCAGGTCCGAGAAACCAACCGCGTTCGGGTTGCACACCTGGCTTTGCGAACAGATCAGGATCTTGTCGCGGGGCCGGTCGGAGGGTTTGCGGAATTCGGGGCGGTAGAGATCGACCTTGGGATTGCCGAGCACCAGCGTGCGCGCCGCCACTTCCGGGAACACGGCGAACAGGAGGTCCGCGTACTCCTCGCCCTGGGCGATGATGACGTCGGTGCGCGCGATCGCCTCGGGATCGGTATTGAGCCGCATCCACAACGGGCGCTTGCCGCTGCCGCCAAACGCCTCTTCGTCCAGCACCGCCACGACGTGGCCAGCGGCGGCGGCCTGCTTGATGCGCTCGACGTCGTTGCCGTTCATGGTCTTCACCAGCACCATGCCCGCCGGCAGGCGGGCGTGGGTGATCTGGCTGAACGCGAGTTTCTGCCCGACCACCACATCGATGCCCTGGGCCGCCGCGTGCAGCGCCAGCAGCACCCGCGCCTCGAATTCGCGGGCCAGCAGTTCGACCTCGATATACATCACCTTGTGCACCTGCCGCGCGGCATCCGCCGCCGCCGGCGGCGCGGGGAAACTCTGCGGCAGCACCTTGCGCAGGATATCGATGGCGTCCTTGAACTGATCCGTCGCCACGGACCAATCTTGTTCCTCGAGCGCGATCCCGGCCTTGGCCGCGAGGTAACAGGCGCGCGCCCAGAGGTGAATCCTGAGCTCCGGCGCGCCCGGTTCGGGCGTGTGCGCGGTTTCGAGATACGGCAGAGCCTCGCGGAACTGCTTCAAGCAGGCCAGGGTCATGCCCATGCCGCGCCGCGCGTCGGGGTTGGCGATGTCGAGCTTGAGCGCGTCGGCGAACATCTCGCGCGCTTCGGCGTACTGGAAGCGGTAGTAGAACAGGTTGCCGGCGACGACGCTCGTGCCGAGATCGCGCCAGCCCAGCGCTGCCGCCTGGCGGTACAGCGGCAACAGCGCATCGGCGAAGCCGAGGCGCGCCATGAAGTTGACGGTCGCGCCGAGCACCCTGGGATTGCGCGGCGCGGCGCGGGCGGCGCGCTGATAAAACGGCCAGGCCTCGTGCTGGCGGCCGGTGGTGTCGAGAACCAGGGCCAAATCGAGCAGGTAGTCGGCGTTGCCGGGTTCCGCCTTGGCCGCCGCATCGAGGAACGCAACCGCGTCCGCCGCGCGTTCGGTCTTGGCCGCGATCACGCCCATCATATGGCTGGCCGCCGCGTTGCCGGGCTGCGCCCGCAGCACCGCCTGGCACTCCTGGGTGGCGGCGGCGAAGTCGGCCTTTTCGATCGCCCCGGCCGCCCGCGTCAACGCCGCCTTGATCAGATGTGGATCCATGCTCGCCACGGATGCGGCCTTATCTTCAGGTCATGCGTACGGATGCGGTCGGCCCGCGCGGCGCCGGAAAGCGCTTCCGCCCATAGGTATACCAGCCGTCCGGGCTTGTGAACCCGCGGAGCCTCCGCGTGATCGCGGCGGTTGGAATGTCCCGGTATTTAGGTACGCGCCTCACGGGACGCCACTGAACAGGAAGACATTGGCGGCGAAAGCCTCGATACGCGGAACCGGAAGGCCGGCGACCGCGGCCAGACGCGCCGCCAGCGTTTGCACCTCCGCTACGTCGGTCGGCGGAAACTTGGCGGCATCGAAAGCCCGGTTCTGGACCTTGGGGCGCGGCAACGCGCGGAGTTGCGCGAGCGCCGAGGGGTCGGGACGCGCCCGGCGCGCGGCCGCTTCCGCCAGCGCCGCCGCGACGCCGCGGCAGACCAGCCCATCGCCCAGGCCATGAAAATGCGCGGCGGCGATCTCCCGGTCCCGTACCCAGGTGGTTTCGCCGCGGCCGATCCGCTCCAAAGCCGCGATCACGTCTTCCGGCGAGGCCGCCGGGAAGCCCATGTCGCTGGAAATCCAATGACCCGGCTCGGGCACGCGGCCGTCCCCCTTGAATCGGATGATCGGCACTTCCTGGAAATGGGCTTCCAGGCCGGTGGCGCAGCCGCTCACGTAGATCAGCACCTTGGCGTCGCCCAGCGCATCCGCCAGCGAGCCCGCGCTGCTGACGGTGACATTGGCATGCGCGGCGAAGGCCCGTTCCCAGAGAGCCGGATCCTCGGCGGGATGCGGCCGGAACAGGATCTCCGCGTCGGGGAATTTCCCGGCCAGCGCGCGGGTCACGGCTTGCAGCTGCGGCACCATCGACAGCTCGTAAGAGAAAATGTCCCTGGTCCCGGCGATCAACTGCCGGCCAAGTTCTTCGGCCATCGGAACGCCGCGGACATGCAGCGCGATCAGGTCCGGGAACGAGATCGCCTTGGAATTGCATATCTGGCTCTGCGAGCAGATCACGATGCGGGTCGCCGCGCGCCCGCCGGCCGCGCGGAATTCGGGCCGGTACAAATCGACGCGCGGGCTGCCGAGCACGCGGGTTTTCGCGGCCGCTTCCGGAAACACGCCGCGCAGCAGATCGGCATATTCCTGGCCCTGCGCGATCACCAGGTCGGTGCGCGCGATCGCCTGGGGATCGGTGTTGAGGCGCACCCATAGCGGCCGCCCGCCCGATCCGCCGAACGCCTCTTCGTCGAGCACCACGACCATGTGGCCGGCATCGCCGGCCGCCGCGATGCGGGAGACATCCATGCCGTTCATGGTCTTCACCAGGAACAGGCCCGCCGGGAGTTTGTCGTAGCCAAACTGCGCGACCGTGGTCTTCTGGCCGATGATCACATCCAGCCCTTGCGCCGCGGCGTGCAACGCCAACAGCACGCGGGCCTCGAATTCCCGGGCTTTGAGTTCGATCTCGATATAGAGCAGCCGGTGAACTGGGGGCGCTTCTTCCGTGGACGGCGGAGGTGCCGGTACGGTCTGTTGCAGTAGGTCTTTCTCGCGGTCGATGCTTTCCGAGAACAGGTCGGTGGCTTCGGCGATGCGGCCCGCCGACAGGGCGGCCGCCCCGCGCGCCGCGAAAAGATGGACCTTCGCCCACCGGTGTTCCCTGAGCAGCGGCTGACCGGGCTTTGGGTCGGCGACCCGTTGCAGGCAGGCGATGGCTTCATCGAAACGCTTGAGGGCATTGAAGGTAATTCCTAGCCCGCACAGGACCAGTTCGTTGTCCGGCGCCAGTGCGCGCGCACGGCTGAACACCTGTTCGGCCTCGGCGTACTGGAACCGCGGTATCAGCGCATGGCCGAGCGCGGCCATGCCGGCGACGTCGCGCCAGCCCAGACTCATGACTTCGTTGTAGAGGGGCATGATCCCTTCGATGCGCCCGCTGCGCACCAGGAACCCCAGGAAGGGCGCCAGGACATCCAGGTCATGCGGCGCCTGCCGCACCAGCGCCTGGTACGCCGCCCATACCTCGGCGGATCGCCCGGCGCGTTCATACAGCGCAGCGAGTTCGAGCAACGCGCCCCGGTCTTCGGGTGCCACGCGCACGGCGGCTTCGAGATGCCCGAGGGCCTCGGCGTGTTGTCCGGCGTTCAGCGCCCGGCGCGCGGCATCCTTCAGCGATTGCGCGTCTGGGGCCGGCACGCTGGCCTACTTTGCCTTCTCCGGGGCCTTCTCCGGGGCCTTCTCCGGGGCGGCCTCGCGCGGCCACTTGTCGCCGGCCTTCTCGGCGTCGGCGGCGACCTGCATGCGGATGATGCGGTCGGGATACGGCACGCTGCCGTTGGATTCCGGGTCACCCTTGCGGATGCGGTCGACGAACTCCATGCCGGAGATCACTTCGCCCCAATAGGTGTACTGGCCGTTGAGGTGCGGGCTGTCGGCCAGCACGATGAAGAACTGGCTGTCGGCGCTGTTGATGTTGGCGGCGCGCGCCATGGACAGGGCGCCGCGCACGTGACGGCCGCCGTTGAACTCGGCCGGGATGTTCTGTCCCGAACCGCCGGTGCCGTCGCCCTTCGGGTCGCCGCCCTGGGCCATGAAACCGTCGATCACGCGGTGCCACACCAGGCCGTCGTAGAACCCCTGGCGCACCAGTTCCTTGATCCGCGCCACATGCTTGGGCGCGAGCTCGGGGTGCAGCTTGATCACCACCCGGCCGTATTCCAGGTCGAGGTAGAGGGTGTTTTGCAGATCCAACGGTTCGGTGGCTGTCGAATTGGAAGAAGGCACGGGTGCGGTTCCGGGGGCTGGAGGTGAAGCAGGGGCCGGAGATGCCGGTGCGGCCGCGGCGAAACCGGCGGCGGGCGCCAAGGCGGCGGCGCCAAAAGCCAACACAGCGGCGCGGCGCGAAAGAGAGGAAAACAACGTCATTCTCGGCTCAACATGTCCAAAAAAAGCGCCCCAGTCATAGTCGGAGCCGCCCCGGGAGACAAGACGACTGACGCCCAGGAGGGCCAAGCCCCAATTTAGGCGGTAATTCGGGGGTTTTTCGTGAAAATTGCTTAATCAGGCGGTCTTGTATTTCTTGATCACGCGCTGGTTGACCGCCGCCGGAACGAAACTGGAGATATCCCCGCCCAGGCGGGCCACTTCCTTCACCAGGCGCGAGGCGATGAACTGGTGCTTTTCCGAGGCCATCAGGAACATGGTTTCGACCTTGGCGTTGAGCCGCGTGTTCATCCCGGCCATCTGGAACTCGTATTCGAAGTCCGACACGGCCCGCAGCCCACGAATGATCAGGTTGGCGCCCTGGGACACCACGAAATCCATCAGAAGGTTGTCGAACGGCACAACCTCGACCTGGGCGCCGTTGGTGTCGAGCGCCGCCACTTCGGAGCGGCACATCTCGGTGCGTTCCTTGAGCGAGAACAGCGGCCCTTTGCCCGCGTTCACCGCCACCGCCACCACCAGCTTGTCGACGATCTTCAGGGACCGGGCGATGATGTCCATATGCCCATTGGTGACCGGATCGAAGGTGCCCGGATAGATCGCGATCCTGTCGCGCGCCTTCGGCATGGCCGGTTTGGTCTTGGCCTTCATCTTTCCCATCCCCCTTGAAGCCAGGGCCCCGGTGAGCCCGGAGATCCGCCCTACTCGGCCGCTCCCGGCTGCGCGTCGTCGCGTTCTTCCGGCTGTTCTTCGACTTGTTCCTCCGGAGACGCGCCATTCGCGTCGTCTTCCGACGGCAGATGCGCGACCGAGGTGACGTGCTCCTCTTCGCCGGTGGCGAACAGGGTGACACCCTGGGTCGAACGGCCCGCGACGCGCACGTCGTTGATCGGCATGCGGATCAGGCGGCCGGCGTCGGTGATCATCATCACCTGGTCCTGGTCGCCGACCGGGAACGAAGCCACCACGTCGCCATTGCGCTTGGAGGTGGCGATCGACACGATCCCCTGCCCGCCGCGCCCGGTGATACGGTATTCGTAGGCTGAGGTGCGCTTGCCGAAGCCGCGGCGCGTGGCGGTGAGGATGAACTCCTCGGCCGCCTGGAAGCGCTTGAACTCCTCGTCAGTGAGCACCTTGCCCCCATTTGTCTCGGAGGGCGCGGCGTCCTCTTCGCCCGCCTCGCTTTCGTCGCCGCCGCGCAGCTTGCGCGCCATCTTGAGGTAGGCGTCGCGGCTCTCGGTGTCGAAATCCACATGGCGCAGGATCGACATGGAGATGACCTCATCCCCTTCGCCGAGCTTGATGCCGCGCACGCCCATCGACGAGCGGCCCGCGAACAGGCGCACGTCGCCGACCTCGAAGCGAATGCACTTGCCCTGGCGGGTCGACAGCAGCACGTCGTTCTTGTCGTCGCAGGTGGCGACGCCGATCAGCCGGTCGGCGACACTCAGGCCGCTCTGGGCCGCCTCCGGCGAGTTCGGGTCTTCCAGCTTCATGGCGATCTTGCCGGAGCGGTGGATATTCACGAAATCCGACAGGTCGTTCCTGCGCACCGTGCCCGCCGAGGTGGCGAACATGACGTTGAGCTGATCCCAGCTGCTCTCGTCCTCGGGCATCGGCATGACGGTCGAGATGGTCTCGCCGTCCTTGAGCGGCAGCAGGTTGACCATGGCCTTGCCGCGGCTCTGCGGCGTGCCGACCGGCAGTTTGTAGACCTTGAGCTTGTAGACCATGCCCGTGGTCGAGAAGAACAGCACCGGCGTATGGGTGTTGACCACATACAGCGCGCGCACGAAATCCTCGTCCTTGGTGGCCATGCCGGCGCGGCCTTTGCCGCCGCGGCGCTGGGCGCGGTAGGTGGAGAGCGGCACGCGCTTGATCCAGCCGGCGTTGGTGACCGTGACCACCATGTCCTCGCGCTGGATCAGATCCTCGATGTCGGTTTCGAACTCGACTTCTTCGATGGTGGTGCGGCGCGGCGTGCCGTATTCGTTTTTCATCTCGACCAGCTCTTCGCGCATGATGGCGTAGAGCCGTTCGCGCGACCGCAGGATCTCGAGGTAGTACGCGATCTTCTTGCCGATCTCGGACAGTTCGGCGTGGATCTTGTCGCGCTCCAGGCCGGTCAGGCGGTGCAGGCGCAGGTCCAGGATCGCCTTGGCCTGTTCTTCCGACAGATGGTACTTGCCATCGACCACTTTGCGGTCGGGTTCGTCGATCAACTGCACCAGGGGCTCCACGTCGGCCGCCGGCCAGGCCCGGGCCATCAGCTGTTCCTTCGCGATGCCGGGGTCGGCCGCGGCGCGGATCAGTTTGATCACCTCGTCGAGGTTGGCGACCGCGAGCGCCAGGCCCACCAACACATGCGCCCGGTCGCGCGCCTGGCCGAGCAGGTAGACCGTGCGGCGGCGGATTACGTCCTCGCGGAAGCTGATGAAAGCCTGCAGGATCTGGCGCAGGTTCATCAACTCCGGGCGGCCGTTGTTGATCGCCAGCATGTTGACGCCGAAGGAGGACTGCAGCGGCGTGAACTTGTAGAGCTGGTTGAGCACCACTTCGGCGACGGTGTCGCGCTTGATCTCGATCACCACGCGCACGCCGGTGCGGTCGGACTCGTCGCGCAGGTCGCCGATGCCTTCGATGCGCTTCTCGCGCACCAGTTCGGCGATCTTCTCGATCATCGCCGACTTATTCACCTGGTAAGGGATCTCGGAGACGACGATCGCCTGTTTGTCCTTGCCGATGTCCTCGATCTCGCAGCGGCCGCGCATGACCACCGAGCCACGGCCGGTCATCATCGCCGCGCGCGCGCCGGAATGGCCGAGGATGATGCCGCCGGTCGGGAAATCCGGGCCGGGCACCAGTTCCATCAGGCGTTCGTCGGTGGTGGCGGGATCGTCGATCAGCGCGCAGGCCGCGTCGATCACTTCGGAGAGGTTGTGCGGCGGAACGTTGGTCGCCATGCCGACGGCGATGCCGCCGGCGCCGTTGACCAGCAAGTTCGGGAACCGCGCCGGCAGAACCACCGGCTCGGACTCGCTTTCGTCGTAGTTGGGCTGGAAGTCGACGGTGTTCTTGTCGATGTCGTCGAGCAGCGAATGCGCGGGCTTCGCCAGGCGCGATTCCGTGTAGCGCATGGCCGCCGGGGCGTCGCCGTCCATGGAGCCGAAGTTGCCCTGGCCGTCGATCAGCGGCACGCGCATCGAGAAGCTTTGCGCCATGCGCACCATGGCGTCGTAAATCGACTGGTCGCCGTGCGGGTGGTACTTACCCATCACGTCCCCGACGATGCGCGCGGATTTACGGAACGGTTTGTTGTACTCGTAGCCCGCCTCTTTCATGCCGTAGAGGATGCGCCGGTGCACCGGCTTCAGGCCGTCGCGGACATCGGGCAGCGCGCGCGCGATGATCACGCTCATGGCGTAATCGAGATAGCTGCGCCGCATCTCGTCCTCGATGGTGATCGGGGCGATGTCGAAGGCCCTGGGCATATCGGATGGCGTCGTCGTTTCGCTCAACGTCGGGCTCACTGTTGTTCAGGCAGGGGGCGGGCACGAACCGGCCCGGGCGCCGTTTCCCATGAAGTTGCTGCGGCGCAGCAATGGAAAACCGGGGCCGTTCGGGGCAATGCGCGCGCGGTCTGAAGATCCGTCCCTGTGACGGCCCGCAGCAGGCCGCCTTACCCACAAAATCTAGCAGATGACGGGGGGCGGTCACAACGCCGCCATAGGTTCGGGCCCGCGGCTTTCGGCGCGGCATTTTCCCTATAATTTATCAAGCAAATAGGCCGGTTCTCGCGGCGCCGTTTTTCGGCTTCTTCAGGCATCGGAATCCGGCGGCGGGAAAATCCCGCGACCAACTACCGGCAGAGGGAGACTCGGGCCCCGCAAGCGGGCGCTTTACGGCCCCCGGCCACGCCGCCGCCGGCGAACCAGGCCCTCGGGATTTTACGCGGCGCACAATCTGTCCGTGTAGGAGGGACAGGCCGCGTGAGGTATAGCTCGTTACACTATTGATCGTGGCGCGGTTGAACCAGAATGGGTTCACCGGAACCGCAATACGAGCCGGGGGAGATCACACATGCCGTTGCCAGCCCTGTTCCAGGGCCGCCTGCGCCTGCCGTTGATCGGCGCGCCGATGTTCATCGTCTCCCAGCCCGAGCTGGTCCTGGCGCAATGCCGCGCCGGGGTCGTGGGCTGTTTCCCGACCCTCAACGCCCGTCCCCTGCCCCAGCTCGAAGAATGGCTGAAGCAGCTGACCGAGGGCACCAGGGATTGCGCCCCATTCGGCGCCAACTTGATCGTGCACAAGGCCAACGACCGGCAAGCCCAGGATCTGGAGCTGCTGACCAAATACAAGGCGCCGTTCGTGATCACCTCGGTCGGCGATCCCTCGCCGGTGGTGGAGAAAGTCCACGCTTACGGCGGCATCGTGTTCCACGACGTCATCAGCCTGAAGCACGCCCGCAAGGCGATCGCGGCCGGTGTCGACGGCCTGATCCTGGTGTGCGCCGGCGCCGGCGGCCATGCCGGCACCCTGTCGCCGTTCGCTTTTGTCGCCGAAGTGCGCAAGGAGTTCAAAGGCACCATCGTGCTGTCGGGCGCGATCTCGCTCGGCAACCACATCAGGGCCGCGCAGGTGATCGGCGCGGACATGGCTTATATGGGTACCCGTTTCATCGCCACCCGCGAAGCCCATGCGCCCGAGGGCTATAAGGACATGATCGTCGATGCCGGCACCGCCGATATCGTCTACACGCCCTACTTCAGCGGCATCCACGCCAACTATCTGCGCGCGTCCATCGCCGCCAACGGCCTGGATCCGGAGAAAGTGCTGGGCCATCGTCCCGAGGCCAAGCTCAGCCTCGGCAGCGACGACCCGCAAGGCCCGAAGGCGTGGCGCGATATCTGGTCTGCTGGCCAGGGCGCGGGCGCCATCATGGACATTCCGCCGGTGGCCCAATTGGTGGACCGCCTCAAGGCCGAGTACGACCGAGCGCCTTGATCCAGATATCCTCGGCTTCGCGCACCGCGCCCGGCTGATCGAACAGGCGCGATGACCGCGCGGCGATCTCGCCGCGCACCCGCGCGCGATGCTCCCGGTCGTGGACCAGCCGGTAAGCGCGTTCGGCGTAGTCCTCGGCGCTATCCGCCACGCACTCCATGAATCCCATCTGCCGGTAGAACGCGAGCGTGTGCCGGCCGCGCATGAAGCGCCCGGGCCAGTGAACGATGGGTATGCCCTGCGCCAGGGCTTCGAGCGAGGTCTTGCCGCCGGACCATTCGGGAATGTCGAGGATCACGTCGGCGCAGGCCAGCAGCGCCGGGAACTGGGCGCTGCTGACACGCGGGACTAACCGCACGCGCCCCGCCGCCGCGCCCAGCGCGCCGCGCAGGCGCGCGAGGAACGTCGTGTTCAACGGCTCCCACAATGCGAGAAAATAGACCACGGCTGCGGGATCCTTCTCGAGAATTCGCGCACAGATCCGGTCGAAGGCCGGATGCGCCTTGAACAGGCTTTGCGGGCAAAGATAGACCGGCCTGGTCGTGTCGATGCCGAAAGCGGCCGGGTCGATGGTCTCGGGCCGCGGCGGTTTCGGGACCGTGGGCACCGGCGCAGCCAACCTGACCAGAGGCTCCGCGTAATGATCGGCGCCGTCGACCGGTTCCATCGCATCGACGGACAGGAAAGCGTCGATGGTCGGCAGGCCGGTGGTGACCGGATGCCCCCAGCCCACGGTCTGCACGCGCGCGAGCCGCGCGAACGCCAGAAAATAGCCGAGGGAGTCCATACCGAGGTCGGGATAGTGCAGCACATCCAGCTTGAGCCGCGCGATCATTTCGCGCGCACGCATGAAATCGAGCGGCAAGTCGCACAACTCGTCCGCGGCGGCGGCCAGATCGTGTGAGACGCCATCGGGCGGCAAGCCCGTGGGGATGCGGATCAGGACAAGATCGAAGCGGTCCCGGTCCAGCCCATGGATCAGCCCGTGATTGAGATAGGCTATGGTATGGTTGAAGAAATGCCGCGACAGCAGGCCGAGGCGGATGCGTTTACCGTCACGCGGCGCGCGCACATGCGGCGCCTCGGCGCCGAGCACGGGTGAGAACGCCAGATAGTACCGGACCATCGCGCGCTGAATGTCGCGGTCGTTCTCGGCTTGGTAGCCCAGATAGAAATTGGAGAAGCCGCCGGCGGAGAAGGCATCCTTGGCGCCCGCTCGCGGCACAACCGCGACGGTGGCCGCGATCCGCGCGCGATCGGCGGCGATGCGCGCAGCGTCCGGGATGATCGGGGGCAGGATGCATCCCGCCTTGAGGCGCGCGATCTCGCGCAACTGCGCAGCCACATTGGCCCCGGCGACCTCGGTGAACAAGGCCCGGGCTTCCTCGGTGCGGCCGAGGAGCTCGACCACCTCGCCCAGAATGAAGGTGATCGCTGGGATCTCCGGCGCCAGCACGCGCGCGCGCGCATAGCAGCGTTCCGCGAGCATGAGTTGGTTGACGGCCCGGAAGCAGTCGCCGATTTTCACCAGCGAGCGCATGTCGGTGGCGGATTCGATATCCGCCCCCGCTATGGCGACCATGGCTTCATTGGTCACCCCCGAAGCCGCCATGGCCGCCGCGATGGATGCGAGGTCCATCACTGGACGATACTCGAAAACAAATCCTCCCGAGCAGGATTGTCGCGAGCGATGAGATCGGCTTTCCAGGAGCGCGGCCGCATCTTCAGGCGCTTCTCTCGAACGATAGCCGCTTCAACATTTTCGGTCGCTTCGAAATATACCAGGCGATGGACGCCATAACGTTTGGTGAAACCGTCCACTGCATCCGTGCGGTGCTCATGGACGCGCCTGGCGAGATCATTTGTGACGCCGATGTAGGGAGTGCCGTGAGGCTGGCTGGCCAGGATGCAATTGTAATACACCGCCCCCCGCACCTTCTCTGTCATTACCCGGCTCGACCGGGCAATCCATGCCACAATAAGCACCGTCGTCTCTTGAGAGATGGATCGCCCGGTCAAGCCGGGCGATGACAAATATCGAAAACTCTAGAACGGGATATCGTCGTCCATCTCGTCGCGGGCCCGCGCGCGGAAGGCGCGCATCTAAAGAAACCCGGCCCGGCAACAAACGCGATCACCGGTTTAGAACGGGATATCGTCGTCCATCTCGTCGCGGGCCGGGGCGCGCTTGCCGCCGCTCCCAGAGCCCATGCCGCCGCTGCGGGCGGGGGCGGAATCGCCGGAATCCCAGCCGCCGCCGGAATCGTCACCCATGCCACCGCCGCCACCGCCGCCCTTGCCGTCGAGCATGGTGAGCTCGGAATTGAAGCCCTGGAGCACAACCTCGGTGGTGTACTTCTCCTGCCCGTCCTTGTCGGTCCACTTGCGGGTCTGGAGCTGGCCGCAGACGTAAACCTTGGAGCCCTTCTTCAGGTAGCGCTCGGCGATGTCCGCGAGCTGGCCGAAGATCACCACGCGGTGCCATTCGGTCTTTTCCTTGCGTTCGCCGGTGGCCTTGTCCTTCCAGTTCTCGGAGGTGGCGAGATTCAGGTTCGCCACCTTGCCGCCGTTCTGCATGGTGCGCACTTCGGGATCGCGGCCGAGGTTGCCGATGAGGATGACTTTATTGACGCTGCCGGCCATGAGGTTCTCCAGAAAATAGGATCGTCGAGTTGTAGTGGTTTGGAACGCGATTACGACTCTTAATTTGCCCGCTCTTTCGCTGGCGGGAGTCCCATCTTATGTTAGGCGTCCCGCCGCCTCTCCAGCGTCGTCAAGCCGCCATGGCCGCCGCATGATTATGTCGCGGAGACAATGGCTTAACCTTGATGTTGCCGCTCTATTGTCGAGGGGGGCCGTTCAGCGTATGAAGATCGGCCGAACAGAAACATAACAAGAACAAACTAGCCTTTATGCCGCACCGAAATCAAGCGCGCTGTAGGCTCGGAAAGTAAGCGCGGGAAAGCGGCCAAAAACATGCTGACAGACATCAAAGTCCGGGGCGCCCGGGAGCACAATCTGCGCGGCGTCAACGTCGACATCCCGCGCGACAAGCTGGTGGTGATCACCGGCCTGTCGGGCTCGGGCAAATCGTCGCTCGCGTTCGACACCATCTATGCCGAAGGCCAGCGCCGCTATGTGGAAAGCCTGTCGGCCTACGCCCGCCAGTTCCTGGAACTGATGCAGAAGCCCGATGTGGATTCCATCGAGGGCCTGTCGCCGGCGATCTCCATCGAACAGAAAACCACCAGCCGCAACCCGCGTTCCACCGTCGGCACGGTCACCGAGATCCACGACTACATGCGCCTGTTGTGGGCGCGTATCGGCGTGCCCTACTCGCCCGCCACCGGCCTGCCCATCGAGGCGCAGACGGTATCGCAGATGGTCGACCGCATCATGACCATGGGCGACGGCGTGCGGCTGTACCTGCTTGCGCCGATCGTGCGCGGCCGTAAAGGCGAATATAAAAAGGAACTGCAGGAGCTGCAGAAGAAGGGCTTCCAGCGCGTCAAGGTAGACGGCACGCTGTATGAGATCGGCGACGTGCCGGCCCTCAACAAGAAACTCAAGCACGACATCGAAGTGGTCGTGGACCGCGTGGTGGTGAAGGACGGCATCCAGAGCCGCCTCGCCGACTCCCTGGAAATCGCGCTCGGCCTCGCGGACGGCATCGCCATCGCCGAGAACGCCGACGCCAAGGGCGACGCGGCGCGCACCGTGTTCTCGGCCAAGTTCGCCTGCCCGGTGTCGGGCTTCACGATTGACGAGATCGAGCCGCGGCTGTTCTCCTTCAACAATCCGTTCGGCGCCTGCCCGGCCTGCGACGGCCTGGGCGTGAAGATGCTGTTCGACCCCATGCTGGTGGTTCCGGACCCCGACCTGTCGGTCGAGGAAGGCGCCGTGGCGCCCTGGGCCAGTTCCGGCGCGCCCTCGCCTTATTACATGCAGGCGCTGCTGGGCGTGCTGCGCCACTTCGGCGCCAAGGCCGACACCCCCTGGAAAAAGCTCAACGCCAAGGTCAAGACCGCGATCCTGGAAGGTACCGGCGACGACGAGATCACCATCAAGTTCGACGACGGCGTGCGCAAATACGAGACCCGCAAACCGTTCGAGGGTGTCTTGAACAACCTCCAGCGCCGCTGGCGCGAGACCGACAGCGCCTGGATGCGCGAGGAGCTGGAGAAGTTCCAGACCTCGCAGCCCTGCGAAGCCTGCGGCGGCAAGCGCCTGAAGCCCGAAGCCCTGGCGGTGAAGGTGGACGCCAGGAACATCGCGGAAATCTCCGAGCTGTCGATTTCCGACGCCGCCGATTGGTTCGCGGGCGTCGGCAAGAAACTGACCGCCAAACAGGCCGAGATCGCGCGCCGCATCCTGCGCGAGATCGACGACCGGCTGCATTTCCTCAACAACGTCGGCCTGGATTACCTCACGCTCTCCCGCAATTCCGGCACCCTGTCGGGCGGCGAGAGCCAGCGCATCCGCCTGGCGTCGCAAATCGGCTCGGGCCTCACCGGCGTGCTCTATGTGCTGGACGAGCCCTCCATCGGCCTGCACCAGCGGGACAACAACCGGCTGCTGGAAACACTGAGAAGGCTCCGCGACATCGGCAACACGGTGCTGGTGGTGGAACACGACGAGGATGCCATCCGCACCGCCGACCATGTCATCGACATGGGCCCCGGCGCCGGCGTGCACGGCGGCCAGGTGGTCGCCGAAGGCCCCCTGCCGCAACTGCTCAAGGCCAAGAACTCGCTGACCGCCGATTACCTCAACGGCGTGCGCGAGGTGCCCGTGCCCGAAACCCGGCGCAAGGGCTCGGGCAAGACCCTGACCATCAAGGGCGCCCGCGCCAACAACCTGAAGAACGTCAGCGTCGATCTACCGCTCGGCACCCTCACCTGCGTCACCGGCGTATCCGGCGGCGGCAAAAGCTCGCTGATCCTCGAGACGCTCTACAAGGGCCTCGCCAAGACCCTCTACGGCGCGCGCGACCTGCCCGGCCCGCACGATAAGATCGAGGGCATGAATCACTTGGACAAAGTGATCGACATCGACCAGTCGCCCATCGGCCGCACGCCGCGCTCCAACCCGGCCACCTACACCGGTGCCTTCACGCCGATCCGCGAGTGGTTCGCCGAGTTGCCCGAAGCCAAGACCCGCGGCTACGGCCCGGGGCGCTTCAGCTTCAACGTCAAGGGCGGCCGCTGCGAGGCCTGCCAGGGCGACGGCGTCATCAAGATCGAGATGCACTTCCTGCCCGATGTGTTCGTGACCTGCGATGTGTGCAAGGGCAAGCGCTACAACCGCGAGACCCTGGAAGTGCACTTCAAGGGCAAGAGCATCGCCGACGTGCTCGACATGACCGTGGAAGAAGGCGTCGAGTTCTTCAAGGCCGTGCCGGTGATCCGCGAGAAGATGGAACTATTGAAGAAGGTGGGCCTCGGTTACGTCCACCTCGGCCAGCAGGCCACGACCCTGTCGGGCGGCGAAGCCCAGCGCGTGAAGCTGGCCAAGGAACTCTCCAAGCGCGCCACCGGCCGCACGCTCTACATCCTGGACGAGCCCACCACCGGCCTGCACTTCGACGACGTGCGCAAACTGCTGGAAGTGCTGCACACCCTGGTGGACCAGGGCAACAGCATGATCGTCATCGAGCACAACCTGGAGGTCATCAAGACCGCCGACTGGATCATCGACCTCGGCCCCGAAGGCGGCTCAGGCGGCGGCGAGATCGTCGCCACCGGCACACCAGAGGATGTGGTGCAGGTGAAGCAAAGCTATACGGGGCAGTTCTTGAAGGAGCGCCTGAAGGCGCCTGCCAAGGCGAAGAAGCGGGCTTAAACTTCCTTTTCGTCATCCTTGGGCGAGCGAAGCGAGACCCGAGGATCCAGAGCCGGAACGAAGGCGGGCTTTTGCAGGCTCGCCTTCTCTGCATCCATCACCCTCGCAGCATCCTATCCCGGCTGCTTCGCGACTTGTGCGATCCCCGACAAATCCTCCGACCACGGCTGCGCGCTGTCGCACCAGTTGCGGCGGGTGGGTTTCAGCACACCGCGCTGCTTGAGCGGACCGGTGCGCAGGGAGTAGGTGCGCGGCTCCTCGATCGATGCGGCATACAGGCGCGTTCCACAAATCGTGCACAGGCCGTGCAGGCGCTTGCGGCCGCTCTCGGCGGTTTTGACGTAATGATGGACCTCTCCGTGGAGCAGTTTGAAACGATCGGTCCTGACGAAGGCGATATACGGGGCACCCGATAAAATCTGGCAATCGACGCAATGACAGATCGTCACCTTGGCCGGATCGACCTCGGCGGTATAGGCGATTTGCCCGCAATGGCACTGGCCTTCGACTTTCATCCTGGGGCGCCTGTGAATACCGGGAGCGATTGTTTCACGTGAAACAGATTACCGTTGCACGCTTTCCCCGCACTAACCCGGCTGGCGCGCGACCTGTTCGATGTCCGAGAGGTTGATCGACCAGGCTTGCGCGCTGTCGCACCAGATGCGGCGTGACGGCTTCAGGTCGTTGCGCTGCTTCAAGGGGCCGGTGCGCAGGGAATAGGCGCGCGGCTCATCGGACGACGCGGCATACAGCCGCGTGCCGCAGATGGTGCACAGACCGTGCAGGCGCTTGCGCCCGCTTTCGGCGGTTTTCACGTAGTGATGGACCTCGCCGTACAGGAGTTTGAAAGTGCCGGCGTTGGCCGCGACGGTGGCGATGTAAGGGCCGCCCGACAGGATCTGGCAATCGACGCAATGGCAGAGCGTCACCTTGGCCGGGTCGACCTCGGCCGTATAGGCGATCTGCCCGCAATGGCACTGGCCTTCGACTTTCATCCCGCGTCCCTCCCGGTTCAGAATCTTTAGCTCCACGAGGCTATATAGCCAGGCGGGCTATTGCTAGGCTCTCCGTGGCGCCTTGGGCGATGCGAGGAAGCGCCTGCTCCAGGGCTTCGAGGTCGGCGGGATCGGGCGCTGGCGTGCGACTGAAGGTGAGGGTCGTCCGCCCCCTTAACCAAGGGGGGCTCCTCCGGCAACGCGCTTGCGGCGGCCCGCCTTCGTTCCTGCTCTGGCTTTGACGCCTCTCGGCGTCAAACGCGTCAAGTCCGAGGGCGACACCGCGTTTATTGCGCCAGCGCGGCGTCCAGCGTGATGTTGGCCTTCAGCAGCTTCGACACCGGGCAGCCGGCTTTGGCCTTCGCGGCCAGCTCCTGGAATTTGGCGTTGTCCACGCCGGGGATCTTGGCGCGCAGGGTCAGGTGGACGGCGGTGATCGCGAAACCACCCTCCTGCTTCTCCAAGGTCACGTCGGCCTTGGTGTCCATGCGTTCGGCGGTCAGGCCCGCCTCGCCCAGGATGTTGGACAGCGCCATGGTGAAACAGCCGGCGTGCGCCGCGCCGATCAGCTCCTCGGGGTTGGTGCCGGGTTTGCCTTCGAAGCGGCTGGCGAAGCCGTAGGGATATTCCTTCAGCGCGCCGCTCTGGGTGGAGATGGAACCTTTGCCGTCCTTCAGTCCGCCGGACCAGACCGCGGAGCCGGAATTCTTCATCGACATCGCCTTTCTCCCGCTGGCGCCCCCAGCATGCGCGTTGGAAACCACGGCACGAGAACGTGTGCCTGTTTGATTACGGCACGAGAACGTGTGCTTGTTTGATTACGGCACGAGAACGTGCCAGTGACCGTCGTTGTGCAGCTTGGGGTCTTCCTGGCTGACCACCTGCGGCACGTTCACGTAGATCGGCTGGCCCTTGTAGGCCCACTGGATGTAGCCGCCGCCCCTGTCCACCAGGGTCCATTGGCCCATGGGCTCGGCGTTGTCGCGCGCGCGCACCGGCGACCACACCTCGGCGCAGGCGTCCACGCAATGCGACTTGTTCTTCTCGTCGCGGTCGTAGGTGTAGAACTCGTGGCCGAAGTCGCTCTGGAATTCATAGCCGTTGTCGCCCTGCAGCACGCTCACCTCGGCCGGGAGCGGGGCATTGATGTCGTAAGTCGATTTCGGCGCCGATTTCGCCGCCGGCGCGGCCGCCAGCGCGGCAGGCA
>JAIBCD010000041.1 GCA_019694335.1 Rhodospirillaceae bacterium | reverse complement strand
TCAGCTTGTCGGCGGCGGCGCTGTTCTTGAACCAGGATTCAAACGTGTGATCCTTGGCGCAGGTGGGATCGTAAAGAATCATGGGTTTGATCTACAAAAACAGATTAGCCTGTTCAATATCAGCCGAACTGCAGCTCCCGGGGATCGCCGCTGTCCCCGGCGCTGGAATAAGCGCTATCCACCGACAGTGACGGGATTTTCGCCCGCGCCTCGCTTACTTCCGCCGGATTGATCACCGCGGTGATCACGCCCGGTTCCAATCCGCCATCGGCCAGCACTTCGCCCCACGGATTCACGATCAGGGAGTGGCCGTAGGTCTTGCGCCCGCCGGCATGAATGCCGGTCTGGGCGGGCGCGAAGATAAAGCACCCGGTCTCGATCGCCCGCGCCCGGAGCAAAACATGCCAGTGCGCCTCGCCCGTGGGCCGCGTGAAGGCCGACGGTACGGCGATGAAGTCCGCGCCGGCCTGGGCGAGATGGCGATAAAGGCCGGGGAACCGCATATCGTAGCAAATGGTGAGGCCGAACACGCCCCACGGCAACGCGACCGAAACCGTGTCGGCGCCAGCCTGAAAAGTGGCGCTTTCGGCGTAACGCTCGCCGTTGCCGAGGTCGACGTCGAACATATGGATCTTGTCATACCGCGCCGCGACCGCGCCGCGCGGATCGATCATATAAGTGCGGTTGGCGAGCTTGCCGTTCTTGAGGGCGATCGCGAGGCTGCCGGCATGCAACCATACGCCCAGCTCGGACGCGAGCTTTCGGAACGCCGCCAGTGCCGTATGGCTGTCCTCGGGCAAGGCCTTGGCGCGCGTGTGTTCCCGGTCCTTCTCCATCATCGACACGTTCTCGGGCATGACGATGAGGTTCGCGCCGTCTTTCGCCGCCGCGCGCGCGAACCTGGAGGCGTTGCCGATATTCTCGGCCATGTCGTTGGAGGTGTTGGTCTGGATGCAGGCGACCTTGAAGGTGGGTTTGGGCGTCATGATCAGGTCTTTCCCGCCAGCAAGGGATCGAGCCCGCCCGTCGCGTCGAGGTCGTGCAGGTCGTCGCAGCCCCCCACATGCCGGCCGTCGATGAAGATCTGCGGCACCGTGTGGCGCCCCGAACGGCTCATCATTTCAGCGCGCTTGGCCGTATCGCCCATGATGTCGATCTCGGTGAAAGCGGCGCCCTTGCGGTTGAGGAGCGCCTTGGCCCGATGACAATAGCCGCAATAGGGAGAGGTATAGATTTCAATATTCGCCATGATACGCACATAACAGCACCCGACAGTGCTTATTTAAGGCTTCCAGTCTACCATACAAGGCAGGGTTCGGGCGCCATCATGGGGATCGCGAAGGTCATTTTGCTTACCGGCCGGGAGGAAGCACCGGCCTTGACCCGCATGCTGTCGCAGGCCAACGGCAGCCTTACGGTGCGGCCCGTGCACGCCCTCGACGCGCTCGCGGCCGAGATCGCGCCGGGCGCACGCCTGCTGTCCTTTTGTTCCAGCGTGATCGTGCCCGGCGCACTGCTCGCGCGCCTTGAGGGGCCTGGATACAATTTCCACCCCGGACCGCCTGAGCGCCCCGGCCGGTATCCCAGCGTCTTCGCGCTGTTCGACCGCGCGCCGGAGTTCGGCATCACGGTCCATGAAATGGCGCCCAAGGTCGATTCCGGGCCGATCGTGATGACCGAGCGCTTCGCCATTCCGGAGCCCTGCGATCTCGGCGGCCTGGAGAGCCTGACGATGATCCGCCTGGCGCAAGCCTTCAAACGCATGGCGCCGTATTTCGCGAACGTCGCGCGGCCGCTGCCGCATCTGCCCGCCGCATGGTCCGGCCGCAGGACAACACGCGCCGACTTCGAGGCGCTGCGGACGATCACCCCGGACATGGACCCCGCTGAAATCGACCGGCGGCGGCGCTGCTGCGGGACAATCGATTAGCGAAGCGCCGGAACCCGCGCCAGCACCAACACATCGACAGCCGTGGCGCCGGCGTCCAAGAGCGCCCGGGCGCAGGCCTCGGCGGTCGCGCCGGTCGTGAATACATCGTCGATGAGCAGCACCCGCTTCCCGGCGATTGGCGCCGGCGCCGCGACCGCGAATGCTCTCCCTACATTGCGCGCCCGCGCCGCGCGGCTCAAACCGCCTTGGCTCGGCGTCGCCTTGACGCGCCGTAGCGCATCCACCGCGACCGGCTTTCCGGCCAGCTTTCCGAGCGCATTGGCCAGCAGCGCCGCCTGATTGTATGTGCGCATCAACAGCCGCCAGCGATGCAGCGGCACTGGCACGATCACATCGCAACCGGCGAGGAGTTCCGCGCCCGCGCGCTGCAGCCACCGCGCGAGGTGCACGGCCGCGTCGGTGCGGTCGCCGTGCTTGAGCTTCAACACCAGGCCGCGGCTGGCCTCGTCGTAAACGAAGACCGCGCGGGCGCGGCCATAGACCGGCGCCGCTGCGATACAGGCGCCGCATAAAGTCGCCTCGCCGAACGCCGGTCCGTCGAGACCCATGCCGCAGGCCGCACAGAGCGGCGGCGCCACGAATGTCATGCGCCCGAAGCAGTCGCCGCAGAGCGCGCCCGCATCGTCCACCACCGCCGTGCACGCCAGACACTGGGGCGGCAGCAGCGCGTTCAGCACGATCCTCGCGGCGGCGCCCAAAACGCCCATGTCTCCCCCGCTTTCCGGTGACAGGCAAAAATGCCATAACGGCGCCATGCCCGACAGCATGCTTGTCTTCGACCGTGCTCTGGTGCGGCGTCACCGGGACCGCGCCGCGCCAGGATTCAGCGCCGCCGACTTCCTTTTCAGAGAATCCGCCGCCCGGCTCGCCGACCGCCTGCTCGACATGGCCCGGGAATTCGCCCTGACCCTGGACCTCGGCTGCCGCACCGGCCTGATGACCGAGGCTTTGCGCGGCCACCCCAAGATCGGCCGCATCGTGCAGTGCGACCCCTCCCCGGCCATGGCCAGACAGGCCGGCCTGTACGCACCCACGGTGTGCGCGGACGAAGAATGGCTGCCCTTCGCGGAAGGCGCATTCGACCTCGCGCTCTCCAATCTCTCGCTGCAGTGGGTCAACGATCTCCCGGGCGCGCTCGCCCAGACGCGCCGGGCGATCAAGCCCGACGGCCTTCTGCTCGCGACCATGTTCGGCGGCGAGACTCTTCAGGAACTGCGTATCGCGTTGCTGGAAGCGGAGAGCGAACTCACCGGCGGCATCACCCCGCGGGTATCGCCGTTCGTCGATATGCGCGAGGCCGGCGGTCTTCTGACCCGCGCGGGCTTCGCCCTGCCGGTGGTGGATACCGAAACCATCACCGTCACCTACGGCGACATGTTCAAGCTGATGGCCGATCTGCGCGCCATGGGCGAGACCAACGCGGTGATCGAACGCGCGAAAAAACCCTCCGGCCGCGCGCTGTTCCTGCGCGCCGCCGAAATCTATCGCGACCGGTTCAGCGACGCGCGCGGCCGCCTGACCGCGACGTTCCAGGTCGTCACCCTCACCGCCTGGGTGCCGCATGCCTCGCAGCAGAAGCCTTTGCGCCCCGGCAGCGCCAAGGCGCGTCTTGCCGATGCGCTGGCGACCCGCGAGATCGGGCTCGGCGAAAAGCCATGATTTGCGTCACCCCGCTGCGCACATGAAATTTCCCCAGCCCCTGATCGAAGGCACACTGGTCCAGCGCTACAAACGCTTCCTCGCCGATGTGCGCCTCGCGTCCGGCGAGGTGGTCGTGGCCCACTGCGCCAACTCCGGCTCGATGTTGTCGGTGAAGGAACCCGGATCGCGGGTGTGGCTGTCGCCCGCCGCCGACCCGAACCGCAAGCTGCGCTACACCTGGGAGTTGATCGCGGTCGGCGACGCCCTGGTCGGCATCAACACCGGCCATCCCAACCGCCTGGTGGCGGAGGCCATCACCGAAGGCCGGATCGAGGAACTCACCGGCTATCCGGTCCTCAAGCGCGAACAGAAGTACGGCAAGAATTCGCGTATCGATATCCTCCTGGAAGCACCCGGGCGGCCGCCCTGCTACGTGGAAATCAAGAATGTGACCATGAAGCGTGGCAATGGGAAACAAGCGGGGGGTGACCTTGCCGAATTTCCGGACGCTGTTACGGAACGCGGCGCCAAGCACCTGAGGGAAATGACCGATATCGTGGCGGCCGGGGGGCGCGCGGTCATGGTCTACCTGGTGCAACGCACTGATTGCCGGAGGTTTTCCGTCGCCGGCGATATCGATCCGGGCTATGCCGCCGGCCTCGCGGCCGCCAGGACCGCCGGAGTCGAGACCGTGTGCTATGGTTGCCGCATCGGCCTGGATGCTATAACCGTGGCCGGCCCGTTGACCTTGGATTTACCAAGTCCGCGCCATACATAAAGGCCTCCGGCCGCCAAGGGGCGTGTAGTCCCTGTGGCCGGTGCGAATTTTGAACGACGTTCTGGAATGAATCTGGTTATGCGAGAAGCCGCCATCAAACGCCCGCGCGATGTCGAGGTCCACGGCCCCGAAGCCTTTGCCGCCATGCGCAAGGCCGGCCGCCTGACCGCCGAGATCCTCGACTACATCGTCGACTTCGTGAAGCCGGGTGTGACCACCGGCGAAATCGACGAGCTCTGCCACGAATTCCACCGCGCCCACGGCGCGATCCCGGGCCCGCTCAACTACCGCGGCTACCCCAAGTCGATCTGCACCTCGATCAACCATGTGGTGTGCCACGGCATTCCCGGCGACAAGGTGCTCAAGGACGGCGACATCGTGAACATCGACGTCTCGCCGATCGTCGACGGCTGGTTCGGCGACTCAAGCCGCATGTTTTTCGTCGGCGACGTGAAGATCAAGGCCCAGCGCCTGGTCGAGCACACCTACCACGCCATGATGAAGGGTATCGAAGCCGTGAAGCCGGGTGCGACCCTGGGCGATGTCGGTTATGCCATCCAATCCTATGCCGAGAGTCACCGTTTCTCGGTGGTGCGCGACTTTTGCGGCCACGGCATCGGCCGTGTCTTCCACCAGGCGCCCAATGTCATGCACTTCGGCGAACCCGGCGAAGGCATGATTCTGGAACCCGGCATGATCTTCACCATCGAACCGATGATCAACGCCGGCCGCCACGAGACCAAAATCCTCGACGACGGCTGGACCGCGGTGACCCGCGACAAGTCGCTGTCCGCGCAGTTCGAGCACACCGTGGGCGTGACCGAGACCGGCGTGGAAATCTTCACGCTCTCGCCTAAGGGCCACACCTACCCGCCCTACGGCCCGAAAGCCGACTGATACCCACAACCTGTGGTGTGCGCGACCAGCGCCATACAAGCGGCTACGACGAAGCGGACAGTGTTACCCTGAGGACCGTGGGGAACGGCTTTCGGGGATCGTCATGCGGGCAGCGTTGCGCTTTGGATGTGTTCTGGCGTTCACGTTTGTGGCCTGCAGCGCCCAGGCCCAGGATTTCGACCGTGCGATCTCGGGCTTCTCCGACGCCATCGCCAACACCTTGAACCTGCAGCCCAGCGACGTCAGCAACATAACGCTGGGGCTCGGGCCCGGCTTCAGCCCGGCCTTCGAAGGATCGCGGGATTACAAGCTGCACGCCGTGCCGGTGATCTCGCTCAAGTACCGCGACGTGCTGCGCGTCAATAACAACGACGTCGACTTCACCGCCTTCGACCATGTGTTCGACCTGGGAGAGGATGTCGGCAAGGCGCGGCTGGAAGTCGGCCCGACGGTCAGCCTCGATTTTGGCCGCAGCGAACACGACAGCGTCGATCTCAAGGGCATGGGCGGCGTCGGCTTCGCCTTGGAGTTGGGCGGCTATGTCGCCTACTCCACCGACAGCGTGCGCATCGAACTGGAAGCCGGCCAATCGGCTACGGGCGGCCACGGCGGCGGGCTCGCCGAACTTCACATCTCGGG
The DNA here is from genome assembly GCA_019694335.1 of Rhodospirillaceae bacterium. GTDB lineage: Bacteria > Pseudomonadota > Alphaproteobacteria > Rhodospirillales > Rhodospirillaceae > SHVO01. The sequence goes on along the minus strand of JAIBCD010000041.1, from coordinate 22,614 downwards.
CACGTTGTACCGGGGAGACCGCTTCGCGGTCGGCGCCAATGGCACCCTGGCGCTCGCCACGTCTAAGTACCTGAAGTCGTTCTTCGGCGTGACGCCGCGTCAGGCCGCGCTGTCGGGCCTGCCGGTGTTCCATCCCAGCGGCGGGCTGAAGAGCGCGTTCCTCGGTTTCCAGAGCAGCTACACCCTGACGCCGTCCTGGGCGCTGCTGGCGCATCTCGGCTATGAACGGCTGCTCGGCGACGCCGCGGCCAGCCCGTTGATCAAGCAGCGCGGCGACGCCAACCAGGCCTTGGTCAGCGCCTTCGTGGTCTATACCTTCTAGGAATTGGCCTTCGCCCAGGCCACGATGCTCCGGGCGTCCATGGCGCCGGCGGTCTGGGCTTTCAGTTGCCCGCGTTCCAACAATAACAACGTGGGAACGCTCTGAATCCCGAAGCGGCGGCCGATGTCCGGCGCGCTGTCGAGGTTGAGTTTGAGAAGCCGCATCCCGGGCTCCAGTTCATTCGCGGCGCGTTCGAACATCGGGCCCATCATGCGGCACGGCCCGCACCAGGGCGCCCAGACATCCACCAGCACCGGGAGGTCGCCCCTGGCGTGGCGGTCGAAGCCGGCGCTGTCCACTTCAACGGGCTGACCGGTGAACAACGCCTTCCCGCAAGCACCGCACACGGGCTTCTCGCCAAGCCGCGCCGCCGGAATGCGGTTTAGCTTGCTGCAAGAGGGGCAAACGGCGATGACGCGATCGGACATGCCCTCCAGATATGTCCCTGGCGCACTGTCCACAAGCCTGCCAGCTCCAGCCTTGAGCCGGGGCCCGGATCTGGGGCTGGAGCCGGGCGTTCAGAACACAGAAGCCCTATCGCCCCCGGGCTGCAGGGATCGGCAGCAGTTCCGCCTGAATAATGTAAACTAAATGAAAATACTCTTTTTACGTGTAGGGCTAATCCTTCCGCCCCATCCAAGCTCAAGCATGCGCCCAAGCCTGTGACCTTTTAGGTTACATTCCCGCCGGTTATCGACCCCAGCCATGACAGATCAGCCCTCCGCACCCGACCATCTTGGACACCGCGAGCGCCTGCGGGAACGCTTCCTGCGCGAACCCGGCGCGATCCCTGACTATGAGCTGCTGGAGATGCTGCTCGCGATCGCGCGCCCGCGCGTGGACACCAAGCCCGCCGCCAAGGCGCTGATGCGCCATTTCAACGACAGCCTGGCAGAGGTGCTCTCGGCCGATCCCGAGGCGCTGGCGAAAGTAGACGATGTCGGCCCCGTCACGGTGGTGGTCCTGAAATGCGTTCAGGAAGCGGCGCAACGCCTGCTGCGTCCCAAGACCATAAGCACGGACGTGATCTCCTCGTGGGGGGCGCTGATCGATTACCTCACGGTCAAAGCCGCTTACGGCGCGGTCGAACAGTTCCGCGTCATTTATCTCAACCGCAAGAACCAGCTGATTGCCGACGAGGCGCAGCAGCGCGGCACGGTCGACCACACCCCGGTCTATCCGCGCGAAGTGGCGCGGCGCGCGCTCGAGCTGAACGCCAGCGCGGTGGTGGTGTGCCACAACCACCCCTCGGGCGATCCCAAGCCGTCGCAGCCCGACGTCGAGATGACCCGCAAGATCAAGGACGCGCTCGCGGCGGTCGGGATAACGCTGCACGACCATGTGATCGTGAGCCGCGGCGGCCCGGTGTCCTTCCGGACGCTGGGTCTGCTGTGATGGCGTTTTCCAAGTCGATGAACTAACCTTGCGAACCGCATCCGTTCAGGGGAGGACTGACATGAAGATGTTTCTTGCCGCCGCGTTGGCGACGGTACTCGCGTACGGCTTCACGCCGGCGTTCGCCGCCGAGAACACGTCGGTCAGCAACGGCGATCTCGCCAAGCGCGGCCTCACGGTCGCAGATTTTCCGCGCTGGAAGCAGCTCGCGTCCAACATCTACGCCTACGAAGGCGTGCACGCGCCTGACCCTGAAGGCCGCGTCATCAACACCGTGAGCCTGATCGTCATCGGCAGCGACGGCGTGCTGGTGGCCGATGGCCAGGGCGACCCCGCCCAAGGCCAGGCCATGGTCGATAATATCAAGAAACTCACCGCCCAGCCGGTGAAGTACATGATCGTCGCTTCGGACCATATCGACCACGTCGGCGGCGACGCGGCCTTCAAGAAGGCTTGGCCGGGCATCGTGTTCGTCTCGACGCCGGTCTCCCAGCGCAACCTCGCCAAGAACGAGAACCCGCCCACGGAGACCATTACCGACAAACGCGCCTTCAAGATGGGCAACATCGACGTCCAGGTCATGAACCTGGGCCGCGCCCACACCGGCGGCGACCTCGCGGTCTACCTGCCCGCGAGCAAGATCCTGTTCATGAGCGAGATCTACCTGCGCGGCGTATTCCCCGCCATGCGCTCGGCCTATCCCACCGAGTGGGTGGAGACCATCAAGAAAGCCCAGGCCATGGACGTGTCGCTCTACGTGCCGGGCCACGGCTTCATCGACGACCCCGCAACCATGAAGCGCGACCTGGAGGAATCCCGGAAGGCGATTGTCGCGGTGATCGCGGAAGCGAAACGCCTGCACGACGCGAAAATCCCGTGCGTGGTGACGCCGCCGCAGCCCGGACAGAAACCTACCCTGTGCGAAGCCGCGCAGAAGGCCAATTGGGGCTCTTACGCCGACTTGGGCCTGGCCAGCTCGCAAGGCCAGCTCGCGGTGGTGAAGGTCTATCAGGAGATCGAAGGCAAACTGCCCTAGCGCTTCCCGCAAAAACAAAACGCGCCGCGGTTACCCGCGGCGCGTTTTTATTTGGATACGAAACCCGCTTTAGGCTTTGACGACCTTTACCGACATGTCGGCGAGGTCGTCGATCTTGCACAGCATGGTGTCGCCCACCACCACCGGCCCGACGTTCTCCGGCGTGCCGGAGTAGATGATGTCGCCGGCCTTGAGTTCGAACGCCTTGGAGAGCTGGGCGATCTGCTCGGCCACGCTCCAGATCATCTGGTCGAGACCGGCGTCCTGGATGACCTTGCCGTTGACCGCGACGCTGATCCTGCCCTTGGTGATATGGCCGATCTTCTCGACCGGATGGATCGGGCCCATGACCGCGGAGTAGTCGAACGCCTTGCCGATTTCCCAGGGTTTCTGCTGGGCCTTCATGTCGTTCTGCAGGTCGCGCCGGGTCATGTCGAGGCCGACGGCGTAGCCCATCACGTGATCCAGCGCCTTCTCGACCGGAATGTCCTTGCCGCCCGACTTCAGGAACGCCACCAACTCGACCTCGTGGTGATAGTTCTTGGTGAGTGTCGGGTAAGGGTGATTGCCGGTGGTGCCAACGGCGATCACCTGCACGGCGTCGGTCGGCTTCTGGAAATAGAACGGCGGTTCGCGGTTCGGGTCGGACCCCATCTCGCGGGCATGGGCGGCGTAGTTGCGGCCGATGCAGTAGATGCGGCGTACCGGGAACACCTTCGTGGAACCCACGATCGGCACGGTCGGCTGGGGAAGGGTGAACAGCATGTCTCCGCCTTTCGCTTCGGCCCCATTCGCGGCTCGCATCGCGGCCATGGAACCAAGACCGATGGCTCCCGCGGCGACCAGGGTGCGGCGATCCATTTCTCTCATGGGGGCACTCCTTAGAAAAATACGCCTCCTGTGTTACCCCGCGCCCCTCCGGCTTGCCAAGACAGGAAAGGGGCCAAACGGGCCCCTGCCCTCTGTCATTCCGCGAAATTGTGCCGGCTGCGCCTAGCGTAGCGCGTGGATGGAATTGGAACTGCCGACCCTTGCCGCGCGGCCGGCCAAGCCGGCAGGCTGGCGATCAGAACCGGCTTGGAAAAATCCCACACCAGCGGCTGCACCACATCCTTCGCCTTGGCGCCGACCACCTTGCGCAGCGCCCCCTCGCGGGCGCGCGGGCAGCGGCGAGGTTGGTGCAAAGTGAGACAAACGATCGGCGGGATCATGACCGCTGCGACCCGCATACGGCGCTCCTCGCGCCCGATCTTGTAATGGAGCCGCACCAACCCGGCATTTTCGGAGACGGCAAGTTCGCCGATCAGGTTGAAGCTCCGGAAGATAAAGCCGACGGTCTCCTTGCGAATGCCGGAGAGCTTGGCTTCGGAATAGCCCGCGATTTCCCCGCCCGTGAACAGGCAGGAGCTCGAGGACGGCGTATCGTGCATGCCGATGACATTGATTTTGAATGATTTTATTCTGGAAGGCCGTGCGTGCCTCGGTGGGAATCCCTACCCTCTGGATTCAATTTTCAACCCGTCACGGAAATTCAAAATCCCGCCAAGTCGCCGGCACGAAATGATATCCAATTGATATAATTATATTTATTGGCATTTGCCGCCCGCCCGCCTCGCCGCCTATACATCTCGCGTCCCACCAAAAAGAGTATTTCATGATCCCGCGTTACGCCCGCCCCGCCATGACCGCCATCTGGGAGGCGGACAACCGCTTCCGCATCTGGTTCGAAATCGAGGCCCATGCCTGCGACGCCCAGGTGAAGCTGGGCGTGATCCCGGCCGAGGCCGCCAAGGCGGTCTGGCAGCGCGGCAAGTGGGAGGTCGCCCGCATCGACGAGATCGAGAAAGAAACCAAGCACGACGTCATCGCCTTCCTGACCAACCTGGCGGAACACGTCGGCCCCGAGGCACGCTTCGTCCACCAGGGCATGACCTCGTCGGATGTGCTCGACACCTGCCTGTCGGTGCAGCTGTCCCAGGCCGCCGACATCCTGCTCAAGGACATCGACGACCTGCTGGCCGCTCTCAAACGCCGCGCCTTCGAGCACAAGATGCTGGTCACCATGGGCCGCAGCCACGGCATCCACGCCGAGCCGGTGACCTACGGCCTCAAGTTCGCCGGCTTCTACGCCGAGTTCGTGCGCAACAAGCAGCGCCTGGAAGCCGCCCGCGCCGATATCGCCTCCTGCGCCATCTCCGGCGCGGTCGGCACCTTCGCCCACATCGATCCGTTCGTGGAGCAATACGTCGCCGGGAAAATGGGCCTGACACCCGAGCCGGTCTCCACCCAGGTGATCCCGCGCGACCGTCACGCGCAGTTCTTCGCAACCCTGGGCGTGATCGCCAGTTCGATCGAACGCGTCGCCACCGAGATCCGCCACCTGCAACGCACCGAAGTGCGCGAGGCCGAGGAATACTTCTCGCCCGGCCAGAAGGGCTCCTCCGCCATGCCTCACAAGCGCAATCCGGTGCTGACCGAGAACCTCACCGGCCTCGCCCGCGTCGTGCGCGGCTATGTGGTGCCGGCGATGGAAAACGTCGCCCTGTGGCACGAACGCGACATTTCGCATTCCTCGGTCGAACGCTACATCGGCCCCGACGCCACCATCACGCTCGACTTTGCCCTCGCCCGCCTCACCGGCGTCATCGACAAGCTGGTGATCTACCCGGATGCGGTCGCCAGGAACCTCAACATGATGGGCGGCCTGGTGTTCTCCCAGCGCGTGCTGATCGCGCTGACCCAGGCGGGCGTCAGCCGCGAAGACGCCTATGTCTATGTCCAGCGTAACGCCATGAAGGTGTGGAACGGCCAGGGCCAGCTGCTCGCACTGCTCATGCAGGACAAGGACGTGACCGCGAAGCTCCCCAATGCCCAGCTGGAATCTTTGTTCGACATGGCCTTCCATACCAAGCATGTCGACACCATCTTCAAGCGCGTGTTCGGAGAAGCCTGAATTCATTCTTTGGTCGCATATTTAGCGGCCGAACCGGTTTCCACTTCGGCCTAAAATGCTCTGAGATGTGCACCGTCGTCATATTGAGACGCCCCGGCCATGCCTGGCCCGTGATCCTGGGCGCCAATCGCGACGAGATGCTGAACCGGCCGTGGCTGCCGCCCGCGCGCCATTGGGACGACCGGCCCGACGTGGTCGGCGGCAAGGACGAACTGGCCGGCGGCACCTGGATGGGCCTCAACGATACCGGCGTGGTCGCCTGCATCCTGAACCGTCACGGCACTCTGGGTCCGGCCGCCGGCAAACGCAGCCGCGGCGAACTGGTGCTGGAAGCCCTGGACCACCCCGACGCGGCGACAGCGGCCGAGGCCCTCTCCGAGATCAGCCCGCGCGCCTATCGGCCGTTCAACCTTGTGATCGCCGACAACCGCGACGCCTGGTGGGTAGCGCTGACCGGCGACAAAGTCCGGGTCAAACCCATCCCGACCGGAATTTCCATGTTCACGGCTTTCGAGCGCAACGACCCGGCCGATCCCCGCATCGGTGGTTATCTGCCGCGATTCGAGGCGGCACCGACCCCCGACCCGGACGCAAAGGATTGGAAAGGCTGGCAGGATTTGCTGGGCACGACAGGCGGCGAAGGCGAGCGCGCCATGAGTTTCAGGTTGGCCAGCGGTTTCGGCACCTCGTCGTCGTCCCTGGTGGCCTTGCCGTCGGTGGCGCGGGCCTTCGGCGCCGAGAAAATGCAGCCCGTATGGCTGTTCGCCCCCGGCGCTCCCGAGTCCACGGCCTATCAGCCCGTGAATCTCTCTTAGTTATCCACAGGTTGTGGATATCGCGGCGGATTTACTGCATTTCCGCAATATGTGGGCGGTCCGCGTTGTACCCCCTGCCCCCACCTGCTATATCCGGCCCTTAACACGTATTGGCGGGGAAAAAGCCTCCATGGCCCGGCGCAAACAAATCTACGAAGGCAAAGCCAAGGTGCTGTTCGAAGGGCCCGAGCCCGGCACGCTCGTCCAGTATTTCAAGGACGACGCCACCGCCTTCAACAACAAGAAGAAGGGCACCATCACCGGCAAGGGTGTGCTCAACAACCGCATCTCGGAATACCTGATGATGCGGCTGGAGGAGATCGGCATCCCCACGCACTTCGTGCGCCGCCTCAACATGCGCGAGCAGCTGGTGAAGGAAGTCGAGATCATCCCGGTCGAAGTCGTGGTGCGCAATGTCGCCGCCGGTTCGATCTCCGAGCGCTTCGGGATTCCGGAAGGCACTCGCCTGCCCCGCTCGATCGTCGAATACTATTATAAGAATGACCAGCTCTCGGACCCGATGGTCTCGGAAGAGCACATCACCGGTTTCGGTTGGGCCGCGATCCACGAGATCGACGAGATGCTGAACATGAGCCTCCGGGTGAACGATTTCCTCACCGGCATGTTCCTCGGCATCGGCATCCGGCTGGTGGACTTCAAGGTCGAGTTCGGCCGCCTGTTCCACGAGAACGGCGACGTTCAGGTGGTGCTGGCCGACGAACTGTCCCCGGACAACATGCGCCTGTGGGACGCCAAGACCAACGAGAAGATGGACAAGGATCGCTTCCGCCGCGACCTCGGCCGCATCGAGGAGGCCTATCAGGAAGTCGCGCGACGCCTGGGAATCCTGCCCGAAAGCGGACCCACCGACGTCAAAGGCCCGTCAACACTGCAATAACGAAAACAATCCCGGGCAAAGTCCCGGGATTGAACTATTGGGAGACCGCTTTGAAGGCCAAAGTCCACATTACCCTCAAGAACGGCGTGCTCGATCCGCAGGGCAAGGCCGTGGAACACGCGCTGCACGGCCTGGGCTTCCCCAGCGTCGGCGACGTACGCCAGGGCAAGTTCATCGAACTCACGCTGGCCGAGACCGACAAGGCCAAGGCCAAGTCGCAGGTCGAAGCCATGTGCAAGGCCCTGCTCGCCAATACCGTGATCGAGAATTACACCGTCGAGGTGATGGACTAGCGATGAAAGCCGCCGTCATCGTCTTCCCCGGCTCCAACTGCGACCGGGATGTCGCCGTGGCCCTGCACCAGAGCACCGGCAAGCCGCCCGCCATGATCTGGCACCGCGACACCAGCCTCCCTGACCTCGACCTGATCGTGGTCCCCGGCGGCTTCTCTTACGGCGACTATTTACGATGTGGCGCCATGGGCGCGCACTCGCCGGTCATGAAGGAAATCAAGAAGGCCGCCGACAAGGGCGTGCGCGTGCTCGGCATCTGCAACGGCTTCCAGGTAATCACCGAAGCCGGCCTGCTGCCCGGCGTGCTGATGCGCAACCGCGGCCTCAAATATGTCTGCAAGGACGTCTACCTGAAGGTCGAGGACTCCCAGAGCGCCTTCACCACCAAGTACGCCGTCGGCGACGTGGTGCGCATCCCCATCGGTCACGGCGAAGGCAACTACTACGCCGACGACGAGACCCTGAACCGCCTGGAAGGCGAAGGCCTAGTGGCGTTCCGCTATTGCACGCCGGCCGGCGTGCTTACCGACGACGCGAACCCCAATGGCTCCCAGCGCCATATCGCCGGCGTTTTCAATAAATCCCGCACTGTGCTCGGCATGATGCCGCACCCGGAGCGCCTGTCAGACCCCAAGCTCGGCGGCACCGACGGCCGCAAGATGTTCGAGAGCCTGGTGGAGACGCTGTCGTGAATCAGATGAAGAAGATCACCCCCGAGGACGTGAAAAGCCACGGCCTCAGCCCGGACGAATACCAGAAGATCCTCTCGATCATGGGCCGCGAGCCCAACCTGGTGGAACTCGGCATTTTCTCGGTGATGTGGTCGGAGCACTGCTCCTACAAGTCCTCGAAGAAGTGGCTCAAGACCCTACCGACCAAGGCGTCATGGGTGATCTGCGGCCCCGGCGAGAACGCGGGCGTGATCGACATCGGCGGCGGCATGGCGGCCATCTTCAAGATGGAAAGCCACAACCACCCGAGCTTCATCGAGCCCTACCAGGGCGCGGCCACCGGAGTCGGCGGAATCCTGCGCGACGTCTTCACCATGGGCGCCCGCCCGATCGCCAATATGAACGCGCTGCGTTTCGGCGACCCCAGCCACCCCAAGACCCGCCACCTGCTGGCGGGCGTGGTGTCGGGCATCGGCGGTTACGGCAACTGCGTCGGCGTGCCCACGGTCGGCGGCGAGGTGAACTTCCACGCCAGCTACAACGGCAACATCCTGGTCAACGCCATGACCGTGGGTCTGGCCAAGACCGACAAGATTTTCTATTCGGGCGCCTCGGGTGTCGGCAACTCGGTGATCTACGTCGGCTCCAAGACCGGGCGCGACGGCATCCACGGCGCCACCATGGCCTCGGCGGAGTTTGACGAAAACTCCGAGGAAAAGCGCCCCACCGTACAGGTGGGCGACCCGTTCACCGAAAAACTGCTGATCGAAGCGTGCCTGGAACTGATGGCCACGGACGTCATCGTCGCGATCCAGGATATGGGCGCCGCCGGCCTGACCAGTTCCTCCTTCGAGATGGCCTCCAAGGGTGGCATGGGCGTGGAGCTGACGCTCGATGACGTACCGATGCGCGAAGAGGGCATGACGCCCTACGAACTGATGCTGTCCGAGAGCCAGGAACGCATGCTCATGATCATCAAGCCGGGCCAGGAGCACATCGCCCAGGCGATCTTCGAGAAATGGGAACTGGACTTCGCCATCATCGGCAAGCTCACCGATACCGGCCGCATGGTGCTGAAGATGCACGGCGAGGTCGCCGCCGACCTGCCGATCGATCCGCTCGCGCAGGCTTCGCCGGAATACGACCGCCCCTGGGTCGCCACCGCCCGTCAGCCGGTACTCGCCGCCAAGGACGTCAAGGAAGTTCCCTGGAAGCAGGCGCTGGAGAAGCTCATGGCCTGCCCGGACCTCGCCAGCCGGCGATGGATCTGGGAGCAATACGACCACATGGTGATGGCCGACACCTGCCAGCGCCCCGGCGGCGATGCTGCCGTGGTACGCATCCACGGCACCAACACCGGCCTCGCCATCACCACCGACTGCACGCCGCGCTATGTGAAGGCCGATCCCTTCGAGGGCGGCAAGCAGGCCGTGGCCGAGACCTGGCGCAACATCACCGCGGTCGGCGGTACGCCGCTCGCCATCACCGACAACCTCAACTTCGGCAATCCCGAGAAGCCCGAGATCATGGGCCAGATCGTGGAAGCCATCGGCGGCATCGGCGCGGCCTGCGCCGAACTGGCCTATCCGGTCGTGTCGGGCAACGTGTCGCTCTACAACGAAACCGGCGGCAACCCGATCCTCCCCACCCCCGCCATTGGGGGTGTCGGCCGTATCGACAACCTCGACCGCATGGCGACCATCGGCTTCAAGGCCGAAGGCGAAGTCCTCATTCTTCTCGGCCAGAAGGACGGTGACGGCTGGCTGGGCCAATCGCTGTACCTGCGCGAGATCTGCGGCGAGGAAAAGGGCGCGCCGCCCGTGGTCGATCTCTCCCACGAACACGCGGTCGGCGATTTCGTGCGCAAGCTGATCGCCGACGGCCGCGCGACCACCTGCCACGACCTCTCCGACGGCGGTCTCCTGGTCGGCCTGGCCGAGATGGCTCTGGCCGGCAACATCGGCTGCCAGCTCTACGACGTCGCCGGCGCCCGTCATGCCCAGCTGTTCGGCGAGGACCAGGGCCGCTACGTGATCGCGGTTCCGGCCAACGCCGCCGATAAGATCGAATCCGACGCCAAGGCGGCCGGCGTACCGGCCAAACGCATCGGCACCACCGGCGGCGATGCGATCGTTCACAGCGGCGAGAAAATCGCGCTCGCGGCCTTGCGCAAACTCAACGAGGACTGGCTGCCGTCCTATATGGCGGGGAAGAACTGACCATGGCGATGGCGGTGGAAGAACTGGAAGCCCTGATCAAGGCCGCTTTCCCGGACGCGGAGGTCGTGATCCAGGACATGCGCGGCGACGGCGACCATTACGCCGCCACCGTGGTCTCGGCCGCCTTCAAGGGCAAGAACCGGGTCCAGCAGCACCAGATGGTCTACGCCGCCCTAAAAGGCAAAATGGGCGGCCAATTGCACGCCCTGGCCCTGGAAACCAAGGTTCCCGCAGGGGCTTAGCGGTCATTGTTTTCTGGCCGGTAGCCCCTATATTCGCCTGAGTAGTATTTGTCGCGTGCCCGGGCGGAAACCGGTTTCCCCTTTCCTGGGCACGCTCCATCATCATTTCGAGGCTCCCATGACCGAAAACCCGGCCATCGCCCTGATCCAGAAGGACATCGCCGACAACGACGTGGTGCTGTTCATGAAGGGCACCCCGCAGTTCCCGCAGTGCGGCTTCTCCGCCGCCGTGGTCCAGGTGCTCAACCACCTGGGCGTCCAATACAAGGGCGTCAACGTGCTCGCGGACAATAACCTCCGCCAGGGCATCAAAGAGTTTTCCAACTGGCCCACGATCCCGCAGCTCTACGTAAAGGGCGAGTTCATCGGCGGCTGCGACATCGTGCGCGAGATGGCCGAAGCCGGCGAATTGCAGCAGCTGTTCCAGGACAAGGCCGTCGCCACCGCTTAACGGCCCGGCAGCAGGCGCAAATAAAAAGGGCTCCCGTGCGGGAGCCCTTTTCGTTTCTGGCGATCGTCGCGGCTATTAGCGCGAGTAGAATTCGATCACGAGGTTCGGTTCCATCTGCACCGGATACGGAACGTCCTTCAGACCCGGGACGCGCTTGAGTTCGCCCGCGAACTTGGTGTGGTCCACCTGGACATAATCCGGCACGTCGCGTTCGGGCGACTCACTGGCTTCCTTGAGGGAGGCCATCTGCTTGGACTTCGAGCGCACTTCGATGGTGTCGCCGACCTTCACCATGAAGGACGGGATGGTCACGCGGCGGCCGTTCACGGACACGTGGCCGTGGCTGACGAACTGGCGCGAGGCGAACACCGTGGGCGCGAACTTCATGCGGTAGACGATGGCGTCCAGGCGGCTCTCGAGGATGCCCACCAGGTTTTCGCCGTTGTCGCCCTTGCGGCGCATGGCTTCTTCGTAATAGCGGCGGAACTGCCGCTCGGAAATGTTGCCGTAGTAGCCCTTGAGCTTCTGCTTGGCCATCAACTGCACGCCGTAATCGGACGGCTTCTTGCGGCGCTGGCCGTGCTGGCCCGGACCGTATTCACGCTTGTTGAGCGGGCTCTTGGCGCGTCCCCACAGGTTGACCTGGAGACGCCGGTCGATCTTATGCTTGGCTTCAGTACGTTTGGTCATTGGTCCATTCTCATTTTATTTGTTGTTGTCCCGGTAGGGCTGTGACGGCAGCCGGAGCACTTTCATTGAAGTACTCACATTCCCGGAAATAAGGCGCGCGGAGTATAGGGGGTGTAAGGCTCAAGTCAACCGTCAGAAGGGCCAAAAATCCCCCCTTTAACCCGGTCTTTTCAAGGATTTAGGCCTCTTCGCCAGCCCCGCCCCCGGGTTCCGGCCCGCTTCGGGGGCCTTTCTGGCGGGGCGGCCGGTCGGGGCGGCGGCCATAGCGGAGCTCGGTGACGATCCCGTGCAAGGTGCGGATTTCCTGCTCGGTCAGGTCGGCCCGCTGCAGCATGTTGCGCAAATTCACCATCATGGTCGGCCGCTTCTCGTCGTTGCGGAGGAAGCCGCACAGGACCAGTTCCTTTTCCAGGTGATCGATCAGACCATGGAACATGTCCTTGCTGGCGGGCTTGGTGCGGTTGAAGGTCATCAGCTCCTGCGGCCCGTCGTACCCCGCCTGGAACCACTCGTAGCCCACCAGCAGCACCGCCTGGGCGAGGTTGAGCGAGGAGTGGATAGGATTGAGCGGTACCTCGATGATGGCGTTAGCCAATGCGATCTCGTGGTTGGTGAGTCCGTCCCGCTCGCGCCCGAACATCACGCCGAGGGCCATGCCGTCCTTGCCCCGGATGTCCGCGGCACCCGCCCGGGCGGTCATGATGGGCTTCACCATCTCGCGCCGGCGCGCGGTGGCGGCATAGACCCACTGCAGGTCGGCGATGGCGTCCTCGGGCCGCGCGTACCTCCGCGCCGTCTCCAGGATGTATTCCGCGCCCGACGATGCCGCGACCGCCTTCTCGCTCAGCCAGTCCTGTTTCGGGTCCACCAGGCGCAGATCGGTGAGGCCGGTATTCATCATGGCGCGCGCCGCGGTGCCGATATTCTCGGCGAGCTGCGGCTCCACCAGGATCACGGCAGGCGGATTGTCGCCGGGCTTGGCGACTAGCCGTGCCTTGTCGGCGTAGGACGTCGACTGTCTTGCACCTTTGGCGGCGGTCATCGGCAACGCCGCGCTATTTCTTTTTGTAGGGCGGCTTGGGGATCGCCTGGTGGGTGGCGCGCAGGGCTTCCGACCAGCGATTGCGCAAATCCTCGAAATAAGGATCGCCGGCCTCGACGCGATATGTGAGTTCGGGTTTGAGCGCGTCCCGGCGCAAGACCATGATATCGAGCGGCAAACCCACGGCCAGGTTCGAGCGCATGGTGGAATCCACCGAGATCAAACCGATCTTCAGGGCGTCCAGGAGATCGGCGTCGTATTTGACGGCGCGATCCAGGATCGGCTTGCCGTACTTGTGCTCGCCGATCTGCAGGAACGGCGTGTCCTGCGTCGCCTCGATGAAGTTCCCGGCGGCGTAGATCATGAACAGACGCAGGCGCCGGTCCTTGATCTGGCCGCCGAGCAGGAGGGCGATGTCGAACCGGGTATTGTGTTCCTCGAGGGCCGCGGCGTCGTGCCGATAGATCTCGCGCACCGCGCGTCCCACCAATTGCGCCGCCTGGAACATGGTGGGCACGTTGTGCAAGGTCACCAGCTCGTCGGGGTTCTGTTCGTCCGGCAAACCCTCGTTGAGCAGGCTCAGCACGCCTTGCGTGATCGACAGATTGCCCGAACTCGCCAGCGCGATGGTGCGTTCGCCCGGGTTCTCGAAAGTGTGCAGCTTGCGAAAGGTGGCGATGTTGTCGATACCCGCGTTGGTGCGGGTATCGGAAATCATCACCAGGCCGTCATTGAGCAGAATTCCGACGCAATAAGTCATCTTCGGGTTTCCCTTTTCTCCCGGCTTATAGCGCGGTTGACGGGATTAACCTAGTTCTGCTGCTGGCGGCGCGCCTGGCCTACCGTGAGGCTTACCTGAAGGTGTTCGGCCGCGCCGCCGTTGCGCGATCCGCGGACCGGCGCCGCCCCGAGGTAATCAAGTCCCATGGCGACACGGATGTGGGCCTCGGTGGGGCTCAAGGCGTTGGCCGCATCGAACCCCACCCAGCCGAGCCCCGGCACATGGGCTTCCGCCCAGGCGTGACCGGATTTTTGCTGAACCTGGTCCTCGCGCAGCATGTACCCGCTGACGAAGCGCGCCGGAATCGCCAGGGACCGCGCCGCCGCGATGAACACATGGGTAAGGTCGCGCCCGCCGACGGTCTTGGCGGCGAAAGCCCGGGCGGCGTCGGTGGCCGGCGCGTCTTCATCCACCGCCATGCCGTCATGCAATGCGCCCATGAGCGCGTGGAGGCTGTCCAGAACCTCCCGTTTTCCCGCGACTCCCTTGGCAAACGTCTTGATGGCGTCATCGGCATGGGTAAGCGGCGTGTCGCGCAAATAAAGCCCGGGCGGGAAGCGCTCCGCCGCGCCGGTCAGCACGCCGCCGGTGTCGAGAGTCTCGACCTCGCCCTCCACGGAGACAGTGAGGTCATCGAGCGCACGGTTGAGCGTCAGCGTATGGATGGTATTGCCGAAGGCGTCCTCGCCGGGCGCGAGATGCGCGTCGTGATCCAGGACAATCCGCCAGTTGCGCACCTGCAGCCCTTCGTGATTGCGGGGCGTCAGGCGCAGGATCTGCACGATCGAGGTTGGCGGTTCGTCGTAAAGGTACGTCGTGCGGTGCTCGACCTTAATGCGCATGATTAGGCCAGGTACTGCTCGGTGATCGCGCCGCCGACGCGGGCATTATCGGAAATGAAGCGGGTCAGGAATTCGTGCAGCCCGGTTTGGAACACGCGCTCGATAGTGGCGTTCTGAAGCGCGGTCTGGACGGTACGGGCGAAGCGTTGGGATTTCCCCTGGCGGCCATAGGCGTTGGACAAACTGTCCAGGTGGGTGACGATATTGGCGTAACAAGAGGCGAGAGAGCGCGGCAGTTCCTGGTTGAGGATCAAAAGGTCGGCGATCAGCCACGGCCGGAGCCCCTCACGGTAGACCCAGCGATAAGCCGTGAGCGCATTCACCGAACGCAGGATGGCCGCCCACTGGGAATAGTCGAGCCCGCCGCCCACCGACGACACCTCGGGCAAAAGGATGTGATACTTGACGTCCAGAATGCGCGCCGTGTTGTCGGCGCGCTCGACATAGAACCCCAGCCGCGTGAACCAATAGGCATCGTTGCGCAACATGGTGCGGTGGCCGGAGCCGTCGATGCGCAAGGCGATGTCCTTCACCCAGTCGGTGAACCGCGACATGCGGCCGCCGGCGAAGCTGCTCCGGTCCATCTTCGGCAGTTCGAGCCAGGCGCCGTTGATGGTCTCCCACATTTCAACCGTCAGCGCCGTGCGTACGGCGCGGGCGTTGAACCGCGCCGTCTCGAGGCAGCGGCGGATGGAGGATGGGTTATCCTCGGATAGCGCCAGATATTCCATGGCGGTCTCGGCCGTGGGCGCGCCGTGGGCGGCCACGAAAGCGTCGTAGCAGCCGGCGGTGACCAGGGCGCTGGTCCATTCGCTGCTGCCGTCGCCGGCCGCCAGCAGCATGGCCAGCCGGTTGGTGGCCTCGATGATGCGCGCGAGGTAGTCCGCGCGCTCCACGTAGCGCGACAGCCAGAATAGGTTATCTGCGGTACGGCTGAGCATTAGAGGTCGATCACCCAGGTATCCTTGGTGCCTCCGCCTTGGCTGGAGTTCACCACCAGGGAGCCTTCCCGCAAGGCAACCCGGGTCAGGCCGCCAGGCACGATCTTCACGCCGTTCCCGCCGGTGAGCACGAACGGGCGCAAATCCACATGGCGCGGCGCGACCCCCTGCTCCACGAACGACGGGCAACTGGACAACGACAGCGTGGGTTGGGCGATATAGTTGGCCGGGTTGGCTTTGAGCAATTCGCGGAACTTGGCGATCTGCGCCTTGTCGGCCTGCGGCCCCACCAGCATGCCGTAGCCGCCCGAACCGTGAACTTCCTTCACCACCAGCTCGGCGAGATGTTCGAGCACATAGGCGAGGTCGTCGGCCTTGCGGCAGCACCAGGTCGGCACGTTCTTGAGGATAGGCTCCTCCCCCAGGAAGAACTTCACCAGGTCCGGCATATGGGCGTAGATCGCCTTGTCGTCGGCGGCACCCGTACCGATGGCATTGGCGAGCGCGACATTGCCCTTGGCGTAGGCGTTGAACAGGCCCGGCACGCCCAGCATGGAGTCCGGGCGGAACACCAGGGGATCGAGGAAATCGTCGTCGATACGCCGGTAGATCACATCCACGCGCTTCGCCCCTTCGGTCGTGCGCATATAGACCTGGTCGTCGCGGATGAACAGGTCGCGGCCCTCCACCAGCTCGATGCCCATCTTGTCGGCGAGGAAGGAGTGCTCGTAATAGGCCGAGTTGAATTGGCCCGGCGTCAGGATCACCACATTGGGTGACTCGCCGGCGCTCTGCGGCGCCACCGAACTCAAGGTCGCGATCAGGTCGTCGGGATAGTGCTCGATCGGCGCCACCTTATGCGCGCCGTAGAGATCCGCCATCAACCGGTAGCAGATCTCGCGCCCGCCGAGCATGTAGGACACGCCCGACGGCGTGCGCGCGTTATCCTCCAGCACATAGAAGTCATTGGCGTCGATGCGCACCACATCGACGCCGGCGATATGCACATAGATGTCCTTGGGCACGGTGACGCCGGTCATCTCCGGGCGGAATGCCGGGTTCTGCCACACGAGTTCCTCGGGCACGATCCCGGCCTTCAGGGATTCCTGCTTGCTGTAGATGTCCGCGAGATAAAGGTTGAGGGTCTTGACCCGCTGCTCCAGCCCCTTGGCCAGCAGCTTCCATTCCGACCCGGCCAGCACGCGCGGGATGATGTCGAACGGGATGATGCGTTCTTCGCCTTGCGCGTCGCCGTAGACCGCGAAGGTGATTCCGCCGCGGCGGTAGAACAGCTCGGCCTCGGCGCGGCGGCGGTCGAGCTGCTCGACATTGACCGACTCAAGCCATTTGGCGACGCCCGCATAAGGCGCCCTTACCTGACCATCGGGACCGAGCATCTCGTTGAAAGCCAAAGCCACCCCCAGGGTCCATATGAACATGCCTTAGCAGGGATCGTGCCAGTTTTTTCGCACTGCACAAAAGCGGAATCGGCGGAAATTCCACGCGAATCCGCAAAAAAATTAGCCCACCGCCGAAAAAGGGCGGCAGGTCCGGCAACCAAAAGGATTTTAGCCGAGGCTATCCAGGATATAGGCCGCCATATCGGCCGGCTTGAGCTTGGGGATCTTGGAGTCCCGGCCCTCCATGGTGCGCTTGATCACCAGGTTGGCCTCGACCTTGCGCTGCTCGAGTTTGACGATGTCCTTCGCCCCCTTGATCTTGGGGTAATAGAGCGGATCGATCATCTTCTGGCGCTCGGACACCCGGGCCAGCAGCGCCGCCGCATCCATCTCGGTGGGCTTTTCGCCGATCAGCTGCCAGTCCTTGTGGCCGGCGTAGCCCTCGGCGTTCAGCTCCTCCACGGCCGCCTTGGCCGTGTCCTCGGCGAGCCCCACCTTATAGAGGAACTTGCTGATGCCGACGTCACCGCCCCACTCCTGCATGAGCGGGCTTTGCGCGATATAGACGATTGCCATGGGCTTTTCTTTACACGGCTCACACTGCTAATTCTATCGGTATAAGGAGCGCCCTTCATGATCGACCTCCGCAGCGACACTGTCACCCGGCCGCCGGCCGCCATGCGCAAGGCGATGGCCGAGGCCGAGGTGGGCGACGACGTGTTCGGCGACGATCCCACGGTCAACCGCTTGCAGGCGGTGATGGCGGAGCGCACCGGGAAAGAGGCCGCGCTGTTCCTGCCCACCGGCACCCAAAGCAACCTCGCCGGCCTGATGGCCCATTGCGAGCGCGGCGACGAATATATCGTCGGCCAGGATGCCCATACTTATAAGTTCGAAGGCGGCGGCGCGGCCGTGCTGGGCAGCATCCAGCCCCAGCCGATCGAGAACGCATCCGACGGCAGCTTGCCGATCGCCAAGATCGGCAGCGCCATCAAAGCCATCGACCCGCATTTCGCGCGCACCAGACTGCTGGCGCTCGAGAACACCATCAACGGCAAGGTGCTGCCGCCCGCGTATGTGAAGGAAGCCCTGGCGTTCGCGAAATCCAAGGGCCTTGCCACGCACCTCGACGGCGCGCGCGCGGCCAACGCGGCGGTGGCGATGAAGGTGACGCTGGCCGATGTCGCGGCCGGCTTCGACACCGTGTCGATCTGCCTGTCCAAAGGCCTCGGCGCACCCGCCGGGTCGGTGCTGGTGGGAACCAAGGCGCTGATCGAGCGCGCCTACCGCTGGCGCAAAGTGCTGGGCGGCGGCATGCGCCAGGCCGGCATCATCGCGGCAGCAGGCCTTTACGCCATCGAGCACAACATCGCGCGCCTGGCCGACGATCACGCCAATGCCGAATACCTCGCGCAGGGGCTTAAGGGCATTGCCGAAATCGAAGTGCGCGCCCAGTCCACCAACATGGTGTTCGTGCGCCTGCCCGACGATCACCGGACGGCGCTGGCCGAAAGCCTGCAAGCCCGCGGCATCCTGATCCGCCCGGCGCCCTTGTGCAGGCTGGTGACGCACCTCGACGTGAACCGCGCCGACATGGACGCGACCATCGACGGCGTCCGGGCGTATTTTACGCGGAACTCGAAGGCGGCTTAGCCCACTCACCGTCACCCTCGGGCTTGACCCGAGGGTCCAGGGAGTCGTCCGCAAGGATCTGCAGCGACCATTGCCACGCGTTGCTTGGTTGAACCCGGCAACCCTGGATCCCCGGGTCAAGCCCAGGGATGACAAAAGATAAGATGGGCGAACCCCTCAAGCCTTCGCGAAGGCGTCCCTGAGGCCGACGG
Organism: Rhodospirillaceae bacterium; assembly: GCA_019694335.1. Lineage (GTDB taxonomy): Bacteria > Pseudomonadota > Alphaproteobacteria > Rhodospirillales > Rhodospirillaceae > SHVO01. The sequence continues at coordinate 3,779 of JAIBCD010000041.1, read as the reverse complement.
TGCGGTTGAACACCAGGCCGGCGTCCTGGTCGCGGGTGAAATAACCCAGGCGCTCGAACTGCACAGGCTTGCCCACCACGGCGTTTTCCAGCGCGGGCTCCAGCTTGGCCTCGATCACTTCCAGCGACGCCGGATTCAGTTCGGTCAGCGGGTCTTCCGCCGCCGCCGGGTCGGGACGGTTGAACAACTGGCTGTAGAGCCGCACTTCGGCGGTCTTGGCGTGCGCCGCCGACACCCAGTGCAGGGTGGCCTGCACCTTGCGGCCATCGGGCGAATTGCCGCCGCGGCTGGCGGGATCGTAGGTGCAACGCAGTTCCACCACTTCGCCCTTGTCGTTCTTCACCACATCCTTGCAGGTGACGAAATAGGCGTAGCGCAGGCGCACTTCCTTGCCCGGCGACAGGCGGAAGAACTTCTTGGGCGGATTCTCCATGAAGTCGTCCTGCTCGACATAGATCACGCGGCTGAACGGCACCTTGCGCGAACCTGCGGACGGGTCTTCGGGATTGTTGACCGCTTCCAGCTCGTCGACCTGACCTTCGGGATAGTTCTCGATCACAACCTTCAGTGGCCGCAGCACGCCCATGTAGCGTTCGGAGGTCTTGTTGAGCAGCTCGCGCACGCAGGCGTCGAACATGGCGAGATCGACGACACTGTTGGCGCGCGCAACGCCGACGCGTTTCACGAAATCCACCAGCGCGGCCGGCGGCACGCCCCGGCGGCGAAGCCCCGCCAGGGTCGGCATGCGCGGATCGTCCCAGCCGCGCACATGCTTGCCCTGCACCAGGCGCGTCAGATGGCGCTTGGAGAGCAAGGTGTAGGTCATGTTGAGGCGCGCGAATTCGTACTGCCTAGGATGGGAGGGCACCGGCAGGTGCGCGAGCAGCCAGTCGTAGAGCGGCCGGTGATCCTCGTATTCCAGCGAGCACAGCGAGTGGGTGATGTGCTCGAGCGCGTCCGACTGGCCATGGGCGAAGTCATAAGTGGGATAGATGCACCACTTGTCGCCGGTGCGCGGATGATGGGTGTGGATGATGCGGTAGATGACAGGGTCGCGCAGGTTGATGTTGCCGGCGGCCATGTCGATCTTGGCGCGCAGCACCCGTGCACCGTTGGGGAACTCGCCCGCGCGCATGCGCCGGAACAGGTCGAGGTTCTCCTCCACCGCGCGCTCGCGGTACGGGCTCGGCGTGCCGGGCGCCGTCAGGGTGCCGCGGTTCGCGCGGATCTCGTCCACGCTCTGGTCGTCGATATAGGCGTTGCCGTTGCGGATCAGGTGCTCGGCCCACTGGTAGAGGGTCTCGAAATAGTCCGAGGCGAAGAACAGGTTCTTGCCCCAGTCGAACCCCAGCCAGCGCACGTCGGCCTGGATGGCGTCGATGAACTCCTGCTCTTCTTTCGCGGGGTTGGTGTCGTCGAAGCGCAGATTGCACTGGCCGCCAAAATCCTGGGCGATGCCGAAATTGATGCACAGCGCCTTGGCGTGACCGATGTGGAGATAGCCGTTGGGCTCAGGCGGGAACCGGGTGACCGGGGCCTTGTGTTTGCCCTCGGCGATGTCGCGCGCGACGATCTCCCGCAGGAAATTGCTGACGGCTGGGGCGGAAGCGTCGGACATCTGAATCCCAAGAAAGAGCTAAAACAGCGGCGCCGGAGCATCGTGCCGAAAAGTGGAAGCCAGCTTTCGGCAAAAACGACGCGGCCAAAGCTTTATGTGCCAAATCCGGCCCCGGAGGGCCAGAATTTTCAGCCGTTAAAGCCGTTGGTGATGGGGTAGCGGTAATCCCGGCCGAAGGCGAGATGGGTGATCTTTACACCCGGAGCGGCCTGGCGGCGCTTGTATTCGGCCCGGGTCAGCATTTTGTAGACCCGGCGCACCGTGGCCTCGTCATAACCCCGGTCCGCCACGGCGGCGATCCCGGCTTGGTCCTCGATCAGCCCTTTCAGGATGCCGTCCAGCACCTCGTAGGGCGGCAGCGTGTCCTGATCGGTCTGGTTGTGCTTGAGCTCCGCCGTCGGCGGCTTGGTGATCACCCGCTCCGGCATCACCGCCCCGGCCGGCCCCAGGGCGCCCGTAGGCTTCTGCCCATTGCGCCAGCGGCTGACCGCGAACACCGTGGTTTTGTAGACATCCTTCAGCACCGCATAGCCGCCGCACATATCGCCGTAGAGCGTGGCATAACCGGTGCTCATCTCGCTCTTGTTGCCGGTCGACAGCACCATCTTGCCGAACTTGTTGGAGATCGCCATCAGGGTCAGGCCGCGCGCGCGCGACTGGAGGTTCTCTTCCGTGATGTCGGCGCTGGTCCCCTTGAACAGCGGCGCCAGCATGCCGTCGAAGGTGTTCATGGCCGGACCGATGTCGATGGTGTCCAGCCGCACGCCCAACAGCCGCGCGACCTCGGCGGCGTCCTCCAGGCTTTCCCGCGAGGTATAGGGCGACGGCATCATGACGCAATGGACCTTCTCCGGCCCCAGGGCGTCGGCGGCGCCGGCGGCCGCGAGCGCGCTGTCGATGCCGCCGGAAAGACCGAGCACCACGCCGGGAAAGCGGTTCTTGCCGACATAATCGCGCAACCCTAGCACCAAGGCCTGATAGATATTCTCGCAGCGGTCCAATGCCGGCGGCGGTGTTTCGGGCGCACAGCGCCAGGTCTTGCCGTCGCGCTTCCAGCTGGTGAGCTTGATGTCGGAGGCCCACGATCCCGCCTGCACCGCCAGCGACCGATCGGCATTGAGCACGAACGAGCCGCCATCGAAGATCAAATCGTCCTGGCCGCCGACCTGGTTGACATAGAGCAGCGGCAGGCCGGTCTCGCCGATACGCGCCACCGCGTGGTTGAGCCGCGCATCGCCCTTGTCCACCTCGAACGGCGAACCATTGGGAACGACCAGAAGCTCCGCGCCGGATTCATGCAGGGTCTCGGCCACGTCCGTGAACCACATGTCCTCGCAAATCATCACCCCAAGGCGCACACCCTTGAACACCATTGGGCCGGGAACATCACCCGCGGCGAACACGCGGTATTCGTCGAACACGCCGTAGTTGGGCAGATGATGCTTGAAGCGGTAACTGGCGATCTTGCCGCCGTTCAGCAGCAGGACGGTATTGCGGGCGCGGGCCTCACCATTCTTCCCGGCGGGGTCGCGCCAGGGCGCGCCCACCAACATGCCCGGCCCACCATCAGACGTCAGCGCCGCCAAATCCTTCAACGCGGCATCGACCGCGTCGAGAAAAGCGGCGCGGTAGACCAGATCCTCGGGCGGATAGCCGCTTAGGACCAGTTCCGGAAACACCACCAGATCGGCGCCCAGCTTGGCGGCCTCGGCGCGGGCGGCTTTGATCAGCGCCGCATTACCCGCCACATCGCCGACGGTGGGGTTGACCTGAGCTAACGCGATTTTCAGGGAGTCCGTCACGACGCTCGTCCCGCAATCGCAGCGGCAGCCAGCCGGTTCGATATTTGTCGGCCTTCGCCGACGAGCTTGAGGCTGTCGGTCACGAGCCGGCGGCGACCCGGATGTTGTGCTGATGGCTGCGCTCGTCCTTAAGCGCCTCGGCGATCAGGAATGCCAGCTCCAACGACTGCGAAGCATTGAGGCGCTGATCGCAATGGGTGTGGTAGCGGTCGCCCAGCGTAGCTTCGGTAATGGCCTGGGCGCCGCCGACGCATTCGGTGACGTCCTTGCCGGTGAGCTCGAAATGCACGCCGCCGGGGTGCGTGCCCTCGCCGCGGTGCACGGCGAAGAACGCCTTCACCTCGGCCAGGATGCGGTCG
>JAIBCD010000162.1 GCA_019694335.1 Rhodospirillaceae bacterium | reverse complement strand
TGCATTGTCTGATCCAAAGCAACGTATCGATTTAAACACACTCTTGCTAGAGCACGATTCTGAATTTGAGCTTTGGCAGAAGCTAGATTCGCTCCGCCGCATCTGGGCACGGCATCGCGATGAAACCGATGTCGCAGCACTTCAGACCCTAATCACACGCGGTACAGTGCCGAAACAAATCCTTGCTCGCACACTCAGCATAACACTTGCCGAACTTGAACAACTTGTGCGGGCCTTCGCAATTGACCCAACTACCGAACAGGTTGACCTCTCAAAGTCACCGGAATGGTTAACAATCGAGCTTGCTCTTCAACTCTCTGATATAGCCCGTAAAACGGGGCTGCCGCTACGTGCAATCATCGAGTGGACAACAGCGCCCGCTAAGGACTTATATCAATGGATACTTGGCGCCCTTCGCGCTTCGCGCCCTGACGCGCTTTATCAGGCCAGGCGGTTCCTGGCCGGCTTGCCGTCCTTGGCCGCGAGGAGGCCCTCGATCAGGATCCGGCCCATGCCGCGGCGCGCTTCCACGGTCGAGCTGCCGATATGCGGCAGGATGAAGGCGTTGGGCAGCGACCGGTAGCGCGGATCGTAGTTGGGCTCGTTGTTGAACACGTCGAGCCCCGCGCCCATGATCCTGTTCTGCGCAAGTGCTTCGATCAGGGCGTCGTCGTTGACGATATCGCCGCGCGCGATATTCACCACGATGGCGGTGGGCTTCATTTTCGCGAGGCGCTCGCGGTTCAGGAAGCCCCGGGTCTCGGGAGTCGAATTGCAGGCCAGGATGAAAACATCGCAATTGGCCATCAGATCCTCAGGCTTGGGATAATAAGCCGCTCCTTGCTCCAGGTCCGGCGGCAGCTTGTTGAGGTCCGAATAGGCGATCTGCATGCGGAAGCCCCGGCCCCGCTCGGCGATCGCGCGCCCCACCCGGCCGAAGCCGAAGATGCCCATGGTCTTGCCGACAAGTTCCATGCCGTTGAGCTGCAGCGGCGTCCAGCCCTTCCAGTTCTGCATCAGGGCGACGCTTTCCGTGATCCGGCGCGCGACCGACAGGGTCAGCAGCATCGCGCACTCCGCCACCGTGTCGGTGAGCACGTCCGGGGTATTGAACACCGGCATTCCTTTGGCCTTGGCGGCGGCGAGATCGACGTGGTCGTACCCCACGGAATAAGTGCCGACCGCCTTGACCGAGGACGGCAGCCTGGCGAAGAAGTCCGCGTCCATCTTGATGCCGACATTGCCGAACAGGGCGTCCTTGCCCTCAAGGCCCTTCAGAACCTGGTCGGTGGTGAGCTTCTCGCCGGTGGTGTTGAAGGTGGCGTCGAAGGCCGCGGCGATATCGCGCTCGACATAGTCAGGCATCTTGGCGGCGACAAAAATCGACCAACGCGACATGACTTCCCTCCCGGATATTGACGCCAAACGTTTGCAGATCGGGGCAAGCCCCGCAAGCGTTTAAGGTGAGATTCTACCCACCGATGGCCGCGCGGGTGAGGATGAAATTCGCGGCCTTGAACGACATGACGACTTCGTCGCGCTGATTGATGACCTCGATATACGTGCTGACCACGCCCCGGTCGGGCCGGGACTGGGTGATGCGGGCGTCCTTGACCGTCACTTCGACGTGAATCACGTCGCCGGGCCGCACCGGTGCGCGCCAGCGCAATTCATCCACGCCCGGCGACAAGGCGCCAGCGCCCGGCAGGAATTCGTCGAAGAACAGCCGCATGCACATGCAGCAGGTATGCCAGCCGCTGGCGATCAGGCCGTGGAATTCGCTGTCCGCGGCGCGCGCCGGATCGACATGGAACCATTGCGGATCGAATTCGGAGGCGAAGTCGATGATTTCCTTTTCCGTCACGGCGTGGGTCTTGGAAACCACCTTGACGCCAACCGGGTAGTCCTCGAAAGCGCGCTGCGCGCGCGGCGGCAAGGTCATGCCATGCGCGCCTTGTGCCAACGCAAATGGTCTTCGATGAACGAGGAAATGAAGAAATAGCTGTGATCGTAGCCCGGGTGCATGCGCAAGGTGCAGGCAATCCCGGCCTTGGCGCAGGCGCTCACGAACAGATCGGGCTTGAGCTGGCTGTCGAGGAATTTATCGGCATCGCCCTGATCGATCAGCACGTCCGGGATGCGCGCGCCTTCCTCCACCAGCGCTGTGGCGTCGTAGGCGCGGCCGGCTTCCACGCTGCCGAGGTAACGCGGGAACGCCTTCTGGCCCCAGGGCACCTGCGTGGGGGCCACGATCGGCGCGAAGGCCGATACCGCCCTGAACCGGTCTGGGTTCTTGAGCGCGATGGTGAGCGCGCCGTGGCCGCCCATGGAGTGCCCGCTGATGCCCTGGCGCGTCATGTCGGCGGGCATGCCTGCGATCACATCGGGCAACTCATCCACGAGATAGGAGTACATGCGGTAATTGCGCGACCAGGGAGCTTCCGTGGCGTTCAGGTAGAAGCCGGCGCCCAAGCCGAAGTCGTAGGCGTTGTCGGGGTCGCCAGGCACGCCCTCGCCGCGTGGGCTGGTGTCGGGCGCCACCAACATCAGCCCCAGTTCGGCCGCCACCCGCTGAGCCCCGGCTTTGACCGTAAAGTTGTCCTCGGTGCAGGTCAGGCCCGCCAGGAACCAGAACACCGGCACCTTGCCGGACTTCGCCTGCGGCGGCGTGAACACGGCGAAGCGCATGGGCGTGCCGGTCTCGCGCGATTGGTGGCGATAAACGCCCTGCACGCCGCCGAAACAGCGCTGTTCGGAGATCGTTTCCAGGCTCATCAGTAAACGCCGCCCTAGTAAACAACAACGCTGCGGATCGACTTGCCTTCGTGCATCAGGTCGAAGCCCTTGTTGATGTCATCGAGCTTCAACACATGGGTGATCATGGAATCGATCTCGATTTTGCCGTTCATGTACCAGTCCACGATCTTCGGCACGTCGGTCCGGCCCTTGGCGCCGCCGAAGGCGGAACCCTTCCAGACGCGCCCCGTCACCAGCTGGAACGGACGGGTGGCGATCTCCTTCCCGGCCTCGGCCACGCCGATGATGATGCTCTCGCCCCAGCCGCGGTGGCAGGCCTCGAGCGCCTGGCGCATGACATTCGTATTGCCCGTGCAGTCGAACGTGTAATCCGCGCCGCCGTTGGTAAGGCCGACCAGGTGCGGCACCAGATCTGGGACGTTCTTGGGGTTCACGAAATGGGTCATGCCGTATTTGCGACCCCAGGCTTCCTTGCCGTCGTTGATGTCGACCCCGACAATGATGTCGGCGCCCACCATCTTCAGGCCCTGAATGACATTGAGGCCGATGCCGCCCAAGCCGAACACCACGCAGTTGGAACCGGGCGTGACCTTGGCGGTCTTCACCACCGCGCCCACCCCGGTGGTGACGCCGCAGCCGATATAACAGGCGCATTTGAACGGCGCGTCGGTACGAATCTTGGCGAGCGCGATTTCCGGCAGCACGGTGAAATTGGAGAAGGTCGAGCAGCCCATGTAGTGGTAGATCGGCTTGCCCCGGTAGGAAAACCGCGTGGTGCCGTCGGGCATCAGGCCCTTGCCCTGGGTGGCGCGGATCGCGGTGCACAGGTTGGTCTTGCCCGAGAGACAGGATTTGCACTGGCGGCATTCCGGCGTGTAGAGCGGGATGACGTGGTCGCCGGGCGCCACGCTGGTGACGCCCGCGCCCACCTCGCGCACCACGCCGGCGCCTTCGTGGCCCAGGATCGACGGGAAAATGCCCTCGGAATCAAAGCCGTCGAGAGTATAGGAATCGGTGTGGCAGATGCCGGTGGCCATGATTTCCACCAGCACTTCCCCCGCCTTCGGCCCTTCCAGGTCGACTTCGACCACCTCCAGGGGCTTCTTGGCTTCGAAGGCGACGGCGGCACGGGTCTTCATGAGTAAGGCTCCGGAGGCTTAAAGGGGCCTTACAATAGAAACTCACCCTCCGCTTGTCATGGCCCGACTTATTCAGCGGGCGCCAGCTGCGCCGTGTTGCGCTTGGAGCTGAAATCGAAGCGTTTGGCGTATTTGTCCAGGTAAATGTAGATCACCGGCGTGATGTAGAGGGTCAGCACCTGGGACAGGAGCAACCCGCCCGCGACGCATAATCCCAGCGGGCGGCGGGATTCGGCGCCCATGCCGGTACCGAAGGCGATCGGCAGCGTACCCATCATGGCGGCCATGGTGGTCATCATGATCGGGCGGAAGCGGATCAGGCAGGCCTCGTAGATCGCCCGTTCTGGCGACAGGTTCGCGTCGCCGCGCGCGCGTTCGAGGGCGAAGTCCACCATCATGATGGCGTTCTTCTTGACGATGCCGATCAGCATCATCATCCCGACATAGGCATACAGGGTCAGCGGCACGTGGAAGATGTAGAGCGTCAGCATCGCGCCCATGGCCGCCGACGGCAGCCCGGACAGGATGGTGAGCGGATGGATGAAGCTCTCATACAGGATGCCGAGGATGATGTAGACCACCAGGAGGGCGATGAACATCAACAGCGCCATGTTGGACGTGGAGCTCTGGAATGCCGCCACGGTGCCGGCGAAACTGCCCTGGATGCTGGCGGGGATGCCGACTTCCTGGGTCGCCTTGCGCACGCCTTCCACCGCGTCGCTCAGGGCCTTGCCGGGCGCCAGGTCGAAGGACACGGTGATGGCCGGGATCTGGCCGGCGTGGTTGATGCTCTGCGGCATGGTCCCGCGCGTGATCTTGGCCACGGCGGAGAGCGGGATCATGGTTCCGCCCGTCCCCGACACATACAGGCGCTCCAACGCCGAAGCATCCTTCTGGTATTCGGGCAGCAGCTCCAGGATCACCTGGTACTGATCGGTCGAGGCGTAGATCTGCGAAACCTGCTGCCCGCCGAAGGCCGCGCCCATGGCGGTCTCCAACTGGTCGGGTGTGACGCCCAGCGCCGCGGCCTTCTCGCGGTCGATCTTCACCTGCACAGCGGGCGCGGCGCTGTCGTTGTCGGTGTTGACGCCGACGAAGGTCGGGTCGGCCTGGAGCGCGCGCGCCAGCTTGGCGGCGCTGTCCTGGAGCTCGCCGAGGTCCAGCCCCTGCATGGTGTACTGGTAGTTCGACCGCGAGAACCGTCCACCGACGCGGATGGTGGGCGGATTGACCACCGTGATCGCGGTGCCGGGAATGGAGCGCAGCTTGCCACGCAGCTCGTTGGCGACATCGTTGGCCGAGAGCGGGCGCTCCGACAGCGGCTTCAGCGTGATGTTGACGTCGCCGCCCTCGCTGCCTTCGACGCTCTCGACGTTTTCATCCTTCTGGATGATATCCAGCACCTTGCGAACGTACTGGATGTTCTGGTCGAAGGAGGTTCCCGTCTGGGTCTGGATATTGGCGCGCAGCTGCCCGGTATCGTCGCTGGGCAGGAAGTCCTGGGGCATGATCATCAGCAACCCATAACTGAGGGCGATACTAGCGAAGAACGCACCGATCACCACCGGCTTGCGCGCGAGGCACCAGCGCAAGGAGCGGTCGTAGGTCCGCTGCATCCAACCGAACGCCGCCTCGCTCCATTGATAAAAGCGGTTGTGGCTGGCGCCGTGCACCTCGGCCTTGAGGATGCGGTCGCACAGCATGGGCGTGAGCGTCACCGACACCACGCCGGAAATCACGATGGCGACGATGATGACCACGGAAAATTCATGCAGGAGGCGCCCGACGATGCCGCCCATGAACAGCAGGGGAATGAACACCGCCGCCAGCGATACGGTGATGGACAGAATGG
>JAIBCD010000040.1 GCA_019694335.1 Rhodospirillaceae bacterium | reverse complement strand
TGGTGCCCGGGGCCGGAATTGAACCAGCGACACACGGATTTTCAATCCGTTGCTCTACCAACTGAGCTACCCGGGCATCTCTATGGGCAAGCCTGAACGAAGGCCGCGCTTTATAAAAGAGAACGGAGGGGCTGTCCAGACACCCTGTCCGGGGAGCAAGTCCTTGGCGAATTTCGCCTTTTTAGCCGCGGTATCGGCCCGGTTTCAGGGCTTTTCGTCTTCGTCGCCGCCCTCGGGCGAGACCGGGTCGCCGGCCACCCGGTACCGCTCGGTGAGCCAACCGCCGAGGTCAAGGTCGGCGCATCTTTGGGAACAGAACGGCCGCGCCCGTGGCGTCACGGGCGCGCCGCACCGCACGCATTTGGCCGCGGTGATGCGCACCGCTTCCGGGGCTTTGATCTCATCGGTCATGGTCCGCATATCGGCCCCGGCGCGGGGCGCCGTCAAGCCGGGATCGTTGCGCGACCCGCGAGCCGTGCAGTAGCTTGCGCACCTCCGGCTATGCGAGGCCCTTTGGATTCCATCGACGCGTTGCGCACCACAGCCGGATCCGCTCTTGCCCGTGGCAACCGGGCCGAAGCCGTCCGCCTATTCATCCGGCTCGCAACAGCTTTTCCCGCAAATAAGAAGGCCGTCGTGGAAGCCGCGCGGGGATTGCGCGCCTGTGGCGATCCCGCCGCCGCCGCCGCGGCATTGGAAACGGCGCTCACCCATGCCCCGCGCAGCATCGGCCTGCTGGAAGCCCTCGCCACCGCATATATCGAGGCCGGTGCGCGGGATCAGGCAGCCGGCGCGATGGCGCGGATCGCCGCCGTGTGGGAAGGCAATGCCGCGGCTACGCCGGATGATCCCGAACCGTGTTTCAATCTCGGCGCCGCTCGTGTGCGGCTTAGCCAATGGGCGGCCGCCGCTGCGGCCCTGCGGCTTGCCCTCGCGCGCGACCCGGCTTTTATAGGGGCCCACCACCTGCTTGGTTCGGCTCTCTTAAAGGGCAGCCGACCTTCGGAAGCCGCCGAGGCCTTGCGCGCGGCGGCGCGGCTGAATCCGGGTTCCGCGGCGATCCTCGTGGATCTCGGGCTGGCCGAAAAGGCATCGGGTGATGCGGCGGCGGCGGAAGCCGCCGCCCGCGACGCACTGCGGCTCGCGCCGAACGATTCCAGCGCGCACGCCCTCCTGGCGGAAAGTATCGCACGCGCGCAAACCGCGACAACGACTCTGCTCGATCAGGCCATGGAGGCGGATAACAAGGGCATCTTCGCTCTCGCGCGGGAAAATTACCGCACCGTACTCCACCGGGAACCGGGCCATGTCTACGCCTTGTCCCGCTTGCTGACCCTGGATGGATTCGAAGGCCGCATGGACCGCGCCGAAGTCCACCACCAAATGCTGGTGGACAGCCTCGAACGCGCCGACTTGGACAGCATATCGTGGGAATACCTGGCGGTGGCGGCCCGGCTGCACGCGGTCCGGCCGCTGCCGCAACCGCTCTATGCGGCCATCACCCGCGCACTGGATCGGCAACTGGTCGCGGCCGCAAAGCCACGCACCGTTAGCCCCATAGCCAGCGAGGGGCGCCGGCTGAAAATCGGCTACCTGTCGGGCCTGTTTCGCGACAACCCGGTCGGCCATGTCACCGCCGCGCTGTTCGCGGCCCACGACCGCGCACGTTTCGACGTTCATGTGTTTTACGTACCGGAGGTCTCCACGCCGAACCTCTACACCGAGGCCATCAAGAAGGGTGCCGAGCACTTCATTCCGCTCCAGGGAACACCACGCGAGATGGCGGATACGATCGCCGCCCACGGCCTCGACGTGCTGGTCTTCATCGGCGGATTCACGGAACACAGTCTTTTGCCGGTGATCGCGGCACGGCCGGCGCCGGTCCAGGTGTTTTGGCTCGGGCACGCGGGCAATTGCGACATATCGGCCATCGACTATTTCCTGGCTGACGCGACCGTCGTGCCGCCGGGCGAAGAAGGCCTCTACACCGCCAAGGTCGCCCGGCTGCCGGCGGCCTACCACTGCGCCTCGCCGCACCGCATCGGCGGCCCCCTGAGCCGCGCCGATGTGGGCCTGCCTGAAGAAGGCTTTGTGTTCTGCGCCTTCAACAACACCGAGAAGATCGATCGGCGCGTTTTCGGAATCTGGATGAAGATCCTGAAGCGCGTGGACGGCAGCATCCTGTGGCTATCGCGCGGCCTGAGTCCCGCGGTCGAGGACAATCTGCGCGCGGCCGCCACGGCGGCCGGAGTTGACGCCACGCGGCTGTTCTTCGCCGCGCGCCTTCCGGACAAGGCCGAACACCTCGCGCGTCATCGCCTGTGCGGCCTGTTCCTCGATACCTTACTGATCAATGCGCATACCACGGCGCTGGATGCCTTGTGGTCGGGCCTGCCGCTGCTGACCGTGGAAGGGGCCCGGTTCGGGTCGCGCTTCGGGGCGATGGCGCTGCGGACCCTCGGGCTCGAGGATATGATCATGCCGACCACGGCGGCCTACGAAGACCGGGCGGTGTATCTCGCGACCCATCCCGCCGCGCTGGAAGATTTGCGTGGCCGCCTGGCCGGCAATCTCTACACCGCACCGTTGTTCCGGACCGACCTCTTTTGCCGCGACTTGGAGGATTGCCTGGAGCGGCTCCACCATGCCGCGCTGGCGTGAAATCACGCTGGCCGAAGCTCAAACCGCGCGCGGATGAAATTGGCTCGAGCCGCGATCCGGATTTCGCCTTTGATCATGTCCCGGGCCTCGGTGACCGCTCCCTCGAGGCCGGCGAGCGTCTCCACCACCTCGGGTGCCACATCGAGCGCCACATGCGCCGCCTTGGCGCTGAACGCAAAGCGCACGGCGTCGCGCAACGCATGCAGGGCAACCGTTTCCGCGCTCGGGCGGCCGGTGCCGTCGCACAGGGTTTCGGCGAGCGACAGCCCCATGCGCCGGCGCGTCAATTCGAGCATACCGAGCGGTGTGAGACCGGCCACGCGCACGTCCAGCGGATCGTCCGCCACCAGACCGCCGAACAGGCGCGACAGCGCGGCCTTGCGGCGCGTTGGAATGACGTCCACCAGGATGTGGCCGGCCAGATTGCGACGGCGCAGCTCACGCGCCACGGCCGCGAGCGCTTCGCCGTTGGCGGTGTCGGCGTCGGCTGGTCCCGCATTGACGTCGATGCACACAGCCGCAGCGGTGCTCTCGATGATCACAGATCCGCCGCACGGCAGCGGCGCCACAGGATCCAGGGCTTCCGCTATGCCCGCATCGGCGACCGCGAATACGTCGCCGGAGCCGGTGTGCACGGAAATCGGCGCGGCGGCGCCCAGCAGGCCCTTGAGGCGCGCGGCTTCGGCACGGCGTGTGCAAATTATCTGCGTGATGGTGGCGCCATGCCGCGCCCACCACGCCACGGTGGGATCGGGCGACGCCCGCAAGACCGCGCCCGGTTTGGCGTCGGCGGGCACGGGCATATCGGGCGTCAGCGCCAATTCGGCGTTCTTCCCGGCGCGAGGCGGAACCACCAGGACCACCGCCACGCCCGCACCTTCCGTGAGAACCGTGGACTTCATTTTGAGCAGGCCTGCGGCGCCGCCAATGTCGGCGAATACCGCCCGCATTCCCGGCGCGGCGGCGCCGATGCGCGCGAACAATACCGCGCCTTCGTACGGCGCGCCGTCACGGCGATGCGCGATTTCCACCAGCGTCTCGCCCGACATCAGGGCATAACGGGTCTCGCCCGGTCCGCGGGCCACGAGGATGCTGTCGGGCGGCGGCAAGGGCATGGTCATGGGGCCTTGCGGAGAGTGTCGGGGATTTTCCGGTGCCACGCCCAGGCGTGGGCGATCATGTCGGCGAGGTCCGGATAGCGCGGCCGCCAGGGCAGCGTACGGGCGGCGAGGCCCGCGTCCGCGACCAGGCTGGCGGGATCGCCGGGCCGGCGCTGCGCCACCGCCACTTTGATCCTGCGGCCGGTCACCGCCTCCACCGCCTGGATCAAGGCGCGGATCGAATGCCCCTTGCCGTTGCCCAAGTTGAAAATGCGCAACGGCCCATCCTCGAGATAGGCGAGCGCGTTGAGGTGGGCCTCCGCGATGTCGCAGACATGGGTGTAGTCGCGCACGCAGGTGCCGTCGGGCGTCGGGTAGTCATCGCCGTTGATCTGGAACGCGGGCCGCAGGCCCAGCGCGGTGTCGAACAGGTTGGGGATCACCCGCACGCCAGCGGCGGTGATCTCGCCGGTGTCGCGGGCGGGGTCGGCCCCGGCGGCATTGAAATAGCGCAGCGCCACCCACTTCAGTCCGGACTCGGCCGCGAGCGCCTGTTCCATCCTCACCTTGGACTCCGCGTAGGGCGACAGCGGCGCGAGAGCGGCATTCTCGTTCAGCAGCGTGGACGCCGAGCCATAGACCGAGCAGCTCGATGACGCCACGATGCGCCTGACACCGGCGGCACGCATGGCCGCCAGGAGCGTGTGCGTGCCCTCGACGTTGTTGAGCCGATAGAGCTCGGGTTTCGTCACCGATTCATTCACGAAGGCGAAACCCGCGAGGTGAATCACGGCCTCGGGGTTGTGACGCAGGAAAACTTCCGCCAGGCGGGCCCCGTCGGTGATGTCGCCGCGTTCGAACGGCCCCCACCGCACCAGCATCTCATAGCCACGCGAGAGGTTGTCGTAGGCCACCGGCGTATGCCCGGCCGCCGCGAGCGCCTTGCAGATCTGGGAGCCGATATAGCCGGCCCCGCCGGTGACGAGGATATTCGCCATAAGTCTTGGGGTTCTTGGTCCGCGCGTTACTCTTGCGCGAGAGCCATATAACGACCTTCGGCGTGGTTATAAAGGATGGTCTTGAGGGCCGGGCCCATCTTCTGGTCGACCAGATGGCCAAAGCCGATGGCCTTCAGGTGCTTGGCGATCACGCGCTCGTTGAGACGTTTCAGATCCTCCGGGATCACGGGCGTGTAGCGCTTCAGCACTTTCACGCATTCGTCGCGATAGGCATCGCGCTGGGCGATCGCCTTGTTGTTGCCGTGGACCCGGTAGATCCCGAACGGCACCGGCACTACGTAGAGATCGGTCTTCTGGATGAAGCGCGCCCACAGCTCGAAATCGGCGGCGATCTTGAGGCTATGGTCGAAGCAGCCGCCCACTTCGTCCCACAGATCGCGGCGCCAGAAGGTGCAGTCCTGCACGATCCAGCCCGAGCACGGCAGATCCAACGAGCGCACATGTTCGCCGTTGAAAAAACCCCAATTGTCAACGCCCGGCACGAAGTCGGCCTTGATCACCACGCCGTCCTTGCGCGCCTGCATCGGGAAGCGCGAGGTGATCCAGCGCACCTCGGGCAGCTGGTCGAAAATGTCGAGCACGGTCTGGATCGCCCACGGCGCCAGTTGGTCGTCGGAATTGAGCCAGCCCATGTAGGGCGCGTCGGACTTGGCGAAGCCCGCCTCGATGGCGTGGTACATGCCGGCGTCCTTGCCGGAGAATTTGTATTTCAGCTGCGGCGCGTAGCGCTCGATGATGGCGAGCGAGTTGTCGGTCGAGCCGCCATCCATCATCACATAATCGACCCGGTCGAAGCCGCGCGAGGCGACGATCGAGCGCATGCAATCGTCGAGGTAATCGCCGTAATTGAAGTTGGTGGTGACCATGCACAGGCGGGATTTGCTCACGCGCGGCCTCCGAACAGCGGATCAAGGCGCAGGTATTTGAGGCGCAGGGTCATCTCGAGCGCATGGGCAAAGGCCGGAGGATCGGACAGCGTCAGGATCACCTCGGCGGGCCCGGAACCAGATGTTGGCGAGACGATCTGCCGCGTGCCCGGCGCGATCTCGCCTGCTCCGCTCCATTCTTGTGACGTGATCTCCACCCGCCGCGTCTCCCGTTCGCCTTGGGCGATTATACTCACCTGATCGAGGGCCGCGACCGCCGCCGCCGCCGGCCAGGTCAGCTTGATGCGCCGGTAGGCGTCGGCGCCGAAGCTCTTGATGGGCACGGTGATCTCAGCTCGGCCGAAAGCGTTCACCGCCAGCGCCACGCCCCCACCGCGCTTGGGATCGAACCCCGCCCCCAGGTCGGGCGTGAGCACCAGCCCGCCCAGCACAGGCCCCGCGGTCAGCTGCGCCGGGCCATAGCCACCCCCGCCTTCAACCGAAGCGGCGCCCGCCGCATAGGCTTCCGCCAGGAACGGATTGACCCGCGCCAGCGCCGCCGCCGGCCAATAGGCCTGATGGCGGCCAATGTCCTGCAAGGCCGCGAGGCCGCGGTATTCCAGCTGCGCGGCGTCGAAGGCGAGATCGGTGAGCTTGCGCCGGTCGGCGAGATCGAAGTTGGCCTCATGCAGCCAGCCGCCGACGGTGGCGGCCTCTTCGGCCGTCGGGTAGAGGATCATGGCCTCCACCATACGGCCCGCCTGGGCGGCCAGGGCCAGGGAATCGTGCGGCGTACGGCCGAAGTCACCGAGCAGCACGTTCACCTCGGCCAGGCCCGCCTTGATCCCCGCCTGCAAGGTTTCCATCTGGGCGAGCTGGGCTTCGTCGCGCAGGTTGGGCAGCAACACCGGCACACCGGCCTCGTCGTAAGCGGCCAAACTGCCCTCACGGCACATACAGGCATGCTCCAGCACATCCGGGGTGCGCGAGAGCAGGCGCGCGACGGGAAGCCCCTGATCGCCCAAAAAGGATTTTACCGCGAGCCCGCCAGAACGCCGGGCGAGGCCAGTGTCGTTCAAGGCAAAGTAGAGGCCCTGCACGGTCACGGGTGAACCCTCGCGCGCCAGAATGCGCGCCAGCACCGCCTGGATGGTGGCGGCATAGCCCAGGTCCATGACGCTGATGCGTTGCGGCTTGGCGAGGTTGATCTGCTTGCCCAAACCCGCCAGCAGATTGCGGCGGTGGCGTGCGGAGACCGCCAGCACCTTGTCGCGCAAGGCCGGGCGGCGCGCGATAGCCTGCACCAGGGCCGGCAGCGCGCCGTCGCGGGCGAAATCCAGGCCGGGCACGTCGGCGGGGGCAAGACCGATCCTATCCAGCACCTCGGCGGCATTCGCGCCCGACGCCAGCATGATGAAATCGCCGAGCAGGCTGAGGTCGTCCGGATAGAGCGCGGCGCCGATCACCGCGCGCCGGGACAGCCAGAGTTCTTCGGTTTTGAGCGAGACGCCCAGCGCCATCGCCGTGGCCGTGACGACCTCGCCCAGGAACCGGCCCTCACGCATGAGGCCGAAGACGCGCTCCGCCCCCGTCGCCTCGCCTACCACCCACCGGGCGAAGGCGGTGAACGGGGCCGCCAGCGCCGATGCGCCAATCTGCCAGTAGGGTCTGAACACGGGCGCGACATCGGCAGGCACGCGATGTCGCAGGCGCGAGCGCAGGCCGGTGAGGCCGAAATCGCCCGCACCGCCCAGCGCCGCGTCGCGCGCCATCAGGTCGGCCGGAAATTCCTTAGCCTGCACGCGCGGCGCGAAGTGCCACTTGTCGTAGTGTACGTGGCCGATCCGGCGCGCGGCGCAGGGCGCGACATCGGCCTCATAGCTGTCGCCGATATGAAGCATCTCGGCCGGCGCGACGCCCATGTCCTTGAGCACGACGTCGAACAGGTCGCGGTACTTGGGCTTACCGGTCTCGCAAGAGACATAGAGGTGGTCGAAGGCGCTGCGCATCCCGGCCGCAGCCAGCAATGCTTTGATCTCCGCCACGGTGAAATAGGTGTCCGACACCAGGATCGCCTTGGCGCCGGCCGCGCGCGCCACGTCCATCAGCGCCGCGAGCGCATGGTCGTGCGTCAGCAGCCGCTGCTCGCAGGCCACTTCCGCCGCAGCCGGATCGAAACTGCCCGCGAACAGCTGCCCCGGCATGGCGGCATATATGTCGGGAAGCTTGACCTCGCGGTAGCCGGTGACCGCCTGGACCTTTTCCCGCGCGGCGCGCTCGCCCGCGCGCCGGGCTTCCGCGAAGGCCACCGCCGTGATTCCGGGCGCGAGCCTGCCTGCAGCCTTGAGATCACCGCCGAGCATGAGGAACACATCGGCCGGCTCCGGCACCCGGCGCCACAGCAGGGTATCGAAGATGTCGATCGACAGGACTTTGAGGCTTCCCTTGCGGAGGGAGTCGGCAGCCGCGCGCAGCCGCGCGTCTATCACGGTCGGTTCAGGCATCTGGGAAAAGGCTACCCCTCGCGGAACTCCCGCGAGTGTACCGACTATTGCGGCAAAAGTCCCGCGATGCGGCCCCGGAGGCGCGTGAGCCCCAGGAAAGCACGGGTGAAAGGCACCGGCACACCCGCACGGTCGGCGATCTCGACGGCGGCTTCGACCACACTGGCCAGTTCCAGGGGGCGGCCCGCCTCCAGATCCTGCAGCAGCGAGACCCGCACCTTCGCGTGCTGCCATTTGTCCACCGACAGGGGGCCGGGATCGATCCCGAGCGCCTGTCCGACGCTGCGCATTTCCGCCAACACCGTGTTCATGGTCTCGCGCAAGAGCGGCTCGTGCCACATCTGTGTGATGGTGGCGAGCGTCAGCGCCCCAGGCGGGTTGACCGCGACATTGACCGCGAGCTTGGTCCAGATTTCCTGGCGTATATTCGCCGCGATCTTGGCGTCGAACCCGGCGCGGCTGAATACTTCGGCGATGGCGTCCAGCCCCGTGACGTCGTCATTGGGCCGCCCGAAGGTCAGGCCGTTGGCGTTGTTATGCAGGATGGTGCCGTCGGGATTGCCCGTGGCGCTGAAATAGACCACGCCCCAGATCACGCGTTTGAGCGGGATCGCCTTGGCCAGCGCACCGTCCGGGTCCAGGCTTTGCAGCCGCGTGCCCTGGAGCGCGCCCCCAAAGCCGTCGAAAAACCACCACGGCGCGCCGTTCATGGCGAAGATCACCGGCGTATCCGGCCCGCATAGCGGCGGCAACTGCGCGGCGATCTCGGTCAGCTGGTTGTTCTTGGTGGCGACGACCACCAGATCCTGGGGACCGAGCTGCGCCGGATCGCTGGCCGCGCGCACCCGGGCGTGGATCTCGCGGCCAAGCGAGGTGAGGCGGATGCCGCTGGTATTGAGGACGTCGGCCTTGGCGGGCCGCGCCAGGGCGGAAACCTCCACTCCGGTCTCGGCCAAACGGGCGGCGATGGTGCCGCCGATGCCGCCGGGTCCGACGATGCAGATCTTTTGCAATGTCATCGGACCCGGAAATCCGGCTTTAGTCTTTGAACAGCTTGGCGTAGCGGCGGGCCTTGCGCTTCTTCCACAGGCCGCGGTGATAGGCGTCGGAAGCGATCAGCGGCATGACGCTGGAAGCCTCGGCGAACACCATCTGCTCGCACGACGAGTCGACCTTGCCCCAGGAATTGGCTTCCTTGAGGGTCGAGGACGAGCAGGCGCCGTCGCGCACGTCGGCCACCGTGATCTGCACCGCGTACTTGTGCATCTCGGCTTCGATGCCCAGCACTTCGGCGCACACCACCGTGTCCTGCACGAAGTTCTTGGGCACACCGCCGCCGATCATCATCAGGCCGGTGGTGCCGCCCTTGATCTTGATGTCGGTGAGTTCGCGGAAGTCGGCGATGGAATCGATCGTGATGTGGGCCTTGGGGTTGCGCACCTGG
Organism: Rhodospirillaceae bacterium; assembly: GCA_019694335.1. Lineage (GTDB taxonomy): Bacteria > Pseudomonadota > Alphaproteobacteria > Rhodospirillales > Rhodospirillaceae > SHVO01. The sequence continues at coordinate 19,627 of JAIBCD010000040.1, read as the reverse complement.
TGCAGCACCAGGCCGAAACCGGCCGAGGAGTCGGTGAACGCCGGGCAGAAGATCGGCACGTCGTTGTCGTAAGCGACCTCGACCAAACTATCCTTCTTGCGGTTCTTCTTGCCCTTCAGCCAGGCGCCCATTTCGCGGATGAAGGCGCGGCTCGAATACGGCCCCGGCTTCATGCCGTTGGCGATTTCGCCGATGGTCTTGTCGCAGTACTGGAGTTCCTCTTCATCGATATAGGTGTCGTAGATGCGGTCGATGTAGAGATCGCGCAGTTGGGTATCGTCGTTGAACTGCGAGCCCTGATAGTGCTTGAAGCCGAGCGCCTCGAAGAAATCCATGTCGACGATCGCGGCACCGGTGGACACCACCGCGTCGACCATCCCGTATTTGATCATGTCGCGGTAGACGTGCATGCAGCCGCCCGCCGAGGTGGAGCCCGCGAGGGTCAGCACGATCGAGCACTTGGGATCGGCCAGCATCTGGTTGAAGATCCCGGCGGCGCGCGCGGTGTCGCGCGAGGTGAACGACATCTTGCCGTAGGCGTCGATGATGTACCGGGCATCGAACTTGGTGATGTCGATATGCTCGACCGGGGTCGAGAGCAGCATGGCCTTGCGGTTGGAACCTTTGGCCTTCGGTCCAAACTTTTTGCTCGCAGCGGAGGGAGCTTTCTTGGAGGATTTCTTGGGCGCAGCCATGGTCACGTCGTCCGTCTGTTAAGGGTGAGAATGCAAGCAAACGGCCCCGGGGGCCCCCGAGGCCGGGTTATGGCAAATTCCGGCCCGCGCGTCGTCCCTTTTGAGGGGACGCGCGGAACCGGCGCTATTTTAGGGTGAGGCTTTCGCCCGCGGCGTTACCGTCCGCTGACAAAGCGCCGTCCGAGGCGTCCGGCTGCGCCGACTCGGCCACGGCCGGCTGAGCCCGCAGTTCCGTATCCGAGGTCACGACGCGGAGGTTGCCCCGGCGGCGCTGGCTGCGCGGTTCGGCCGCCAGCGGCATCGCCTCCGGCCACACCGTGGCGATCTGGGACGAGTGGAAGCCGTTGAACCGCGTCTGCATGGTCGAGCCGTAGGAGCCGAGCATGCCGATCTCGATCCAGTCGCCTTCCTGGGTGTCTTCGGGCAGCAGGAACGGGCCCTTCATCTTGTCCAGGCTGTCGCAGGTCGGGCCGTAAAAGCTGAACGGCACCAGCTTTTCCGACGGCGTGCGCGTGTTGGGCGCGTTCGAGTTCTTGCCGGCGCGCGACAGCGGGCGCACCAGGCGTACCGGGAAACGCCAGCCGAGCGCACCCGCGTCGAACAGGCTGCCGTAGGTGCCGTCGTTGATGTACAGGCGCCGGCCCTTGCGCAGGGAAACGCGCGCGAGCATGGCGCCGCCGGCCGCGACCATCGCACGGCCCGGTTCGCACCACAGCTCGGCGCCCGCGGCCACGCCGATATTGCCGATCAGCGGTTCCGCGGCCTCTTTGATCGCCGTCATGTAGTTTTCCAGCGGCGGCGGGGTCATGCCCGGGTAGACGGCCGGGAAGCCGCCGCCCACGTCGATGATGTCCACGCGCACCTTGGCCTTGCTGATCACGTCGGCGGCACGGCCGATGGCGGCCTTGTAGGCCGACGGCTCCATGCACTGGGAGCCGACGTGGAAGCACACGCCGATCTTATGGGCGACCTTGCGGGCATGGCGCAACAGTTCGGCCGCCGTCGCGGGGGCCGCGCCGAACTTACCGGACAAGTCGTATGCCGCCGTGTTGCCGGAGACCGCGAGGCGGACCATCAGGGTCAGATCCTTCGCGGCCCTGGTCTCTTCCAGGATCTTCATCAGCTCGCCGGCGGAATCGAGCGCGAACGTCCGTACGCCCAGCTTGTAGGCCTGGCGGATGGCTTCGCGGGTCTTCACCGGGTGCATGAAGTGCAGTTCGGCACTCTTGGGAAACAGGCCCTTCACCAGGCGCACTTCTTCCATCGACGCCACGTCGTACTGACGGATGCCGGCGGCGTGCATGTGGCGCAGGAATTCTTCGCCCGGGTTGCACTTCACGGCGTAGAGCACCTTGCCCGGGAACAGGGTCAGGAATTTCTGCGCCTGGGAGCGGATCGGTTCGGGGAAAATGCACTGGACCGGGGCCTCGGGCTTGAGCCGCTTGGCCACGTCATCCACCGAGCGGAACACCGCTTCGGGGCTTTCGGTCGGGATCGGTTTTGTGAAAGTGCGATTCTTGGGTTCGTACATTTCTCTCTTGGTCCGACGCAGGGGCCGCTTTCGGCGGCGTCAAATCACCATGCCCAGCCGGAATTCCGGCCGGACGCCATGTCAACGATGGAAGGGATTTTCAATCCCGGATGACATCGAACCGGGAAATGACCACGAGGTCGTGGCCATCCCAGGCGATATGCCGGCAATGGACGAGAGCGGCCGGAACGCGGGCCGCGCGGAGAAAATTGGTCTTACGCTTCGGAAGGGGCACCTGCACGGCCTCCTTTATCAATCAGACAAACGAACAGTCCAACCAAGTAAAGGACGCTTACGTCGTTGCTTAACGGCTCTCGCTTTAGGCACGTGCGCGTACGTCTGGTTTCGCATTTACTCCTATTGGGCGGTAAATCAAGTAAAAATCCTCTTTACGTTCAATTATTTTCCCTTACGTAGCGGCGACAACGCAGCCGCACCGGAGTCATTGTCTGCGGGTGTACCGCCCGCAGGGCGGCGGATGGGGGAAACCAAGACATGCAGATCCAATTTCCGTGGACCACGCTGGTCGCCATCGCGGCGCTCGTCGTCTACATCTGGCTTTCGATGTGGGTGGGGAAAATGCGCGGAAAATATAGCGTAGCCGCGCCCGCCGAGGACGGCCCGCCGGAATTCCGACGGGTATTCCGCGCCCACATGAACACGCTCGAGCAGCTCGCCGTCTTCCTGCCGGCGCTGGCGATGTTCGCCATGGCCTGGGGCGATCAGATCGCCGCGGCCATCGGCGTGTTCTGGCCGCTGGGCCGGGTGATGTATGGCCTCGGCTACGCCAAGGCGCCCGAAAAACGCGGCCCCGGCTTCGGACTTTCGTTCCTCTCGGCCTCGATTCTCCTGCTCGGCGCCCTCGCGGGCGCGATCGTGACACTGGCCGAGCGGACGCCGTCGTAGGCCCGAGGAAAGGCTAGCGCGGCTCCAGGCCTTCTCCCGCGCGCGGGGAACGCGCGCCACGCAAAAACCGCCGGGCACGCTTGGGGCCAGGGTTTCACCGCGGCTCCAGGCCTTCTCCCAAGTAGGTGCCCAGGCGCCGGGCGGTGCGCACGATCTGGCTGTCGGGCGAGACGAACTTGGGGCCGGTCACGGCGTCGGTCATGGGGATGTCGGTCACCAGGCCCCCGCGCCAGGCCACCATGCGCTTGGTGCCGCCGGCGGCGAGCACGCTCACCGCCCGGGCGCCGAAGGTCGAGCCCAGGATCCGGTCGAACACTACCGGCGCGCCGCCGCGCTGGACGTGGCCAAGGACGGTGCAGCGGGCGTCGATCCCGGTGCGGGCCTCGAGGCCTCGGGCGATGGCGAGGCCGACATTGGCCTTCTTGCGGCGTTCCTCGGCCGGTTGGGCCACGCCTTCGGCCACCACCACCAGCACCGGCGAGGGCCGGTCGTGGGTGATATGCCGGACATGATCGGCCATGCGGTCGAGGTCGTAGGGAACCTCGGGCATCAGAATGACGTCGGCGCCGCCGGCGATGCCGCCGTACAGGGCGATGTAGCCTGAATCGCGGCCCATGACTTCGAGCACCATGATCCGGCGGTGACTGGCGGCGGTGGTCGACAGCCGGTCCAGCGCTATGCCGACCACTTCCACGGCGCTGAAGAAGCCGATGGCGAATTCGGTGCCGGGCACATCGTTGTCGATGGTCTTGGGAATACCCACCCACGGCATGTTGGCGGGCGCCAGCAGCCGGTCGAACAAGCGCATGGAGCCGTCGCCACCGATCACCACCAGGGCCTCGATCCCCAGCCCTTGGATGGCCGAGAGCACCTCGAGCGACCGGTCGCGCACCCCACCCTTGCCGTCCGGGTAGGCGAACGGATCGCCCTTGGTGGTGGTGCCCAGCACGGTGCCACCCGCCCGGAGCAGATCGCCACGCACCGCATCCTCGGTCAGTTCCATCACCTCCGGAGGCGTCTCCAAGAGCCCGAGGTGCCCTTTGCGCAGGCCCACGACCTCCCAGCCGCGCCCGGCGGCGGCGGCGGTCACCGCACGAATCGCCGCGTTGAGCCCGGCGCAATCGCCGCCGCTGGTAAGCACCCCGATCTTCTTGAAACTGACCTCGACCATGAAACTCCCCCTCGGACAGCCAGTCTGGCCATGCCCAGCTTCTGAGGCAACTGTTGCCGCTCCCTAACCCCCCGCGCGTTCCGGGAGGAGTATTTGACCTCCATCAACGCGGGCAACCGCCGCCCCGTGAGAGGATGGAGGCATGCTGGACAGCCCCGAAATCTTCAACCGCCTGCGCCAGGACCATATCGCCGCCCGCCGGGTCATGGCTGCCCTTGAGGCCGAGGTCGACCGGGTCGCCCAATTCCATCCGCCTAACCTGGCACCGATCGGCCGGGCGGTCTCGTTCTTCACCGGCCACATGGCCGAGATGCACCACCAGATCGAGGACATGATTTTCGCGGCCCTCTCCCGCGAGACCTCGGCCAAGGCGGCGGAACTCCGGAAGATCGCCGAGGAACACGACGCGGCCGGCGCCCTGGTGACGCATCTGTCCGAGGTCGCGGCGGAACTCGCGACCGACGCCGCCCGCGCCCGGACCGCCTTCTGCGGGATCGCCCGCGACCTGATTGCCTTCACGCACCATCACCTGCGCCGCGAGGAAAGTCAGTTCCTCATCTATGCCGACGAGCACCTGACCCCGGGGGCGCGGCACGACATCACTATCGCCGCGCGGGCCTTGGAAAGGACCTTGGCTGAAAAAGCGGGGGCTGAAAAAGCGGGGGCTGAAAAAGCGGGGGCGGATGAAAGCCGATGGGTGAGATCGCCCCGGTGAAGCCGCCACGCCGCCGCCTGGTGGAGATCCGGTGCTAGCGCCTGTGAATCTTCGGCCAGTTGCGCTGTTCTTCGCGCGTGTAGGCCGTGATCAGATGCCGATAGGTGTATTCAAAACAATCGGGGCTGACGCCGAACGCCTCGGCCGCCTGGCGCACGCGGACAATGATTTCCTCGACCCGGTCCTTCTTGACCACGCCCTTGACCGACGGCTTGAAGCGCGCCGCCGACATCACCAACTTCAGGCGCTGGGCCAGCAGCGGCAGCAGAATGTCGTCATACGCGTCGATGGCCGCGCGCACATCGAGCAGGTTCTTGCACTGTTCGGGGCGCTTGACGCCCCTCACCCAAGCCTCTTTTTTGCGGGCGGCCTTTTTCCGGGATTTTTTGGTGCGGGCGGCTCTGGTGTAAGCGGGCATCGGCGGGCCTAAAGGGTGAAGGCGGCGTAGGCCGGCTTGACGCTGCCTTTCCACGGCCCGCGATAGAGCGCCAGCATGCGCTCGGCCTGGGTCAGGCCGGAGGCCGCGGTTTCATCGAGCACATCCAGATAGCGGCCTTCATCGGCGCCCCGTTCGGTCCGCGCCCGGCGCGCGAGGCCGCCGCGCGCGAGCGCCAGCACGTCCTTGGCGAGATCCTGGGCGCTGCGGCCCGCGACCTTGGCCTTGAGGCCCTGGCGCGGCGCATCCGCATGGAAAGCGGCACGGGTGGCCGCGTCCCAGCCTTTGACCAGATCCCAGGCGCCGTCGAGGCTGTGCTGGTCGTAGAGCAATCCCACCCACAGCGCCGGCAGGGCGACGAGATGAGCCGCACTGCCGCAATCGGCGCCGCGCATCTCGAGGTAATTCTTCACCCGCACCTCCGGGAAGGCGGTGGACATGTGGTCGATCCAGTCCGCCACGGTCGGCGCCTCGCCCGGCAACGCCGCCAGGCGGCCATTCATGAAGTCGCGGAACGACTGACCCGCCACGTCGATGAAGCCGTCGCGGTAGACGAAGTACATGGGAACATCGAGCAGGTAGTCGACATAACGCTCGAAGCTCATCCCGTCCTCGAAAGCAAACGGCAGCATGCCGGTACGGCCGGGATCGGTGTTGCGCCAGATATTGGCGCGGAACGAAAGATAGCCGCTGTCCTTGCCTTCGAGGAACGGCGAGTTGGCGAACAGCGCGGTCGCCAACGGCTGCAGCGCCAGCGACACGCGCAGCTTCTTCACCATATCGGCCTCGGAGGCGTAGTCGAGATTGACCTGTACGGTACAGGTGCGGGCCATCATGTCGATGCCCATGCTGCCGACCGTCGGCATATAGCGGCGCATGATGGCGTAACGGCCCTTGGGCATCCAATGGATGTCCTCGCGCGTCCAATCGGGCGTCAGGCCGAGGCCGAGCATGCCGACGTTCAGATCGCCGCACACCGCGCGCACCTGATCGAGGTGCTCCGTGATCTCGGCATGGGTGTCGTGCAGGGTCTCGACCGCGGCGCCCGACAGTTCCAACTGGCCGCCGGGTTCGAGCGAGATCGTGCCCTTACCCGCCTGCGCCAACGAAATGACGTTGGGCCCCTCGTTCACCGGCTGCCAGCCGAAGCGGGTGAGGCCGGTGAGAATGGCGCGGATAGTACCTGTTTTTTCGGTGGGCGGCGCGTCATAGGACAGCGGACCCAGCGTGGCATTGTCGAACGGGAATTTTTCGTGCTCGGTGCCGATGCGCCAGGCGTTCGCCGGCTTCGACCCGTCCGCCAAGGTCGCGATCAGCTGCGCCTTGGACGTGATCGGGTCGGCCTTGTCGGAGCGGAACGAGGTCATGGAGGACAAGGCCTATGGGGTGCAGAAAGGTATCGGGCCACCTAATTAGGGTGGCCTTTCGCGGAGCGCTAGACCGAATCTCGCTCCCAATCCCTAGAGTTGGGCCCAGTCCCCGCAGAAAGCTTGCCAGCAGGCGTGCGCCGCCAGCGCCTCAAAGCATTTTCGCAGAAAATGCGACTAAAAAACTAATTCCAATCTCCACACAGCGCTTGCCAGCAGGCGAGCGCTGCCAGCGCCGCCGTCTCCGCCCTCAAGATGCGCGGGCCGAGGCCGACCGGCACAGCAAACGGCAGGCGGCGTAAAGCGTCAAGCTCCGTTTGATCGAAGCCGCCCTCCGGCCCGGTGAGGAACGCGATGGGCTTTTTCACGTTTGCGTCATTGCGCGCGCGGGTCAGCACCTCGGCGATGGGTGCGCCGCCGCCGGTCTCATCCAGGAAATAGAGCGTCCGGTCCTCCGGCCACGCACCGAGCGCATCCAGGAGCTGCCTGGCGTCCATGATCTCCGGCACCGAAAGGCGATCGCTCTGCTCCGCGGCTTCGGTGGCGTTGGCGAGAAGGCGCGCGCGGTTGACCCGGCCGATGGTGGTGCGGCGGGTGAACACCGGATGAAGCGCGCGCGCCCCCAGTTCAGTGGCTTTTTCCACCAGGAACTCGATGCGCTTCACCGGCGCGAACACCAGCCAGACATCGGGCTCGGCGTACTGCTCACGCAGCCGCTCCCCGGCTTCGAGATGGACTTTGCGCTTGGCGGGATAGGCGACCTTGGCGCTCCACTCGCCGTCACGGCCATTGAACAGCGCCACGGCGTCGCCTGCCTTGGCGCGCATCACATGCATCAGGTAGTGCGCCTGGCCTTCAGCGGCCTCGACGGCGGCGCCGGCCGCCAACGGCGCTTCCACGAACAGACGGGTGCGGGGCGTATAGGTCATGGGGTAGAAATGTAGAGAACGGAACGCACAACGCCTACCCCCGCCGATGGACGACGACCAGGACAAGTTCACCGATATCCGCGCCAGCTGGTTCGACCGGTTGATTCCGCGCCGCTGGCATCCCTACGCGCGGCTCGCCCGCCTGGACCGGCCGATCGGCACCTGGCTGTTGCTGCTGCCGGGGTGGTGGGCGATCACCTTGGCGGGATTCGGCGTGCCGAATTTCACGCTGGTGGCACTGTTCGTGATCGGCGCCCTGGCCATGCGCGGCGCCGGGTGCACCTATAACGATATCGTCGACCGGGATCTCGACGCCCTGGTCGCCCGCACCCGCGTCCGGCCCCTGCCCGCGGGCGAAGTCACCGTGCGCCAGGCTTGGGGCTTCCTCGCCGCCCAATTGCTCGTCGGCCTCGCCGTGCTCCTGTATCTGCGCCAATCGGCCCAGATCGTGGCGGTCGCGTCGCTCGCGCTGATCTTTACCTATCCCTTCATGAAGCGAATCACCTATTGGCCCCAGGCATGGCTGGGCCTGACCTTCAACTGGGCGGCGCTGGTGGGTTGGGCCGCCATGCGCGGGCGCGTCGACCGGCCGGCCATCCTCCTCTACGCCGCGGGCTTCTTCTGGACGCTCGGGTACGACACCATCTACGCCCACCAGGACAAGGAGGACGACGCGCTCGCGGGCGTGAAGTCCTCGGCGCTGGCGCTGGGCGACAAGACCAGGGCGTTTGTCGGCGCCTGTTACCTGGCGACGATGATCTTCATCCTGCTGGCGGTGAAGCCGCTGCCCCTGGGCTGGCCGTCACGGCTGTTCTTCGTGGCGGCAGCCTTGCAGCTGACCTGGCAGGTGCTGACAGTGCGGATCGACCAGCCCGCCAACTGCCTGGCGCGGTTCAAATCGAACCGCGACTTCGGCTTGCTGGTACTGGCGGCGCTGCTGCTGCTGCGCTTCTAAACGTTATTCCGCCGCCTGCTTCGGTGCGGGCGGGGCCAGGTACTGGTTGATATCCACCTTGTCGACCTGTTCGGGACGCAGGAACTGCTCGGCGTATTCGAGGTAAGCGCCCGAACGCAGGAACAGGTCGAACAAATCCGGATCCACGTGCTTGTCCTTTTTCATGAAGGACAGGATCTTCAGGCTCTCCGACAGGGTCTTGGCCTTCTTGTAGGGACGGTCGGCGGCGGTGAGCGCCTCGAAAATGTCGGCGATCGCCATCATCTTCGCCGGCCACGACATCTGGTCGCCGGTGAGTTTCTTGGGATAGCCGGTACCGTCCAGTTTTTCGTGATGTCCGCCCGCGTATTCCGGCACCTTCTTCAGGTGCTTGGGGAAAGGCATCTCGTTGAGCATCTCGATGGTCAGCACGATGTGGTCGTTGATCTTGCGGCGCTCGTCGTCGTTGAGCGTGCCGCGTTGGATGCACATGTTGCGGACCTCGCCGAGGTCGTATTCGGCTTCGGCGTGTTCGGGCAGGTCGGCCAGCAGGCTTTCGAAGCCTTCGGCCGGCGGCGGGGCCTTTTCCAGCAGCTTCGCTTCGGCCCAGGGCAGGCCGAGCTTGCGGTCGTAGTGGCGGTACCACTTCTGCTTGGCGATCTCCTTGACCTTGTCCTGCTTCTCCTGGGACATGAACTCGCCGCCAATGTTGGACTCGGCGATGAACTCCCACTGCTTGGTGAGTTCGGCGCAGCGGTCCTTGAACTTCTTGCGCTCGACCCGGGCGCTTTTGCCCTTGGCGATCGCCTTCAGCATCTTGATCTCGGCGTCGCGGCGCAGAACCTCGAAGCGCATGCGCACTTCGTGGATGCGGTCGTAGATGGTCTGCAGCTTGGTGGCCTTGTCGACCACGAATTCCGGCGTCGTGACCTTGCCGATGTCGTGCAACCAGGCCGCCACATGCAGTTCGTACCACTGCTGTTCGTCGAGCTGGAAATCCTTGAACACGCCTTCGGTCGCCGCACACGCCTTGGTGGCGAGCATCTTGGTCAATTCGGGCACGCGCTGGCAGTGACCGCCGGTGTAGGGCGATTTGGCGTCAATCGCGTGCGCCATGATTTTGATCATCGAATCCATCAGGGCTTTTTGCGCGTCGATCAGCTGCTGGTTGTCGATGGCGACCGCGGCCTGCGAGGCCAGCGCTTCCACCATGCGCTGGGCGTCTTTCGAGAACGCCACCACGTTGCCGTCGTCGTCCTGGGCGTTGATCAGCTGCAGCACCCCGGTGACTTCTTCCGAATAGTTCTTGAGCGGGATGCACAGGAACGACTTGGAACGGTAGCCGGTGCCTTGGTCGAATTTCTTGGTACCGGAAAAATCGAAACCTTCCGCGGTATAGGCGTCCTCGATGGTGATGGTCTTCTTGGTGAGCGCGGTCGCGGCCGAGACGTTGTTCATGTTGGGAGCGCCGGTTTCGGCGTTGTACATGCGCACGGCTGGGAACGGGATCGGCACGCCCGTGGTGCCGCCCATGGCGATCTTGAGCGAGCCGGTACGGATGATGACGAACTTGAGGGTGTTCTCTTCGGTACGGAGATAAAGCGTGCCCCCATCGGCCTTGGTGATCTGGATCGCTTCCAGAAGAATGCGTTCGGTCAGGCGGTCGTGGTTACGTTCCGCCGATAGCGCCAGGCCGATCTCGATCAGGCGTTCCAGGCCACTTCCGCCCGACCCGGCGTTCACACCGCCCGCCTCAATACCGCCGTCCATGCTTCCTCCGCGTCCCGGCCCACGCGGGCCTGGACATATGTGTCTTTGCCTCTTGCGTCACCGTTGCGGTGACATTTTCTGAGGGCGTTTATTCCGCTTCCTCAGCGGGTTATCTGGAATTTACCAACACCCCGTTAAGATCGGGTATTCTAGGTGTACGGCTATCATGCGACAAGCTCACGAAGCCTTTTCCCTTACAGGTTGATCTTGGGGTTGGGTTGATCGCTCGCTTGACGGTGCCTCCCGCGGGCGCTTAAGGGAGTGGTTAAGTCCCTGGGGAAGCGGGCGAATTATCGCCCCTGCCGCCGGGCGGGAGCCGACAATGCCCTACCGGTCCTTAAGGGAATTCATCACCCGGCTGGAGGCCGAAGGCCGCCTGGTGCGGGTGACCGCGCCGGTTTCCCCCCACCTGGAAATGACCGAAATCCAGACTCGGGTGCTCCGCGAGGGCGGTCCCGCCATCCTGTTCGAAAACGTGGTCGGCCCATCCGGCCCCTATCCCATGCCCGTGCTGGTCAACCTGTTCGGCACCACCGAGCGGGTCGCCTGGGGCATGGACCGGGAACCGAAAGACCTGCGCGAGATCGGCGAGACGCTCGCTTTCCTGAAGCAGCCGGAACCGCCGGGCGGCTGGCGCGAGGCGCTGGAGATGTTTCCGCTGTTGCGCACCGTCATGGCGATGAAGCCCAAGACCGTGTCGTCCGCGCCGTGCCAGGACGTCGTGCTGACCGGTGCGGACATCGATCTCGCCAAGCTCCCCATCCAGACCTGCTGGCCGGGCGACGCTGGGCCGCTGATCACCTGGCCGCTGGTGGTCACCAAGGGGCCGGACTTTGAAACAAAGGGGGGGGACAAGCGCGACGTGTTCAACCTCGGCATCTACCGCATGCAGGTGACGGGCAAGGGCACGACATTGATGCGCTGGCTCAAGCATCGCGGCGGCGCGGGGCATTACGACCGCTGGAAAGGCAGGAAGCGCGAACCGTTGCCGGCAGCCTGCGTCATCGGCGCCGATCCCGGCGTAATCCTCGCCGCGGTGACGCCGGTGCCCGATACCCTGTCCGAGTATCAGTTCGCCGGGCTGCTGCGCGGACGCAAAGTCGAACTGGTGGACTGCAAGACCGTGCCGCTGCAAGTGCCGGCCGAGGCCGAGATCGTGCTCGAAGGCCACGTCATGCTCGACGAATACGGCGACGAAGGGCCGTTCGGCGACCACACCGGCTACTATAACTCGGTCGAAAAATTCCCGGTGTTCCGGATTTCCGCGATCACCATGCGCAAAGATCCGATCTACCTCTCGACCTTTACCGGCCGCCCGCCCGACGAGCCCTCGGTACTGGGCGAGGCGCTCAACGAGGTCTTCATCCCGCTCTTGATCCAGCAGTTCCCCGAGATCGTGGATTTCTGGCTGCCGCCGGAAGGCTGCAGCTACCGCATCGCCGTGGTGAGCATGAAGAAATCCTACGCCGGCCACGCCAAGCGCGTGATGATGGGCGTGTGGAGCTTCCTGCGCCAGTTCGTCTACACCAAGTTCGTGATCGTGGTGGACGACGACATCAACGCCCGCGACTGGAAGGACGTGATGTGGGCGATCTCGACCCGCATGGACCCGGTGCGCGACATCACCATGGTCGAGAACACGCCCATCGACTACCTCGACTTCGCCTCGCCGGAGCCGGGCTTAGGGGGCAAGATCGGCCTCGACGCCACCAATAAGCTCCCGCCCGAGACCCACCGCGAGTGGGGCCAGCAAATCGCCATGAGCGACGAGATCGTGAAACGCGTCACCGAGAAGTGGGCGAGCTACGGCCTACCAAAACGCTGAGCAGCCCCGAGCAAGAAGTGGGTGGCGGCGTATCCGCGCCTCACGTAAGGAAGCGTCTCTTTTAACGGACGGGAGCCCTCATGACCGCGGCTGGACCTCACAAGCCGCTGCATATGGGCGCGCGGGAGTGGGCCACCCTGCTCCTGCTCTCGGTCATCTGGGGCGCGTCGTTCTTTTTCTACCGGGTGATGGTGCGCGAATTGCAGCCCCTCACCATCGTTTTTGGCCGCCTCGCCATCGGCGCCGCCGCGCTGCATCTATTCCTGCTGTTCGCCCGGCAAAGCATGCGCTTTCCGGCAGGCACCTGGGTCCGGTTCGGATTACTCGGCCTGATCAACAATGTGATCCCCTTCACCCTGATTGCCGCCAGCGAAACCCGAATTGGCGCGGGTGTGGCGGCGCTGCTGATCGGCGCGGTGCCGGTATTGACCGCGGTGTTCGGGCACTTCCTGACCCATGACGAGAAGCTGACCTGGAACCGCGCCGTGGGCGTGCTGTTTGGGATCGCCGGCGTCGCGGTCCTGATCGGCGCGGACGCTTTGCAGGGACTGGCCAACGCGGATTTCGTCGGCGAGCTGATCTGCCTGTCGGCGACGGTGATCTATGCCTTGGGCGGCCTTTACAGCCGCCGTTTCAGGGATATCCCGCCGCTCAAGGCCGCGACCGGTCAGGTCACCATGGGCGCCCTTATCGCCTTGCCGCTGTCGCTCGCGATCGATCGGCCCTGGACCCTGCCGATGCCCTCGGCGCCGGTCTGGACGTCATTGCTCGGCATCGCCGTGGTGGGCACGTCGCTCGCCTATATCCTGTTCTTCCGCATCGTCGCCAAGGCCGGGGCCATGAACATCTCGCTCGTCACCCTGCTGCAACCGGTCAGCGCCGGGTTCCTGGGCTGGCTGTTCCTGGGCGAGACATTTACGGCCAATGCCGTCGCCGGCCTCGCGATCATCGCGCTGGGCCTGGCCTGTATCGACGGACGCCTCGTGAAGTGGATTTTCGGAGCCGGTATCGCACACCGCTCTTCACCGCCGGACAAAACCTGAGCCAGTCCACGTCGCTCTCGATCTTCTGGCGTTCCCGCTCCAGATTCGCCGCGAAGCCCGGGATGGCGGCGATCGAACCCTTCGCCGCGAGGGCCATGCGCGGGCCCAAAAGCCGCCCGGCCCCCGCAGAACAACGCGCAAGTGCGGGAACCGCCCGGATTGCACGGAATAAGCCCTTGAGAGGGGACCGCCAAATCGTGTTAGGTCGGGGCATATCAGACCCTTACCCTCCCAGGTTCCCAAAAGCATGTCCGAAACCTTAGCGCTCGCCGACACCCTCACCGAGCTGATCGCCTCCGCCAGGGCCGCCGGCGCCGATGCCGCCGACGCCATTGTTGTCGACGGCGCCTCGGTCTCCGTCACCTATCGCCTTGGCAAGCTCGAGCAGTTGGAACGGTCCGAGGGCGGCGACATCGGCCTGCGCGTGCTGATCGGCAAGAAGCAGGCGATCGTGTCGTCCGCCGACCGCTCGCGTGAAGCCCTCAAGGAACTCGTGGACCGCGCCGTGGCCATGGCCAGGACCGTGCCCGAGGATCCGTTCTGCGGCCTTGCAAGCGCCGACCAGATCGCCAAGAGCCTTCCGACGCTCGACATCTGCGATCCGGCCGAGGTCTCCGCCGAAACCCTGATCGCCAAGGCCAGGGCCTGCGAGGAGGCAGCGCGCGCCGTCAAAGGCGTCACCAATTCCGACGGCGCCTCGGGGAGCTGGGGACGGTCGCGGGTCGCCATCGCGGCCTCCAACGGCTTCATGCGCACCTACGAGAGCTCCGGCTCGTCGTTGAGTGTCTCGGTGCTGGCCGGCGACGCCGCGCAGGGCATGGAAACCGACTATGACTACACCTCGGCGGTCTATTTCGCCGACCTCAAGAGACCGGAGGAGATCGGCATCAGCGCCGGCACGCGCGCGGTGCGCAAACTCGGCGCGCGCAAGATGCCGAGTACCCGGGTGCCGATCATCTTCGATCCCCGCGTGGCGCGTGGGCTGGTGAGTCATCTGCTGGGCGCGATCAACGGCGCCTCGGTGGCGCGCGGCACCACCTTCCTCAAAGATGCCATGAACACCGATGTGTTCGGCGCGAGCGTGAACATCATCGAGGATCCGCATCGCCAGCGCGGGCTGCGCTCGAAGCCGTGCGACGCGGAAGGACTGCCCAACCACAAGCGCGCCCTGATCGATCAGGGCCGCCTCACCACCTGGATTCTGGACTTACGCTCGGCGCGTCAGCTGAAGCTGGCGCCCACCGGCCATGCCGCCCGCTCCACCGGCAGCCCGCCCAGCCCGTCGGCGACCAATGTCTATCTCGCCGCCGGCAGCGAAACGCCCGCTGCGCTGATGGCCGACATAAAAGAGGGATTCTACGTCACCGATCTGGTCGGCCAGGGGGTCAACACGGTGACCGGCGACTACAGCCGCGGCGCGGTTGGATTCTGGATCGAAAACGGTCAGACCAGCTTCGCGGTCAGCGAAGTCACCGTCGCCGGCAATCTGGCGCAGATGTTCAAGGCCATCCGCCCGGCCAACGACCTGGAACTTCTGTACGGCATCGACGCACCGACCGTGAGAATTGACGGAATGACCGTCGCCGGCACCTGATCCGGTATCAGCTGGACCGCATATAGTGGCAGCCCGCCTCCTGGGCGCGGCTGACGGCGAATATCCCGGACGGCATGAGAACAACGCCGGGGACCAACGACGCCACTATTTTCGCGCGCGCGTCCTCCTGGGAGATCTTCTCGCTCGCCGACAGCTTCATCACATAGTTGCCGAGCGCCATGTTGCAACCGAGCACGATGACGCCGCGCCTGATCGCCGCGTCGATGGCGAAGATGTCCTCCGGCTTCTTGTTGATGAACGGGTTGGTCAGCAAGTCGGCGCCGCTGGCGCGGTCTTTCATCTTGGTCTCCATGCCAAGCTGCAGCCGCGACCAGATTTCATCGCCCAGGATGATCGGCATGGCGGAATGCCGGATCACCATCACCGCCGCCATATCGGCCTCCGCCTGATAGACGTCCTTGTAGTCGCGCAGCCAGGTCAGGGCATTGAAGAGGACCGTGCCGGAATCGACCTCGCCGGCGTCGAATACCATGCGATGCTTCGCGGCGGCGACGCGGCTGACCCACGACAGATCCCACTTCGACGTTTCGGGAGCGGGCGCAGCTTGGGGATTTTTGGCGGCGGCTTTGGCGTCGGCGCCAAGTCCCGCGGCAAGCGTCCCCGAAGCGGCGGCCATGACGCCGAGAAAGCCGCGACGATTGCTGGTTTGAGCGGAGGACGACATGGTGAGACTCCCCTGCATGTCCGCATGCGTGACCGACAGGATACCGGCCCGGGCAGAAAATTGACAGCCGCAGGCGGAATTGCCGGAGCCTGAATGCTTAACCGGGGAACACCATCATCAACGCCGCGGGCTCGACCTCGAGCCTCACCGGTAGCGCGGTGACGATGTCGCCGTCGGCCTGCACCGGCTGACCGGCAACGCCCTCGATCACCACCTCGCGGCCGGTGACGATCTCGACGTCCCACCACTTGCCGACCAGGCCGAGCATCAACCCAAGCCCGTAGCGGAAGAAACTGAACGGCGTGCGGCCCTTCATCAGCACGACTTGGAAGCTGTTGTCGGCCAGCGATGCGTGGGGCGCCGCCACGAACGGCCCGCCGTAGCGGCGGCCGTTGCAGGCGACGGCCGAAGCGCTTTTGTATTTCACGCCATCGATTGTGACATCGCTGATCGGCAGCTTGCCGGTGAACCCCACCACCGCCGCCGCCCAGACATAAGCCAAGGGGCCCAGCTTCTTCTTGAGCGCGAGCGACACCGCCGCCACCACATTGGCGTCGAAGCCGGCACCCGCCATCTGCACGAAGCGCCGCCCATTGGCACGCCCGAGGCGGATCGGCCGCAGCGGGCCGGATGCCAACGCCTTCGCGATCGCCGCGTCGGCACGCCCCAAGCCGATCTCGTCGGCCAGCACGTTGGCGGTGCCGAGCGGAATCACCGCGAGCGCCACGCTCTTGCCGGCGAGGCCGTTGATGATCTCATTGACGGTGCCGTCGCCCCCGGCAGCGGCAATCACGTCGAAATCGCCCGCCGTGCGCGCGAGTTCGGTGCCGTGGCCCGGCGCTTTGGTTTCCACCACCGTGATCTGGGCGCCGCGCGCGCGCGCGCCGTCCACGATGACATCGAGGCGAGCGCGTTTTGCATGGCCGGCGGCAGGATTGAAGATCACCAGGATACGCCGCGGGTGCGCATCGGTTCGGCCAAGTGGAGAAACAGTCATGGAGAAAGCGCGCCCCGCAGTTCCGTTTCTCTATCTTAATAGGGATTTTGTTTGAAAATGAAAGTTATGTTTCACCCGCGTGAAGAGTGGGCGAAACCAGGGGGTGGGACTCTATGCAGCCACCGCCGCTTCACGTACATCCCAGCCCGCGTGCTTATGTCAGTATGCGGTGAAACGGTTGCGCGCCCTCGGAAGCCAACTCACGTTCAAGACCATCTTCGTTTCCGATATCCATCTCGGCACCCGTGGCTGTAAAGCCGAGTTTTTCCTCGATTTCCTGAAGCATACCGAGTCCGAACGCCTCTACTTGGTCGGCGACATCATCGACGGATGGCGCCTCAAGAAGAACTGGTTCTGGACCCAGGCCCACAACGACGTGGTGCAGAAGGTGCTGCGCAAGGCGCGCAAGGGCACCGACGTGATCTATGTGCCGGGCAACCACGACGCTTTCGCGCGCGATTTCCTCGACCACGCCTTCGGTGAGATCCAGGTACGCCGCGACGCAGTGCATACCGGCATCGACGGGCGGCGCTACCTGGTGGTGCACGGCGACGAGTTCGACGGCGTGATGATGCACGCGCGCTGGCTCGCGGTGTTGGGCGACACCGCCTACACCTTGGCGCTCGCGCTCAACAACTGGTTCAACATCGCGCGGCGTTGGGCGGGCCTGCCCTACTGGTCCTTGTCCAAATACCTCAAGCACAAGGTCAAGAACGCGGTCGCCTTCATCGCCAACTACGAGAACATCATGGCGCGCATGGCCAAGGAACGTGGCGCCGACGGCGTGATTTGCGGCCACATCCATCACGCAGAGATCCGCGAGATCGACGGGGTGAACTATCTCAACGACGGCGACTGGGTCGAGAGCTGCACCGCCCTGGTCGAACACTTCGACGGCCGCTGGGAGATTCTGGCCTGGGCCGATCTGCGCGGCTTCGCGCCCGACGAGCGTCTGGCACCCGAACCGGTCGATACCGCCGACGTGGTGGTGCCACCGGCGGCACCTTCAAAAGTTTCTTTGACGAAAATCCCATTTGAAGCCAGCAACAGGGCAAAAGAATGCGAATACTCCTCGTCACCGATGCCTGGCACCCTCAAGTCAACGGCGTCGTCCGAACCCTCACCACCCTGAAGAATTATCTGGCGGCGGCCGGCCACGAGCCGATCACGGTCACCCCCGACCAGTTCCGTAGCTTTCCCTGCCCGACGTACCCGGAAATCCGCCTCGCGGTGATGCCGGGCCGGCGCATGGCCGAGAAGATCGAGAGCTTCCGCCCCTGCGTGGTGCACATCGCAACCGAAGGGCCTTTGGGATACGCGGCGCGGCACTACTGCCTCTCGCGCGGTATCCCCTTCACCACCGCCTTCCACACCAAGTTCGCCGAGTACGTGAACGCCCGCAGCGGCGTCCCCGTGAGTTGGACCTACAACGTCCTGCGCTGGTTCCATAAGCCGTCGCGCGCGGTGATGGTCGCCACCAACACCGTCGAGAGCGAATTGCGCGGCCGCGGCTTCGACAACATCAAGCGCTGGACCCGGGGCGTGGACACCACCTTGTTCAAGCCGCGCGACAAGGAATTCCTGGACCTGCCGCGCCCGATTCAGCTCTACGTCGGGCGGGTGGCGGTGGAAAAGAATATCGAGGCGCTTCTGGCGCTCACGACTCCCGGCAGCAAGGTAATCGTCGGCGACGGCCCACAGCTCGAGAGCCTCAGCCGCAAATACCCCGACGCGCATTTCGCCGGTGTGAGACAAGGCGAGGAATTGGCGAAATACTACGCCGCCGCGGACGTGTTCGTGTTCCCGAGCCAGACCGACACCTTCGGCCTGGTGCTGCTGGAAGCGCTTGCCTGCGGCGTGCCCGTGGCCGCCTACCCGGTGGCGGGACCGCTCGACGTCATCGGCGACGCGCCGGTGGGCTGTCTGCACGACGACCTGGCGGAAGCGGTGACGCGCGCCTTGCAGGCCTCACCCGATGCTTGCCGCGCCCATGCGATGCGCTACTCCTGGGACGCCAGCGTGCAGCAGTTCCTGTCCAACATCTGGCCGTTTCCGTCGGACAAGTTCTTCCCCGACGCGGCCTCGGAAGGAAAGCCCGCCAAGGAACAGCCCGCGATGCAATCTCTGGCCGCCGAGTAAGCTAGGGCTTCTTCGCCGCCTTGGCGGCTTCCTCCGCATCCTTTTCGATGCCGGCCTTGTCGGTCATGCCCATGTCCGGCGGCGGGGCCGGCATGGCGCGGATTTCCTCGGCCTGTTCGCGCTTGATCTTCTCTTCTGCTTCGGCGGCCTCGACCGCCAGGGCATCCCCGGGCGATACGGTGCCGGCCGCCGGCACAGGGTCGGGCATGGGTGCGGGCGCAAGGACCGGCGCGCGGGACACGGCGGCGGGCACGGCAGCCTCGGGCACGTCGTCGCCGGCCATCAGGAAATACAACCCGCCGCCGACCACTGCGGCGAGGATGGCCCAGACTAAAACGCGTCCAAGTGACATGGAGGCCCCGAGTCAATTAAGGTCTGGCCATGAGTTTCGCGTCACCCCCTCCGGCCGGTCAACCACCCCGCCATTACATCATGGGCAGGTTGCAACCGGCGCGGCTGCCTGCGAAGCATCGTGGGTAAGCTCACCAAGACCATCGGCCGCGCGCCCGTGGTGCAGAGCCTGCTCGCCGGACTGGCGGCGGGGCTGATCGCACTGGTCAGGATGACTACCCGCTGGCAAAGCCATAACACCAGTGCCGCTGAAGGCGCTTGGCGCGGTGACGCACCGGTGATTGTCGCTTTCTGGCACAACCGGCTGGCGATGATGCCCTATTGCTGGCCGTCGCGGCGGCCGTTCCATATGCTGATCTCGTCGCACCCCGACGGCCAATTGATAAAAAAGGCGGTCGCCCATTTCGACATCGACGCGGTGGCGGGATCGTCGCGGCGCGGCGGCGCCGAGGCCTTGCGCGCACTGGTCCGACTCGCGCGCGAAGGCCACAGCATCGGCATCACGCCCGACGGGCCGCGCGGGCCGCGCATGAGGATCC
>JAIBCD010000039.1 GCA_019694335.1 Rhodospirillaceae bacterium | reverse complement strand
AACGCGGTCCTGGCGGTCAATCCCAAGGCGATCGCGGAAGCCAAGGCGGCCGACCAGCGCCGCGCCGCCGGGAAATCCCTGGGCCCCCTGGACGGCATGCCGATCCTGCTCAAGGACAACATCGACGTCGCCGGCATGCCCACCACCGCCGGCTCCCTGGCGCTCAAGGACAATATCCCCGCCAAGGACGCGCCCATGACCAAACGCCTGCGGGACGCGGGCATGGTGATCCTGGGCAAAACCAACCTGTCCGAATGGGCCAACTTTCGCTCCAACTATTCCACCGCCGGCTGGACCGGCATCGCCGGCCTCACCCGCAACCCCTATGACCTCGCACGGACCGCCAGCGGTTCAAGTTCCGGTTCGGGTGCCGCGGCCGCCGCCAGCCTGGCGGCGGTCACCATCGGCACCGAGACCAACGGCTCGGTCACCAGCCCGGCCAACGCCAATGGCGTGGTCGGGCTGAAGCCCACCGTCGGTCTGGTATCGCGCACCGGCATCGTGCCCATCAGCCATAACCAGGACACCGCCGGCCCCATGACCCGCACCGTCGCCGACAACGCGGCGGTGCTCGCCGCCATGGCCGGCATCGATCCCGCCGATCCCGCCACCGCCGAAGCCGACGCGCACAAGACCGACTACACCAAGGGCCTCAACCGCGAGTCCCTGAAAGGCGCGCGCCTCGGTGTGCTGCGGTTCCAGAAGGGCTACACGCCCAAGACCACCGTCGTGTACGAAGCCGCGCTGGAAGCCCTGAAGGCGCAAGGCGCGGTGCTGGTGGACATCACCGATTTCAAATTCGCCGACCTTTCGAAATACGGCCAGCTGATCCTCAACACCGATTTCAAACAGGACGTGAAAGCCTATCTGGTCAACGCGCCCGCCGCGGTGAAGACGCGCACCCTCACCGACCTGATCGCCTTCAACAAGGCGACGCCGCGCGAACTGCTGGTGTTCGGCCAGGACCGCTGGGAGGCGGCCGAAGCCACCACCGGCTTCGACGACCCGATGTACAAAGAGGCGGTCGAGGTTTCACAACGCAGTCTCGGGCCCGAAGGCATCGACACGCTGCTCAAGGACTATGACGTGGTCGCCTTGATTCAGCCCACCGGCGAGCCGGCCTCGCTGATCGATTCCGCCACGGGCTTGCGTAGCGGCGGCGGCCCCGGCGCCTCCAATGCACCCGCGGTGGCGGGCTATCCGCACCTGACCGTGCCCATGGGGAATGTAACAGGGCTGCCGGTAGGCCTGTCGTTCATCGGCCCGAAGTGGTCGGAACAGACGCTGCTGTCCCTGGGCTACGCTTTCGAACAAGCGACCCATGCCCGCAAAGCTCCCGACGGAACCGCCGGCAAGATGGAATTCTAGGAGTCTCTCCCTGTCCTGACATAAGCTCGCGGGAAAGGGAGGATCTCACATGAACTCACTGCGTCTGCCGGTCATTGCCGTCGCCGTTGTCGCGGCTTCGGTTGCTTTCGCCCAGGAGCAACGCAAGCTCTCGCCGGAGCACAAGGCGCTCTCCGAGAAAATGTGGGCGACCGTGCAGGCCACGCCCGCGCTGGCGGTCGAGAAAGTCGAGCTGCACCCCAAGGTGAAGCTCGAGGGCATCTCGGCGGTCGCCGGCGACAAGCAGGGCAATATTTATGTCATCCACCGCCCGACCGATAAAAACGCCGACCCGGTGGTCAAACTCAATGCGAAGGGCGACGTCGTCGCGTCGTGGGGCAAGGGCATGTATGTCATCCCCCACAGCATCCGCATCGATCCGCAGGGCAATATCTGGACCACGGACGCCAACACCTCGAAGGTTTTCAAATACACGCCCGATGGCAAACAGCTGCTGACCTTCGAGGTCGGCGAGATTCCCGACGCGTCGCGGCCGTTCTGCAGCATCACCGACATCGCTTTCTCGCCCAAAGGCGACGGCCATGTGTTCATCGGCGATGGTTACTGCAACGCGCGCGTCCTGGAATACGACGGCAACGGCAAGCGCGTGAACGCTTTTGGCAAGGCCGGTGACGGCCCCGGCGAATTCCGCGGCGTGCATTCCATCGGCATCGGCGGCGACGGCAATATTTATGTCGGCGACCGCCAGAACGGCCGCATCCAATGGTTCGACCTGTCCGGCAAGTTCCTGGGCAAACACGAACTGGGCGTCGACGTCACCTCGATCACCACCGGCCCCAATGGCGAACTCTATGCCTCGACGCATCCCGCCGGCGTGCCGCTCGACAAGGACAACGCCATCGTCAAGGTCGATCCCAAGACCGGGAAGTTCCTCGGCCGCCTCGAAACCCGCGCCCACCAGATCGGCGTCGCGCCCGACGGCACGGTGCTGCCCGGTACCCGCGACGAACAGCTGGTGATCTATCACCTGAAGAAGTAGCCGCGCGGAAGGCGCGCAAAAACTAAAGAGGCTTAAAGATAAAATTGTTGATGTAGCGCAGCCCCAGGCGGCGGCGCTCGCTCGACGACTCCCGGAACGCCGCGCGATTGGCGGCGGGGTCGAATTCCGCGATGGGCCGCAACACGCCGTCCTGCAGGAAGAACGCCGCCATGCGGTGCGCGCAGACGCCGGCGATCAGGTCTTCGATCGATTTGCCGGTGTGCTGCTCTTCCAGCTCGATCTGCAACACCGGCCGCTCGCGGGCGATGGTGTCCTTGGCGCCCGCCAGGACCGACTCCTCGAATCCTTCCACGTCGATCTTGATGAAACCGACATTGGTGAACCCGTAGGAGTCCAGCGTGCGGCTGGGCACGCGCACGATGCCCGCGCCCTCGGCCTTCTTGCGCGGATTGAGGGACGCGGTCTGGTTGGAATAGCCGCTGGAGTGCAACGGCACGATCAGTTCCGCCATTCCGGTGGTGTCGGACAACGCTACCTGGTGCGGCGTGACATTGACCGGCAGATACCGCGTGAGGATGCGGTAGATCTTGGGGCTGGGCTCAAAGGCTTCCACCTGCGGGCAAATGCGCGCGAGGAGATGGCTGTAGACGCCCTTGTTGGCGCCGATGTCGATGGCGTTGCGCCCCTTGGGCACGATCGCGGGCAGCACCCGCAGCTCCGGCTCGCCCTTGCGCAAGTGCTTGCGCAGGAGCCGCCACATATAGAGGCGCGGCGGCACCAGGGTGTACTTGAGACGCTCGCTCAGGGAAAACGGCGGCGTCCACGAGGCGCTCTCGGCGGGCAAAGCGGTTCCCTCTACGCGAATATCGACATGGCAAGGACGCGTCTCTTGTGCCCAACCGGGCCCGGAAAGGCAATCGCCGCGATTGTTGCGTGCGCGTTGAGGTTCCATCCCCAACCACGTTTACCGGCGATGTCGCCATGAGCGCGGCCTGCCCCCTAAATGCTTGATCCCCCGATTGCCGCCCGATTGCCCCCCGATTGCATTGAGTGATCCCACCGCTATATTTCTGTGCCTGGATCGTTTCCCACTCCCGAAATTCCTAACGACAGGATTATTCCCATGACTTATTCGCTGTACGACGTCAGCGTGCCCGCCATCATCAACACCATGGAAAGCATCTCCGCCGTCATCGACAAGGCCGCGGCTCATTGCGCCGCCAAGAAAATCGACCCCTCCGTCCTGGTGAACTACCGCCTCGCCGCCGACATGCTGCCGTTCAGCCGCCAGATCCAGATCATGACCGATGGCGTCAAAGGCATGGGCGCCCGGCTGACCGGCACCGAGGTGCCGAGCTACCCCGACACCGAGACCACCTTCGACGAACTCAAGGCCCGCATCGCCAAGACCATTACCTTCCTGAAAGGCCTAAAGCGCGAACAGTTCGAGGGCGCGGGCGACCGTGACGTGTCATTGAAAGCCGGCCCCACCGAGCTGAAGTTCAAGGGCCTCGCCTACCTCACCACCTTCGTGCTGCCCAACTTCCATTTCCATGCCACCACCGCTTACGCGATCCTGCGTCACGCGGGCGTGGACATCGGCAAGCGCGACTTCCTCGGCAAGATTCAGTAACCGTCGCGAGTCTTTCCCCCGACGGCGCATGAGCCGCGCCGCCGGGGCGGATTCGTCGCAAATCCTTCAAAGACAAAAATCCTTCAAAGACTCCGGGGCCTATCCGGGGATAAGCTAAGTTCTATAAGGCTTTGAGCCATATGGAGCCGGGAGGATCGAGATGGACAACGCCACGGGCGCATCCTTCTCCGATAGCGAGATCAACACCGTCATCGAGTCCGCGATCGGCGTCGCCGAACGCAAGGCCGGGGCGAAGAAGGGCAAAGAGGCCGCCCTTACCGAATTCATCCGCCAGTTCTATCGCGGCAGCCCGCCGGAAGACCTAAAAGCGCGCACGCCCGAAGCGCTCTACGCCGCCGCCGCCGCCGCCTGGGATTTCCTGCAAACCCGCGCACCGGGCAGGCCCAAGATCGGTATCTCCGAGCGGCCCGATCGCGAACGCACGGTGATCCTGATCGCCAACGACGACATGCCGTTCCTGGTGGACTCGGTGAGCTGCGAGCTCGACCGCATGGACGCCAGCGCCCAGTTGGTGATCCACCCGATCCTGACCGTGCGTCGCGACGGCGACGGCAAGTTGATCGAACTGTGCGCCGACGCCGGCAACACTCCGGGAGACGCGCGCGCCGAATCCCTGATGCATGTCGAAATTCCCCTGCACGGCAAGCCCGAGGATCTGGAGCGCCTGTCGGACAATATCCTGTCGGTGCTGGACGACGTGCGCCTCTCGGTGCGCGACTGGCAGGCGATGCGCCGCGAGAGCGTCCGCTTCGTGGCGGATTTCGACGGGCCCTCGCCTGGCGTCACCGCCGACCAGGCGGCGGAGGTTTCGGACTTCCTGCGCTGGCTGCACGACGACCACTACACCTTCCTCGGTTACCGCCGCTTCCGCTTCGAGAACAAGAGCGGCAAACGCATTTTGCATGTCGAGACCGAGCACAGCCTGGGCGTACTCACCAAGCCTGCGCTGACCATCTTCGGCGGCGTGAGCGATGGTGCGCCCGCGCCGCCGCAATCGGCGGCATTCCTGGATTCCAAGGACGTCCTGCTGATCATCAAGGCCAACCAGCGTTCCACCGTGCACCGGCGCAGCCATTACGACGTGGTGGCGGTAAAGATCCTCGACACCAAGGGCAATGTCGCCGGCATGCATATGCTGGTCGGCCTGTTCACCGCCGATGTCTATACCAACAGCCCCAATTTCGTTCCGGTCCTGCGGCGCAAGATCGATCGCATCAGGAATCGGGTCGGTTTCCGCAAACACAGTCATGACGGCAAGATTCTCCAGAACATCATGGAGAATCTCCCGCGCGACGAACTGTTCGAAAGCACCGACGATTACCTGATGCAGACCGCGCTTGGCATCCTGCATCTGCAGCAACGCACGCGCGCCGCCGTGTTCCTGCGCCTGGACAAGTTCGAGCGCTTTGCCTCGGTGCTGGTCTATGTCCCCCGCGACCGCTTCGACACGGCCTTGCGCGTCACCATCGGCGATATCCTGGTGAAGGCCCTGGACGGCAGGCCGTCGTCGTTCTTCACCCAGGTCACCGACAGTCCGCTGGCGCGCATCCACTACATCATCGCCACCAAGCCCGGCAGCCTGCCCAAGGTCGATCTCAAGGCGCTGGAAGCCCAGATCGCCAAAGCGGCGCGCGGTTGGGACGACGACTTGAAGGCCGCGCTGGTGAAGTCATTGGGCGAGACCGAAGGCCTGAAGGTGGCCGAGGTATTCGCCCACGCCTTCCCTGCTTCGTACCGCGAACGCTTCGACCCGGAGACCGCGCTGGGCGACATCGAGCGCATCACGCACTGTGCCGCCCGCAAGAACGTCTGCATCCATGTCTACCAGGCGCCGGGGGCCGTGGGCGGCACGGTGCATATCAAGATCTACAACTTTGGCACGCCCCTGCCCTTGTCCGACGTGATGCCGGTGCTGGAACACATGGGCTTCAAGGTGATCGGCGAGGAGCCGTTCCAGGTGATGCCGCGCGGCACGGCCGGCCGCGGGCCGGTGTGGATACATGACTTCGACATGATCATCGCCAGCCAGCAGCCGGTCGGTATCGCCAAAGCCAAGGCCGAGATCGAGGAAGCCTTCCGCCGCGCCTGGGCCGGCGAGATGGAAAGCGACGGTTTCAACCGCCTGGTGTCCTTCGCCGACCTCGGCTGGCGCCAAGTCACGATCCTGCGCGCCTACGCCAAATTCCTGCGCCAGGCGGCTTTTCCGTTCTCTCAGGCCTATATCGAGAACGCCTTCGCCGCCCACCCCAATGTCGCACGGTTGCTGGTGGAGTTGTTCCTGACCAGCTTCGACCCCGCCCTCAATGCGCCCGCCAAGGCCAAGAGCAGCGCGGCACGGGTGAGGATACTCACCGACGAGATTTGCGCGGCCCTCGACACCATCACCAATGCCGACGAGGACCGCATCCTGCGGCGTTACCTCAATCTCATCACCAACACGCTGCGCACCAACTATTTCCAGCGCACGGCCGAGGGCGGCTTGAAGCCTTATATCTCCTTCAAGCTCAACAGCCGGAACATCGAAGACCTGCCCCTGCCGCGCCCGATGGTGGAGGTGTTCGTCTATTCGCCGCGCGTCGAGGCCATCCACCTGCGCGGCGGCAAGGTCGCGCGCGGCGGCATCCGCTGGTCCGACCGGCGCGAGGATTTCCGCTCCGAGATCTTGGGCCTGGTGAAGGCGCAGATGGTCAAGAACGCGGTCATCGTGCCGACCGGATCCAAGGGCGGCTTTGTGGTGAAACAACCGCCAGCGACCGGAGGCCGCGAAGCGTTTCAGGCCGAGGGCATCGAATGCTACAAGACCCTGCAGCGCGGCCTCTTGGACATCACCGACAATGTGGTGAACGACAGGATCCTTCCGCCGCCCCTGGTCGTGCGCAAGGACGGCGACGATCCATATCTGGTGGTCGCCGCCGACAAGGGCACCGCCACCTTCTCCGACATCGCCAACGGCGTCTCGGCCGAATACGATTTCTGGCTGGGCGACGCTTACGCGTCGGGCGGCAGCGCGGGCTACGACCACAAAGCCATGGGCATCACCGCGCGCGGCGCCTGGGAATCGGTCAAACGCCACTTCCGCGAGACCGGCGTGGATATCCAGGAACAGGACTTCACCTGCGCCGGCGTCGGCGACATGTCGGGCGACGTCTTCGGCAACGGCATGCTGATGTCGCGTCACACGCGCCTGCTGGCCGCGTTCAACCACATGCATATCTTCATCGACCCCAACCCGGACGCCGCGGAGAGCTACAAGGAGCGCGAGCGTCTGTTCAAGCTGCAGCGCTCGGCCTGGAGCGACTACAACGCCAAACTGATCTCCAAGGGTGGCGGCGTGTTCCCGCGTACCGCCAAGACGATTCCCTTGAGCGCCGAGATGAAGGCGCTGCTGGAGATTTCCAAGAACGAGGCCACGCCCACCGAGATCATGAGCGCGATCCTGCGGTTGAAAGCCGATCTTTTGTTCTTCGGGGGCATCGGCACCTACGTCAAAAGCGAACACGAAAGCCACGTCGAGGTTTCCGACCGTGCCAACGACGCCATCCGCATCAACGGCGATCAATTGCGTGCGAAAGTGATCGGCGAAGGCGCCAACCTGGGCATGACCCAGCGTGGGCGCATCGAAGCGGCGCTGGCGGGGGTGCGCCTCAACACCGATGCCATCGACAATTCCGCCGGGGTCGACTGCTCGGACCACGAAGTCAACATCAAGATCTTGCTCAACGCCCAGGTCAAGGCGGGCAAGCTGACCATGGCCGCGCGCAACAAGCTGCTGGCGGAGATGACCGACGAAGTGGCCCAATTGGTCTTGCGTGACAATTACCAGCAAAGCCAGACCATCAGCATGCTGCAGCAGCGCGGACCGCAGCTGATCGACGCCCAGCAACGGATGATGAAATTGCTGGAGCACGAGGGGCTGCTGCATCGCGAGATCGAGTTCCTGCCCCTGGACGAGGAAATTCTCGAACGCGTCAAGGCAGGCTTGAGCCTCACCCGGCCGGAGCTGGCGGTATTGCTGCCCTATGGCAAGATGTGGCTGTTCGACAAACTGCTCGACAGCGATCTGCCGGACGACCCGCTGACCGAGGAAGACCTGTTCAACTACTTCCCGACGCCTTTACGCAAAAAATTCGCGGCCGGAATCGAAAAGCACAAGCTGCGCCGGGAGATCATCGCCACCGTCATCACAAACAGCTTCATCAACCGCGTCGGGCCCTCGTTTCTGACAACGCTGATGGAACGCACCGGTCTGGGGCCGGTGGACGTGGCGCGCGCCTACACCGTGACCCGCGCCGCCTACAACCTGCGCGACCTGTGGTCGTCCATCGAAGCTCTGGATAACAAAGTCCCGGCCCAGACCCAGATCGACATGCTGCTGGAGGTGGTGCGCATGCTGGACCGCAGCGTCCTGTGGATGCTGCGCCATGTGCCCGCGCCCATGGACATGGCGGCGGTGATCAAAACCCTGAAGCCGCGCGTCGAAGCGCTGCGTGAGGTCTTGAGCGAGGTATGGACCGACGAGGTCGCGGGTTATGTGAAACGCCAGGCCGACGGCTACCAGAATAGCGGCGTTCCGGCGGCGCTGGCGTACCAGGTGGCGTCGATCTATCGCCTCGCCGCGGCCAACGACATCGCGATGGTGGTGGACGCGACCAAGCAAACCGTGCCGGCCGTGGCCAAGATATATTTCCTGGTGGGCGAGCGCTTCGGCCTCGGCTCCCTGCGGGCGCGCACCGAGGGTTTCGCGCGCATCAGCCACTGGGACCGGCTGGCAGTGTCGGCCGCCATCGAGGAGTTGTTCGCCCATCAGATCACCATCACGCGAAAAGTTCTCGAGATGGCGAACAGCGCGAAGCTCTCGGGCCGGAAGGCGGTCGACGCCTGGGTGGCCACCAACCAGGCGCGGATCGACCGTTATGATCAGGTATTCGCGGAAGTGAAGGCGGCGAACGCCTTGAGCTTGTCGATGCTGACGGTGGCCAACCGCCAGCTCAGCGCTATGACGGCGGGAACCTAGAATCCCAAGTAGCGCGGAGCGCGCCATAGAAGTTCTCCGCGAACTTCGGCACGTCGCACAGCGGCGACACCAGGAACCGCGCCCGCGTCTCGGGGCGGTGTGCTGAAAGTCCTGGTGGATCGCCCGCCAGAACCTGGGCCTTGCCAACGAATTCCTCCAGCGACGACGCCACCCATTGCGGTGAACCGCCGTTGACGAGGTGCGCGGCCGCATGGCGGCCACAGAAACGGTCGCCCGCGATGGTCAGCACCGGCACGCCCATCAGCAAGGCCTCGCAGGTGGTCAGCCCGCCGGAATAGGGCGCGGTATCGAGGATCACATCCACATCGGCGTATTGCGCCAGGAACTCCGGATGCGGTCCGCCGGTGCGGAAGATCAGGCGTTCCGCGCCAATGCCCTCATTTGCGAACAAGGCGGCAATATGCGCGCGCCGTGTTTCGTCCTTGAACAGATAGCCGTTCAGGAGAAAACGAGAGGTAGGAATGGCCTTCAGCACCGCCGCCCAATGGGAGACTGCTTCAGGCCCGATCTTGGTGACCTCGCTGAAGGTGCCGAAAGTGACGTAGCCATTCCTGAGAACCGGCGCCGCGGTGACACCCGGCGCATAGGCCGGCGGGCGGTAGCATACATAATCCGGCGCGAAGCGGACGACGTTCTCGATATAAAGCGCGTCGTCCTCGGGCGGCGTGTGATACGTGTCGCCGAGCAGGACATCGATCGCCGCGAGGCCGCGCGTGTTCACATAGTCGCCCCATGCCACCTGCAGCGGCGCCGCGCGCGCCGCGAACACCAGAAGCCGGTTGTGAGGCGCATGGCCGGAGAGATCGATCAGGATATCGATCCGGTCACGGACGATAAGATTGGTGAGCGCATCGTTCGACAGTCCGCGCACGTCGCGCCAGTGATCGGCGGCCGCGCGGAAATCCTGGGTATGCTCGTCGGGGCGTACGGTGTTGGAATAGCAGAAGATCTCGAAGTCGTCGTGCGGCCGCGCCTGCAGCACCGGCAGCGCGAAGAACAGCATGGCGTGGAAACGGAAATCGCCGGAAACGATGCCGAGCTTGAGGCGCCGGCCGGCGGTATGTGTCGCCGCGAAGGCGGGGGCGCCGGTCTTGTTGTGCGCCAGGCCGAAGGCGCGATGCTCCGCGAGCAGTTCCTCGCGGCTGACATTTGTGTAGTGCATGCACATCAGCAGGCTGGAGCGGACCGGCGCGAGTTTCGGATTGAGCGCCAGTACCGCGCGGCGGTGCGCCACCGCATCCATGGTGCCGTCGTCCACCAGGTCGGCGAGGCCGACATAAGCCGGCACCAGATCGGGATTGAGCGCGATGGCCTTGCGGAAGGCGTCGCGGGCCGCGTCCTTCCTGCCCGCCTCGGCCAGCACCACGCCCAGGTTGGCGTGAGCTTCGGCATGGCCGGGCGCCAGCTCGACCGCCTTGCGATAAGCCGCTTCGGCCGCGTCACGGCGCCCCGCTGCCTGCAACGCATTGCCGAGATTGAAGCGCAGCTCGGCGGACCCAGGCGCGTACGCCACCGCTTCGATCAATACCGCGGCCGCCGCCTCGACATCGCCCAACGCTTTCAACACCACGGCGAGATTGTTATACGCGCCGATATGGTTGGGCCGGAGCGCGATGGCCCGCCGGAAGCTGCCGGCGGCGGTCTCCAGATAGCCGGCCTGACGTTGGGCATTGGCGAGATTGAACAGGATGTCCGGCTGGTCGGGCAGGGCCGCGTGCGCCTCGGCCATGGCGGCGACCGCTTCCTCGCTGCGCCCCTGCGCCAGCAGCCCATTGCCGAGGGTATTGAGATAGAGCGGATGGCCCGGCGCGGCGGCGATGGCTTCGCGGGCATAGGCTTCCGCTTCGACCTGCTGGCCCTGGTCCTGGGCGATTACCGCCAGCAGGTTGCGCGCGCCGGCATAGTCGGAATTTTTTGCTGGAATGGCGAGAGCCGCGAGCCGCGCGGCATCCTTGTCTCCGGCCTCATAGCAGGCGATCGCCCGGTCCAAATTCATAGGTCTATGTTCATCAGTCCGCGGCCACGCCGGCGAATTGCAGGCTGTGCAGATGGGCGTAGAGCCCGCCCGCCGCGATCAGCGCCTGATGGTCGCCGGTTTCCGCGATCCGGCCCTTGTCCACCACCACGATCTGGTCGGCGCTGGCGACCGTGGACAGGCGGTGCGCGATCACGAGGGTCGTGCGGCCCTGTTTCAGCCGCCCGAGCGCCGCCTGCACCTGGCGTTCGGTCTCGGCATCCAGCGCGCTGGTGGCCTCGTCGAGCAACAGCACGGGCGCATTCTTGAGGATGGCGCGCGCGATGGCGATGCGCTGGCGCTGGCCGCCCGAGAGGCTCTGGCCGCGTTCGCCCACCACGGTGTCGTAGCCCTGCGGCAGCTCCATGATGAACTCATGCGCCAGCGCGGCACGGGCGGCCTCTTCGACCTCGGCGTCCGTGGCGCCCGGCCGGCCATAGCCGATATTGGCGCGCACCGTGTCGTCGAACAGCACGATGTCCTGGCTCACCAGCGCGATGGCGTCCCGCAAGGAGGCGAGCGACACATCCGCCACATTGACGCCGTCGATGGCGATCGCGCCGCTGTTCACGTCGTAGAATCGCGTAATGAGATTGAGGATGGTGGTCTTGCCGGCGCCCGACGGCCCCACCAGCGCCGTGGTCTTGCCGGCGGCGGCGGTGAAGCTCACGCCGCCCAGAACCTCGGCGTCGTCGTCCGTATAGGAGAAGGCGACATTCTCGAATTTCACTTCGCCGCGCCTGACGGTGAGCGCGGGCGCAGCGGGCTTTTCCTGGACCCCCGGCGCGATGTCGAGCACCGCGAACAGACGCTCGGCGCTGGCGATGCCCTCGTTGACCGCCGCGTTGGCGTTGGACAGCGCCTTCATCGGGCGATAGGCCGACAGCAGCGCGGTGATGAATGCGAAGAACGCACCGGCGGTGGTGGCGCCTTCGATCACGCGCCAGCCGCCATAGACGATCACCACCGTCACGGCGACGCCGCCCATGGTTTCCATAAGCGGGCTGGCCAGCGCCTTCACCCGCTCGGCCTTGACGATCAGTGTGCGTATGGTGTGGGTCAGCGTTTCGGCGCGAGACGTTTCATAGGCCTCCATGCGGTAGGCCTTCACCAGACGGATCCCGGCCAGGCTCTGTTCCAGCACGGTCATCAGCGCGCCGGTTTGGGCCTGGGTATTGGCGGTCACCTTGCGCAGACGCCGCCCGAGCCTGCTGATGGGAATCACCGTCGCCGGGAAGGCGATGAACGCCACGGAAGCCAACAACCAGTCCTTGCTGAACATCACCGCCACCAGCAGGACGATGGAGAGCGACTCACGCCCCAATCCGGTCAGCGCCGTGGAAACCGCGAGCCGCATCATGTTGATGTCGGTGGTGAGCCGCGACACCAGGGCGCCGGTGCGGTGCGCGGCGAAGAACTTCAGGTCCATCAGTAACAGATGGCGGAACAGGCGATTCTGCAGGTCGGTGAGAACCGTCTGCCCGACGCGGGTCATGATCAGGGTCTGGCCGTAGGTGGCCAAACCCTTGATGGCGAAGGTCGCGAACACCGCGAGACCGACAGGCCAGAGCAAGTCCGCGCGCTTGGCGACAAATACCTGGGACACCACCGGGTCCATCAGCCAAGCCAAGGCGGCGGTCGAGGCGGCGACTGTCACCATGCATAGACCGGCCAAGAGGAACCGGCCCAGATACGGGGTCACGGCTTCACGGACCAGGCGGCGGTAGAGCGACGAGGGCTTCACCCGAATATCCTAATGGTCGCAACCCATTCCATTTGCATGCGTTGTTACCACGGTTTAGGTTCATTTCGATATATCAGCTGATCCCGCCACACCCCTAAACCTTCCGTCCGGACACCCTATTTAATGCGCGATTCCGTCCCTGCTCCTGTCGGCGCTCAGGCCATTGGCATGGTCGATCTGCAGGCCCAGCGCCAGCGCCTGGGGGCCCGGTTGGACGCCGCGGTGGCGCGCGTGATGGACCATGGCGGGTTCATCATGGGCCCGGAAGTGGCCGAGGTGGAAAAGAAGCTCGCGGCCCATTGCGGCGCGAAGCATGTGATCTCCTGCTCCAGCGGCACCACCGCCTTGATCATGGCGTTGATGGCTCACGACGTGGGCCGTGGCGACGCGGTGTTCGTGCCGTCGTTCACCTTCACCGCCACCGCGGAAGCCATCGTGCTGGCGGGCGCGACGCCGATCTTTGTCGACGTGCTGCCCGATACTTTCAACATGGACCCGGCCAGCCTGGCCAAGGCCATCAACGTCGCGCAACAAACCGGCCTGACGCCGGCCTGCGTGCTGGCGGTTGACCTGTTCGGCCAGCCCGCCGACTACGACGCGCTGGACGCGATCGCCAAGGAACACGGACTGTGGATTCTGGACGACGCCGCGCAGAGCTATGGCGCGATGTACAAGGGCCGCGCCCTCGGCACCTGCGCCGCGATCACCGCCACCAGCTTCTATCCGTCGAAGCCCTTGGGCTGCTACGGCGACGGCGGCGCGGTGTTCACCGACAGCGAGGCGATCGCGCGCAAGCTGATCCAGGTACGCGTGCACGGTCAGGGCAAGGACCGCAACGAGAATGTGCGCGTCGGCCTGACTGCGCGGTTCGATTCCATGCAGGCCGCGATCCTTCTGGAAAAGCTGTCGATCTTCGACGACGAGAACGTCGCCCGCGACCGCATCGCCGCGCGTTACACCGCCGGTCTCAAGGATGTGGTGACCACGCCAGGGGTGGCGCCGGGCTGCACGTCGGTCTGGGCGCAGTACACCATCCGCTCGGCCCGCCGCGACCGCATCGCCGCGCACTTGCAGGCGCAGAAGATCTCGACCGCCGTGTTCTATCCCAAGCCGATCCATGTGCAGCCGCCTTATCGCGGCTATCCGGTGGTGACGGGCGGATTGCCGGTCACCGAAAAGCTGGCTCAGGACGTGCTCAGCCTGCCCATGCATCCCTACCTCGCGCCCGAGACCCAGGACATCGTCATCGCCGCGGTCCGCGCCGCGCTCGCCTGAGATGAACGCGACCGCATCGAAGCCGTTACGCCTCGCCGTGATCGGCGCGGGCGTCATGGGCAAACGCCATATCGCCGCCGCGAAACGCATCGGCGCACCCATCGTAGCGATGGTGGATGCCGACGCTGCCCAGGCCAAAGCCGGAGCGGAGATGGCGGGTTGTCCGGCGTTTGCGGATAGCGCATCGCTGATAGGCAACGCCGACGCCGCCGTGATCGCCGTGCCCACCGGCGCGCATGTGCCTATCGCAGCACCCTTGCTCAAAGCCGGGATCGGCTGCCTGGTGGAAAAGCCCCTCGCCGCCACCGAAGCCGAATGCCGCCAGTTGATCGCGGCGGCCACAGAAGGCCGCGCCGTCCTACAGGTGGGCCATATCGAGCGCTTCAACCCCGCGATAGAGACTCTCGCCCATGCCGGCCTGCCGCCGGCGTCGATGCTGGCGATTGCCGCCCGGCGCATGAGTGCCTCCAGCGCGCGGGTTCTGGACATCGACGTGGTCATGGATCTGATGGTGCACGACATCGACGTGGTGCTGACCCTCAAGAAGACGCCGGTCGCCAGGGTCAGCGCGCGGGGCAGCGACGACCATGCGGTGGCGCTGATCGGTTTCGCCGACGGTACCACGGCAACCCTCACCGCCAGCCGCGTCACCGCCACGCGCATCCGCGACCTGGATGTGGTGACTCCGGACGCCTTCTTCCATGTGGATTACGCGGCGCGCACTGCGTCAAAATCCCGCCGCCGCGACAGCGGACAGTTCGAGGTCAGCGACCTCGCCGTGACCGGCACCGACGCCTTGAACGCGCAGCTCGAAGGCTTTTTGGCCAGCGTACGGGGCGACAAGGCCCCGCGCGTCAGCGGCGAAGACGCGCTGGCGACGATGATCCTGACAGCGCAGATCCGGGCGGCGCTTAAAGCCTAGTGCCGGAAGTGGCGCATGCCGGTGAACACCATGGCCAGGCCCTTTTCATCGGCCGCCTGGATGACATCGGCGTCGCGCATGGAGCCGCCCGGCTGGATCACCGCGACCGCGCCGGCTTCCGCCGTCACCAGCAATCCGTCGGAGAATGGGAAGAAGGCGTCGGAAGCCACGACCGAGCCGACCGTTGCCGGCACCTTGGCGCCCGCGGCGGCGGCGGCATCCTTGGCTTTGCTGAAAGCGATGCGCGCTGAATCGATGCGGCTCATCTGGCCGGCGCCGATGGCGACCGTCGCGCCGTCCTTCACATAGATGATCGCGTTGGATTTGACGTGCTTGCAGACCGTGAAGGCGAACAGCATGTCGGCGGTCTGTTGCGCGGACGGCTTCACCTTGGTCACGACCTTTAGGTCTTTCTCTTCCACATGGCCGTGGTCACGGCCCTGGACAAGATAGCCGCCCGCGACATTGCGCACGGTGCGCCCCAGACTGCGCGGATCGGGCAAGCCATCGGTGATCAGCAGGCGCAGGTTTTTCTTCTTGGCGAACATTTCCTTGGCCGCGTCGTCGGCGCCGGGCGCGATCACCACTTCGGTGAACAGCTCGGTGATCTTGGCCGCGGTCGGGCCGTCGATGGGGCGGTTGAGGGCGATGATGCCGCCGAAAGCCGACACCGGATCGCACACCAGCGCCTTTGAATAGGCCTCGAGACAATCCTTGCCGAGCGCGACGCCGCAGGGGTTGGCGTGCTTGATGATGGCGCAAGCGGGCGTGTCGAATTCGGCCACCAATTCATAGGCCGCGTCGGTGTCGTTGATGTTGTTGTAGCTGAGTTCCTTGCCCTGGATCTGGATGGCCGAGGCCACGCCGGGGCGCTTTTCGCCGGTGACATACAGCGCCGCGCTCTGATGCGGGTTCTCGCCGTACCGCAAGGTCTGTTTGAGCGAACCCGCGAAGCTCTGCCAGCGCGGGAAGGCCTCGCCGAGCTGGTCCGCGAACCAGGTCGAGATGGCGGTATCATAAGCCGCCGTGCGGGCGTAGGCGCGCGCCGCGAGGGTCTTGCGCGTGCCCAAGGTAACGCCGCCTTTGTTGGCCTTCATGTCGTCCATGATCACCGCGTAGTCGGCGGGATCGACCACCACCGCGACGCCATCGTGGTTCTTGGCGGCGGCGCGGATCATGGCGGGACCACCGATGTCGATGTTCTCGATGCTGGTGTCGAAATCGGCACCGGCCGCGATGGTCTTTTCGAACGGGTAGAGGTTCACCACCAGGAGGTCGATGTTCTCGATGCCGTGATCTGCCATCGCCTTTTCATGCACCGCATTGCCGCGGATGCCGAGCAGGCCGCCGTGGACCTTCGGATGCAATGTCTTCACGCGGCCATCGAGCATCTCCGGGAAGCCGGTGATGTCGGAAACATCCTTCACCGGAATGCCGGCGTCGCGGATGGCCTTCGCGGTGCCGCCGGTGGAGACCAGTTCGACCTTGTTGTCGTGCAGAAAGCGGGCGAAATCGAGCAGCCCGGCCTTGTCGGACACGGACAGCAACGCGCGGCGGATGATCGCGGTGGACATAGTAAGGACACCTCGTGTGAACGGTGGGTGCCCAGGCGCGCGGCGGAAACTTCAAGCCCGCGCTTCCCGATGGTCATCCATCTATGCGCCAGTCACGCGGGCGCGCGGAGTTTACCCGAGCGGCGGCAATGCGAGCAAGGCGCGGGAAAACCTTTATATGACCGCTATTTGACGATCTTGAGCTGCGGCTTGCCGCCGTGCGGGCCCGTGCGTTTCAGCTCCGGCACCAGGTCGGCGATCAGCGCCAGGGCCTGGGTTTCGTCCCGCCGGCGGCAGGCGTCCTCGAGCGCCGAGAGCTTGGCGGCGATGATGCCGAAATCCACCGTGCGCGGCCGCGCGATCAGGATGCCCGCCATGTCGGTCTCCAGCGCGGGCTCTTCGCCGTGAAACAGTTCCTCGCTCATCTTCTCGCCGGGGCGCAAGCCCACCACCTTGATCTCCACATCCACACCGGGGGTCTTGCCGGCGAGACGGATGATCTGGCGGGCGAGGTCGATGATCTTCACCGGCGCACCCATGTCGAGCACATAGATCGCGCCTTCCTCGGCGCGGTCCTGGCCCAGGGCCGCGGCTTCCAGCACCAGCTCCACGGCCTCGCGCACGGTCATGAAATAACGCTCGGCGTCCGCATGGGTGACGGTGAGCGGCCCGCCCGCGTCCAGCTGCTTCTGGAACAACGGCACCACGGACCCGGTCGAGCCCAGCACATTGCCGAACCGCACGGTGATGAAACGCGTACCCAGGCGGCGCAGATCCTCGGCCTGGCAGTACATCTCGGCGACGCGCTTGGAAGCGCCCATGATATTGGCCGGGTTCACCGCCTTGTCGGTGGAGATCATCACCACCGTCTTGACGCCGGCGGCGACGCAGGCGGCGGCGACATTGCGGGTGCCGACGGCATTGGTGAGCAGGCCTTCGAGCGGATTGAGTTCCACCATCGGCACATGTTTGAGCGCGGCGGCGTGGAACACCACGTCGGGCCGCTCGCGGGCGACCACATCGCGCAGGCGCGCTTCGTCGCGGACATCGGCGAGAATGCACGACAGCGCGAGGTTCGGGTACCGCGCGCGCACATCCATGTCGATCGCATAAAGATTGTATTCGCCGTGGTCCAACAGGCCGAGATGCGACGGCCCGGCATCCGACACCTGGCGCACCAGTTCGGCGCCGATGGAACCGCCGGCGCCGGTGATCAAGACCCGCTTGCCCGCGATCATCGCCGCCATGGCGGCGCGGTCGAGGCGCTTCTGCGGGCGGCCCAACAGGTCGGCGATGGCGATCGGGCGCGGCTTCACATCGGCGTCATAGGCCTGCATGTCGGTCGCGGGCGGCACGCGCGACAGCGTGCAGCCGGCCTCCTCGGCCTTCACCAGCAGCTCGCGGATTTCGCTGCCGTGCACATCGGCGCGCACCAGCACCAGCTTTTCCGGCCTGCGGCCGCGCGCATCAAGTTCCGCCACCACGCGGGCAAGATCCTCGTCGCGGCCCAGCACGTCGACGCCCTGGATCACCTGGCCGACGCGGTCGAGGCGGCGCGTCAGCATGCCGACCACATGGTAGCTCTTGCTGCGGTCACGCTGCACCGCCTGGATGAAATGCGCTGCTTCCGGCCCGGCGCCCACCAGCAGGATCGGCATGCCCGCCGGCGCACCGCTGATCAGCCCGCGCAAGGCCCGGTCCTTGAGCATGCGGTATGCAAGACGCGGCCCGGCCAGGAACATCACCAGCACCAGCCAGCTCGAAATCAGCATGGTGCGCGGCAAGTCCTCCAGGCGGTTCAGGACGAAGCCGGTCGGCAGGTAGAGCAGCACCACGATCGACGCGCTGCGCAAAACATTGATGGCGTCCTGGGCCGAGACATATTCCCAGACATGCCGGTAGAGGCCGGTATAGAGGTAGACCACCGCCGCCACCGCGGCGAAGGCGCCCGCCATCTCGATCTGTTCGAACCAGGACACCGAGACATTGGGGCGCAGCCAGAACGCCACCAGGAAGGCCAGGAAGGCCGCCGCCACGTCGTGCACATAGATCGCGAAGTTGCGCGGATGAACGCGCCGGATGCGGTTCGTGCCTTGCAACGCACGGGGCAGAAGATGATCGAGCAAAGCCACGCGAGGCGTCCTTGGGGGCGTGAACGTATCGCTGCTTTTATCGGCCATTTCCCGAGACAATACAACGTTCTGGCCTCAAAATCATGGCGCGGCCGCGGGCCCTTGCGTTATGGTGCGCTGGTTTCCGCCATCCGCATTCCCCGAAGGCCCTCATGCCCAAAGCCGCCCGGCGCAAAGCGTCCAAAAACCCGCCCGCGTCCCGGAAGGGCGCAGCTTCTCCAAAAGTCGCGCTGATCACCGGCGTCACCGGACAGGACGGGGCCTACCTCGCCGAACTCCTGCTCGACAAAGGCTATGTGGTGCACGGCGTGAAGCGGCGCTCGTCGTCGTTCAACACTGGGCGCATCGATCACCTGTACGAGGATCAGCACAAGAAGGGCGTGAAGTTCCGCCTGCATTACGGCGACATGACCGACGCCACCAACCTGATCCGCCTGGTGCAGGAAGTGCAGCCGGACGAGATTTACAACCTGGCCGCCCAGAGCCATGTGCAGGTGAGCTTCGAGACCCCGGAGTACACCGCCAACGCCGACGCCACCGGCACCCTGCGCCTGCTGGAAGCCATCCGCATCCTGGGCCTCAAGGACAAGACGCGGTTCTATCAGGCCTCGACCTCGGAGCTCTACGGCAAGGTCCAGGAGATTCCGCAGTCGGAGAAAACCCCGTTCTATCCGCGCTCGCCCTACGCCGCCGCCAAGCTCTACGCCTATTGGATCACCGTGAACTACCGCGAGGCCTACGGCTATCACGCCTCCAACGGGATCCTGTTCAACCACGAGAGTCCGATCCGCGGCGAGACCTTCGTCACCCGCAAGATCACCCGCGCGGTCGCGGCCATCAAACTTGGGCTCCAGGAAAAACTCTACCTCGGCAACCTCGACGCCAAACGTGACTGGGGCCACGCCCGCGACTATGTGGAAGGCATGTGGCGCATCCTGCAGCAGGACGAACCCGACGATTATGTGCTGGCGACCGGCGAAACCCACGCGGTGCGCGAGTTCGTCGAACTGGCCTTCGCCGAAACCGGCGTGAAGATCGCCTGGAAAGGCAAAGGCGTGGACGAGAAGGGCCGCGACGTGAAGACGGGAAAAGTGCTGGTGGAGATCGACCCGCGCTATTTCCGCCCGACCGAGGTGGACCTGCTGCTGGGCGATCCGCGCAAGGCGCGCAAGAAGCTCGGCTGGAAATACACCACGCCGTTCAAGGCCATGGTCAAGGAAATGGTGGCCGCCGACCTGAAGGCCGTGGCCGCGGAGTCCTTACGCTTCGACCGCAACGACTGATGGCCAACTTCAGACTCAGGGGAAAACGCGTCTGGGTCGCGGGATCCACCGGCATGGTGGGCGGCGCGATCGCCCGGCGCCTGCAAAAGGAAGATTGCGAAGTCCTGACCTCGACCCGCGCCGATCTCGACCTCACGCGCCAGGGCGACGTGGAATCCTGGATGGCGGGACATAAACCGCAAGCAGTGGTCCTGGCGGCGGCGGTGGTCGGCGGCATCGTCGCTAACGATTCAAACCCCGTCGAGTTCCTCACCGACAACCTGCAGATCCAGTCCAATATCCTGTCCACCGCCCACAAGATCGGCGTGGAGAAGCTGTTGTTCCTCGGATCCTCCTGCATCTATCCGCGCCTTGCGCCCCAGCCGCTGAAGGAGGAATACCTGCTCACCGGGCCTCTGGAGCCGACCAATCAGTGGTACGCGGTCGCCAAGATCGCCGGCATCAAACAGTGCCAGGCCTACCGCCGCGAATACGGCCGCGACTTCATCTCCTGCATGCCGACCAATCTCTACGGGCCCGGCGACAACTTCGATTTGATGTCCAGCCACGTGCTGCCGGCCCTGATGGTGAAGGCTCATAAGGCCAAAATGTCCGGCGATCCGGTCCTGCCGGTCTGGGGCAGCGGCAACCCGCGCCGCGAGTTCCTGTATGTCGAGGACGCGGCCGAGGCCTGCGTCCACCTGCTGAAGACCTACTCCGACGACAGCCATATCAACATCGGCTTTGGCGACGACCTGACCATCCGGGCGCTGGCCGAAACCGTGGCCGAGGTGGTCGGGTTCGAGGGCGCTTTGTCCTTCGACGCCGCGAAACCCGACGGCACGCCCCGGAAGCTCATGGACGTCACGCGCATCAACGCCCTGGGCTGGAAGGCGACCACCTCCCTGAGGGACGGCATCGCCAAGACCTA
The DNA here is from genome assembly GCA_019694335.1 of Rhodospirillaceae bacterium. Lineage (GTDB taxonomy): Bacteria > Pseudomonadota > Alphaproteobacteria > Rhodospirillales > Rhodospirillaceae > SHVO01. The sequence continues at coordinate 8,359 of JAIBCD010000039.1, read as the reverse complement.
CGCGTGGTACAAGGCCAACGTCGCCGGAGCGCGGCAATAGCCGCCCAGGCCCATCCCTCTTCTTTAAACCCGTCCCTCTTCTTTAAATTTGGCGCGCGTTCCCCGCGCGCGCGACGGCATCGCCAAGACCTACGACTGGTACCGGCAAAACGTTGCGCCGGAGCGCCTGAATTCATTGCTTGAACCCCCTTCCTTAGGCTCTTAAAACCCGAAGACACGGGTTTTTCGCGAAAGAGCACGCTGCAAGGGCATGCAGGTCTACCTCCCCATCGCCGAGATGTCGGTGAACATCTTTCTCGTCCTCGGCCTCGGGGGCGCGGTGGGGTTGCTGTCGGGGCTGTTCGGCGTCGGCGGCGGGTTCCTGATGACGCCGCTGCTGATCTTTGTCGGCGTGCCGCCGGCTGTCGCCGTGGGCACCCAATCGGTGCAGATCGTCGGTTCTTCGGTCTCCGGCGTGCTCGCCCATATGCGGCGCGGCACCGTGGATTTCGCAATGGGCGCGGTGCTGACCGTCGGCGGGTTCCTGGGTTCGGGGCTGGGCGTGTGGGTGTTCAGCCTGCTCAAGAACTCCGGCCATATCGACCTCACCATCTCGCTCGGTTACGTGCTGTTCCTGGGCGTGGTCGGCGGATTCATGCTGACGGAAAGCCTGCCGGGCGTGCTCAAGAAGCGCCCGGCGGCGGTGGCGCTCGCGGCGCGCGGGCCGGGCCGCCACACCTGGATGCACGGCCTGCCGCTCAAGTTCCGCTTCCGCAAATCCAAGCTCTACGTCTCGGCGCTGCTGCCGCTGGGGATCGGCTTCCTGGTGGGCCTGTTGGTGGCGACCATGGGCGTGGGCGGCGGGTTCCTGATGGTGCCGGCGATGATCTACCTGCTCGGCATGCCGACCCAGGTGGTGATCGGCACGTCGCTGTTGCAGATCACCTTCGTCACCGCCAACACCGCCCTCCTGCAATCGATCATCAACCAGTCCGTGGACCTGGTGCTGGCGTTGCTGCTGCTGGTGGTGGGCGTGGTCAGCACCCAGATCGGCGTCAGGCTGTCGAGCAAGGTGAAGGGCGAATACCTGCGCGTCGCCCTGGCGGTGATGATCCTGGCGGTCGCCATCCGGCTCGCCTTGGGGCTGGTGATCCAGCCTCATGAGTTGTTCACCTTGAGCACGGGGAGCGGCGAGTGAAGCGCCTCCTCACCCTCGCCGCGATGATTGCCGTGCTGGGAAGCGAAGCCCGCGCCCAAGGCAGCGTACCGCTGGTGGCCGACCTCTCCAGCCACCTGGTCGCCATCACCACCGGTTTCAGCGGCACCGATGTACTGCTGTTCGGCGCCACCGACGGGCCAGGCGATATCGCGGTCGTGGTGCGCGGACCGGCGGAGAATGAAGTGATCCGCCGCAAGGGCCGTAAGGGCCCGATGTGGGTGAACACCGACGAGGTGACCTTCCGCGACGCGCCGTCCTACTACCGTGTCGCCTCCAGCCGGCCGCTGGACGAATTCGCGCCGCAGACCCTGCTGTCGCGCTATCAGATCGGCATCGACAATCTGCGCATCGGCACGCTCGCGGACACCGCGCTGAAGCCCGAGGAAGTCGCGGATTTCCGCAAGGCCTTCGTGCGCCTGAAGACCGAAGCCAGCCTGTACGATCAGGGCCTCGGCGCGGTCAACTTCATGTCCAACCGCCTGTTTCGCACCGAACTGCACTTCCCCTCGAACGTGCCGACCGGCACTTATCTGGTCGAGGTATACCTGTTCCGCGACGGCGACGTGACCAGCGCCGAGATCGTGCCGCTCAATATTTCCCAGATCGGCATGAGTGCCGACATCTTCGATTTCGCGCACAACCTCGCGCCGCTTTACGGAATTGTCTCCATCCTGCTCGCCGCCAGCGCCGGCTGGATGGCCAACGTCGCGTTCCGCCGCACATGAGCGAGACCGAATTCTACGAGGATGCACGTACGTTCCTGCTGGTGGTGGACCGCAGCGCCGAGATGAAGGCGGCCTTGCGCTACGCCTGCCGCCGCGCGGCCCGCACCGGCGGCGGCATCGCCCTGTTCCACGTCGTGCCGCAGACCGAATTCCACCACTTCAAGACCATCGGCGAACTGATGGATCACGAAGCCCGCACCGAAGCGGAGCGGCGCCTGCAGGAAGTGGCCGGCGAAGTGCACCGCCAGATCGGCAAGTTCCCGGAACTCTATTTCCGCCAGGGCGACGCCCTGACCGAACTGACCAAAGTGATCGCGGAAACCCCCTCGATCTCGGTCCTGGTGCTGGGCGCGGGCACCGGTACCGAGGGCCCCGGCCCGATCGTCTCGGCGCTGTCGGGCAAATTAGCGGGCAAAATCAATATCCCGGTCACCATCGTGCCCGGGGATCTCACGTTGGAGCAGATTGACGCAATAAGTTGATTTGGGACCGATTTGGTCCTATTGAGCGGTCACCTTTCGCACCTTATGTGAGAGCCACGCGCTGTTCCGGAGATAGCCATGTTCATCCAGACCGAAGACACCCCGAACCCCGCCGCCCTCAAGTTCCTGCCGGGCCGCGATGTGCTGACCTCGGGTGTCGCCGACTTCACCAGCCGCGAGGAAGCGGCGCGTTCGCCTCTTGCCCGCTTGTTGTTCGAGATCGACGGCGTGCAGGGCGTGTTCCTCGGCAGCGATTTCATCACCGTCACCAAGGCCGGCGACAAAAGCTGGCAGGTGTTGAAGCCCATGGTGCTGGGCGCGGTCATGGATCATTTCACTGCCGGCGCGCCGGTGATGGAACAGGCCGAAGGCGAAATCGCCGCCGATGACGCCGGCGAGGACAGCGAGATCGTCTCGCAGATCAAGGAACTGATCGACACCCGCGTGCGCCCCGGCGTCGCCCAGGACGGCGGCGACATTGTCTATCGCGGTTTCAAGAACGGCACGGTCTACCTGCAGATGCGCGGCTCCTGCGCCGGCTGCCCTAGCTCCACCGCCACCCTGAAGATGGGCATCGAGAACATGCTGCGGCACTACGTGCCCGAAGTGCAGCAAGTGGAAGCTGTCGCTTAACGGAGCATTTTCCGGAAAAGTGGAAGCCGGTTTTCCGCAGAAAATGCGACCAAAAATAGAGTCTTAGGCTTGCCTTAGGCAACCAAGCCTCCCAAGCTGCGCCCACAAGCGCAGAAGGAGTTGGGCTATGGTTGGACGCGGCGCCCTGGATGACCAAGGGCTGGACCTGATCTTCAGGAAAGCCCGCACCCAGAACAGCTGGCGGCCCGAGGCGATTCCCGAAGAACTGCTGCGGCGAATCTACGATCTCGCCAAGTTCGGCCCCACCACCGCCAATTCCACGCCGGCGCGTTTTGTCTTCGTCATGTCCAAGGAGGGCAAGGAGAAGCTCAAGCCCTGCCTGTCCGCCGGAAATCTCGAAAAGACCATGGCCGCGCCGGTGACCGTGATCATCGGTTACGACACACGGTTCTATGAACTGCTGCCGGAGTTGTTCCCTCACGACCAGACCGCGCGCTCGTGGTTCGAGGGTAAGGAGGCCCACATTCAGGAAACCGCGCTGCGCAACGGCTCGCTGCAAGGCGCCTATCTCATGGTCGCGGCGCGCGCGCTCGGCCTCGACTACGGCCCCATGAGCGGTTTCGACCAGGCCAAGGTCAACGCGGCTTTCTTCCCCGACGGCCGCGTCAAATCCAATTTCCTGTGCAACCTCGCTTACGGCGACGACCGGAAGATATTCCCCCGCAACCCGCGCCTCTCGTTCGAGCGCGCCTGCCAAGTGGTGTGATGCATGACCGCGAAGACCAAAGCGAAGAAGAAAGCCGCGCCCAAAAAGAAAGCCGCCAAGAAAACAGGGAAGAAAAATAGCGCGCCCGGCATGAGCGACGCATCGGTGAAGGCCAAGACCGGCAAGACCTGGGCGGAATGGATCGCGGCGCTCGATAAGGCCGGGGCCAAGGCCATGAACCACAAGGAGATCACCGCGCTCCTGAGCAAGCGCCACAAGCTCGCCGACTGGTGGTCGCAGATGGTGACCGTGGGTTACGAACGCGCCAAGGGCCTGCGCGAATTGCACCAGACCGCGCAAGGTTTCAACACCAGTGTGTCGCGTACTTTGGCGACCGGACTGGATCAGTTGTTCGCGGCCTGGGACGAGGCCCGCACGCGCGGTTCGTTCCTGAAGGAAGCCATCGCCGTCACCACCCGCAATCCCGGCAAGAACATGCGCTTCGCCTGGGACAAGGACGGCGGCAAGGTGGAAGTGCGCTTCACCGCCAAGGGGCCGGAGAAAGCGCAGATCACCATCGACCACATGGGCCTGGCCAACAGCGCCGCGGTCCAGCGGGTAAAGACCTTCTGGGCCGACACCCTGGAAAAGATGGGCGAGACCGCCCTTAAGACCTCGAAGCGGGTCCGTGGCTCAGGCGGGCGCGCATCAGGCCGTCGAGGGAAATAGGTCCTGGGCCTTTGACGATGATCATCCCCAGCAGGAACATCCAATAGAAGTGCATGGGGTTGTCGTAGTCGGGGTTGGCGGCGCCGAGCACGAACTGGATCACGCAGGCCATGCCGAGCAGCGGCAGGGCCGCGAGGCGCGCGCCGAGGCCCAGCGCCAGAAATACCGGCATCGTCAGTTCAAAGGTGGTGCCGAGGAATGCCGCGATTTCCGGCGGCAGCACCGGCACCTGGTATTCGTCCGCGAACAGGGACACGGTGATGTCCCAATCCTTGATCTTGGTCAGGCCGGATTTGAAAAATATGCTGGCGATGAACAGCCGCACCGCGACATCGAACACCGGGCTGGCGTAACGCGCCAGCACGTCCGTGACTTGGGCATGGGTTTCCGTGAGCTTGGCGATCATCGCGTCTCTCCAGACTCGCGCCGCCGCCCGGCACACAAACAAGCTGTCCGGGCGGCTTCGCGGGAGGCCTTATTTGATTTTTGTGTTGGTGCCTTCGAACGGCTTCAGGCTGCCGTTCATCTGCTCGCAGGTGCCCTTGGCCACTTCCTTGAACTCCTGGCCGCTGTAGTTGACCTTGGCTTCGCCCGCGCAGGAGTGGCGGCCGTTGGCGGCGGCGCAGTTGTTCTCGCCGGCCTTGGCGATACCGTAGCAATGTTCGTTGGTGGCGCCGCCCTTGGCCTTGTCGGCGGCTTGGGCGGCGGTGGCGAAAGCGGCCGCGCCGATGATGGCGGCGGCGAGCGACAGGGACGTGCGGTTCATGCTGTTTCTCCCGAGTCACAGCGCCCGGAATTGGGCCGCTGCGATGGAGAGAGGTTAGCGGCGGCGGCGGCCTGCCGCCCAATACCGGCTGGTTAGAATATCGATAACCGGGAGTTATCGTCGCTGAAGAAACCCTTATTTTACAGGGATTCCCAGCGATAGCTTCGCGCAAGGTCGGTGAGCGCGCGGGTCGCCGGGGTGTGGCGGCGGCCCGCGACCGTCACCAGCGAGATCGTGCGGCCCACCTCGGGTTCGACCAGCAGGCGCAGCGCGACGTCCGCGAGGCGCGGCATGAACTCGGGGATCACCGCACACCCCATGCCGGCGGCGAGCATGGCCTGCACCCAATCCTCGCGCTCGCTGCGGAAGCGCACTTTCACGTCCACGTCCCACCCCAGGTTCATGGCATCCCAATGATCCTGGTATTCGCACAAGGACCGTTCCACATAGTTCTCGTCCGCCAGTTCCTTGGCGGGCACCGCGTTCATCTTCTCGAACCGGTGTCCCTTGGCGAAGGCGACCCCGTAGCGTTCGGTGTAAAGCGGGATGGCCTCGAACCGCGGCGGCAGCTTGGGCATGCCGACGATGGCGACATCCACGTCGCCTTTCATCATGCACTCGACCAGGGCCGCGCCCGGATGCTCCTGGATCACCAGTTCCACGGCCGGGATGCGCTCGCGCACCGCTTTCAGGAATCCCACCATCATCTGCGGGCTGATGGTGCACATGACGCCCAGCCGCAGCGGCGCCTTCTTCACCTTGCGGAAGCTGCTGGCTTCCGCGCGCGCCGTCTCCGTCGCCGCAAATACCTGGTCGAAATGCGGTTTCACCAGGCGGCCGAGGTCGGTGAGGTGGGTGTTGCCGCGCTCGCGCCGGAACAGCTCGCCGCCCAGTTCCTCTTCCAGGTTCTTGATCGCCTTGGTCAGCGCCGGCTGGGAGACATGGCATAGCTCCGCCGCCCGGGTGAAATTGAGTTCCCGGCAAAGCGTGAGGAAATAGCGGACCTGGTTTATCTCCAAGACCGGTGTCCTTTTAGATCGCGGGCAGGAACCCCACCGCGGCGTATGCTTCCTTCAGGATCGGCGCGGCCAGGTCGCGGGCCTTGTCGGCGCCGACCTTGAGCGCGCGGTCGATCTCGGCCGGGTCGTTCATCAGCCGGTTCATCTCGGCGGTGATCGGGCCCAAGGTCGCCACCGCGATCTCGGTCAGGCGGTTCTTGAACTGCGAGAACTGCCAGCCCGCCACTTCGGCGATCACCTGCTCGGGCGTGCGGTCCGACAGCGCCGCCATGATGTTCACCAGGTTCTCGGCTTCCAGGCGGCCGGCCAGGCCCTCGGCCGTATCGGGCAGCGGGTTGGAATCGGTCGTCGCCTTGCGGATCTTCTGGGCGATCTCGTCCGCCGTGTCCGTGAGATAGATCAGCGCGGCGTCAGAGGTCATTTCGGACTTGGACATCTTCTTCGATCCGTCGCGCAGAGACATGACGCGGGTGGCCGGGCCCTGGATCACGGGCTCGGGCAGCGGGAACAGCTCGACGCCGTAATCGTTGTTGAACTTGGCGGCGATGTCGCGCGCCAGTTCCACATGCTGCTTCTGGTCCTCGCCCACCGGCACGTGAGTCGCCTTGTAGACCAGAATGTCGGCGGCCATGAGGTTCGGATAGACATACAGTCCCGACGACGAGGCCTCGCGGTTCTTGCCGGCCTTGTCCTTGAACTGGGTCATGCGGTTCAGCCAGCCGAGGCGCGCGACGCAGTTGAACACCCAGGCGAGTTCCGCGTGGGCGGACACATGGCTCTGCACGAACAGGATGCAGGCGGCGGGATCGATGCCGCTCGCGATCATGCCGGCGGCGACTTCGCGCGTGTTGCGGGTCAGTTCCTTGGGATCCTGGAACACCGTGATGGCGTGCAGGTCGACCATGCAGAACATGCTGTCATAGTCGCGCTGCATCCCGACCCAATTGCGGATCGCGCCGAGATAGTTGCCGAGGTGGAGATTACCGGAGGGCTTGATGCCCGAAAAAATGCGGCCTCGCGCGGGCGAATGCCCGCTACTATTTGTTTGTGCGCCTTCGCGCACAGAGGCGCGCGGTGTGGACCCGCTGGTCATTGGTCTGCTCCTAACGATGTATGGAGGCACGAGAGGTTGGAGTCTCCCATGCGCTTAGCCGCAGGTGTGGTAGCCCAGCCCGGAGGGTGGGTCTAGCCCAAATCGGGCGGCGGGGCGCCCTTGGGACCACGGCGCAAAAGCGCAAGGTCGGAGCGTTGGGCCGCGCCGAACAAAAATGCTGAAGCGCCATAGGCCAACCCACCCAATCCGATCAACCCGGCCAAGGTGACGACTCGCAGCCCGAAATGCGCGGCGGGCGCGGACTCGGTGCCGAATACCGGCCCGAGAAGATTCCCCGTCACCATCGTACTCGCCCACAACACGCCGGCCATCGCGACACAGGCCGCGACGATGCGCGGCAACCGGCGCTTCAGCCTTGCATCGGCCTTGAGATGGCCGCGGCGATGCAGAATGACGGTCAGCATGCCTGCGTTGATCCAGGCCGAAACCGTGGTGCCGAGGGCGATGCCAACGTGGCCCATGCTTTTCATCAGCGCGATATTGATGGCGATGTTGAACACCAGCGAGACCGACGACGCGATCACCGGCGTCTTGGTGTCGTGGCGGCCGAAGAAGCCGGGCGTCAACGCCTTGTTGAGCACATAGGCCGGCAGTCCCAGCGAGAACGCCAGCAGCGCCGCTGCCACCATTTCGCGGTCGTGGGGCGTGAAAGCGCCGTATTCGAACAGGCTGGCGGTGATCGGCCCGGCCAACATGGCGATCCCGGCGGCGGCCGGCACGGTCAGCAGCAGGGAAATCTCGATGGCGCGGTTCTGGTCGTGCAGCGCCGCAGATTCGTCACCCGCCTGAATATGGCGCGCGAGCAACGGCAGCAGCGCCACGCCGATGGCGGTGCCGAAAATGCCCACCGGCAAGAGGTTGATGCGGTCGGCGTAGGTGATCCAGGACACCGCGCCCGGTCCGACCAGGGTCGCGATGCTTTTATTGGCCATGACGTTGAACTGATAAATTCCCGCGCCGAAGGCCATCGGCAGGATGCGCAGGAGCAGCAGTTTCACTTCCGGCGTGAGGCGCGGGCGCACCAGT
>JAIBCD010000038.1 GCA_019694335.1 Rhodospirillaceae bacterium | reverse complement strand
CTCGGCCGGCGAGGTCGCGGCGGCTTTGGAAGAATCGCTGACGCGGCTGCGCAGGGCCTCGGTTTACGCCGTGCTCGTCCATGACGCGGGCAACCTGCTCGCGCCAGGCGCAGACCGCCTGTGGCGGGTTCTGGAGCGGTTCCGGGCCGGCGGCAAGGCGCGCCGCATCGGCGTGTCGGTCTACAACCCCGAACAGGCGCGCGCGGTGGCGGCGGCTTTTCCGATCGAAATCATCCAGCTGCCGTTCAACATTTACGACCAGCGCTTCCTCGCCAGCGGCGTGCTCGCCGAACTCAAGGGGCGCGGCGTCGAGGTCCACGCCCGCAGCGCCTTCTTGCAGGGCCTGCTGCTGATGCCCCCCGCCGGTCTGCCCCCGCACTTCGCCGCGATCCGCGCGCGGCATGCGGCGCTTCACGCCCTGTTCGCCGGGAACGGCGCCGGCGCGCTGGCCGCCGCCCTCCATTTCTGCCTCGCGCAGCCCTCCATTGACCGCGTGGTGGTCGGCTGCGAGACCGCCGCGCAGTTCGGGGAAATACGGGACGCCGCGGCGAGCCCCTTGCCGGACGTGCTATACTCGGATTTCGCCGTCGATGACGTGAACATCCTGGAACCTTCGCGATGGCCCAAATGAGCTACACGGGAATCTGTTTATGTCGAACGTAACCACGCCGGGCGCCGGATCGATCGATGCCGCGATCATGGACGCCGTCGCCGCCTTCAATGCCGGCGATGTTCCGCGCGCCGAGCAACTTTTCCGCACGGCCTTCGCGATGGCGCCGAACGACCTGCGTGCGATTCACGGCATGGGCGTGGTCATGAACCAGCTCGGCCGCAAGGCCGAGGCCATCGCTTTCCTGGCTCCTTATGTGGAAAAGGGTGCGCTGGTCGAAACCACGCTGCTGCTGGCGCAGCTCTACGACGAGACCGGCGATCTGCCCCGCGCCATGATCTGCCTCAAGACCATCCTCAAGAGTTTGCCGACCAACTACAACGCGGCGATGCGGATGGCCGGGATCAAGGAGCGCCTGGGCGACAAGCCGGGCGCGCGGGAATGCTACCGTCTCGCCCTGGAGGGATCACCCAACGATATTTCGGCCGCGGTCAAATACACCAACGCCAATTGGGCAAAGGATCCGGAAGGCGGGGTCGCCATCATGGAGCGCTTGCTCGCCACCATGGGCGATAAGCCCGCCCGGCGCGCGCAGATCCTCGAAACCCTGATCCTGCAGAAAGAATGGTGGGAGCGGATGCGGCGCGGCCTGATGCCGTATCACGCCACCGACATCAGCGAGCTGTTTTACAATTACGCCTCCGACTACGTGAAGGACTACGAACGCACCGCAATCCAGCGCATGAACGGACCCGACCATGCCACCGGGCGGATGTGCCTGGGCTATGCGCGTTTCATCCAGGGCGACCGGCTGGGCGCCGAGCCCCTGATGCTGCCGGGGCCGGGCGAACCCCCGCGCGGCAATATCCTCGACTGCATCCGATTCCAGCCGGCGTTCTACGACGAACTGCGCCGCGAGCAGCTTTCTGACATCACCGCGGGCATTCCCGACATGTTCCTGCTGACGCCGCTCGCGCCCGATCCCGGCGGCGTGGTTTACCTGTCGTGTAACTACACCTATTTCACGGCCTTCGCGCAGCCCATGATCGTCTCGCTCAAGGACAAGGCGCCGGGCACGCCCGTCCACATCCACATCATGGACGCCACCAACGACCAGGCCTACGCGGCCCGGGCGTTCTGCGAAAAGCTGGCGCCCCTGAAGTTCGCGATCTCGGTCGAGGCTCCGGGATTCCAGCCCAATGACCCGAACGCGCGCGGCTACTACCACGCCGTGCGCTTCATCCGGTTCTATCAGCACCTTTTGGCCTATGAGTGCCCCCTGTGGATGATGGACGTGGACGCGCTGTTCAATCGCGACCCAGCCGAGATGTTCGCCGAACTCAAGGGCAAGGATATCGCGATGCGCGTCCGGCCCGGCCGGTTCGAACCCTGGAACCAGTTCAACGCCTGCATCGTCGGCGCCAGCACCAGCCCCGCGTCGCTGGAGTATTTCCGCCTGATGGCGGCGTATATCGGGCGGTTCTACCGGGACAAGATGCTGAAGTGGGGCATCGATCAGCTGGTCATGTACGGCGTCTATGCCGATATGGCCGACCGCGGCCAGGCACCGGCGCTGGCGCTGCTGGGAGAAAAGGAGATCGATTACGATTACCGCGATGACGGCTTCGTCTGGTGCAATTCGGGCGCGGCCAAATTCCGGCACCTGGCGCGAATCGCGAACCCGGCCTCGCTGCCGACAGCGGATTTCGAAGGCAACCGGTTCGTCGAGGTCTTCGAGCATTACTGGAAGAAGACCCAGGCCATACTTCAGGACTAGACCATGATCCTCGCCGTCCTGCAGGCCCGGGTGAGCTCCAGCCGGTTTCCCGGCAAGGTTCTTGCGCCGCTTCTCGGCCAACCCATGTTGTTCCGCCAGATCGAGCGGGTACGCCGCTGCCGCGAGATCCAGGACCTGGTGGTCGCCACCAGCACCGACCCGAGCGACGACGCGCTGGCCGAGGCCTGCGGGTCGCACGGCGTGAAGGTCGCGCGCGGCAACCTGAACGACGTGCTCGACCGCTTCATCACGGCCGCCACCCCCTTCAACCCGGCGGCGGTGGTGCGCCTCACCGGCGACTGCCCGCTGGCCGATCCCGAGACGATCGACGCGGTCGTCGCCCATTACCGCTCGGGTGCGTTCGACTATGTATCGAACGTGGAACCGGCCACCTATCCCGATGGCCTCGACACCGAGATCATCCGCATGGAGGCGCTCACGCGCGCCCACCGCGATGCCCGCCTCCAATCCGAGCGCGAGCACGTCACTCTGTTCATCCGCAACCATCCGGAGATCTTCCGGCGCGGCAACATAGCCCTTCCGGAGAATCTCTCCCACATGCGCTGGACGGTGGATGAGCCGGCCGACCTGGTGTTCGTCGAAGCGGTCTACCGCGAGCTTTATCCGTCCAACCCGGCGTTCTCTCTGGCGGATATCCTCGATCTCCTGCGCCGGAAGCCGCAGCTTGCCGACATCAACGCCGGTTTCGAGCGCAATGCCGGGCTGGCCAAGTCGCTGGCCGAGGACAAAGAGGTTCCGCGATGAAGATCGCGATCCGGGCCGATGCGTCAGCCCAGATCGGATCGGGCCATGTCGTGCGCTGCCGCACGCTCGCGCGGGTTCTCGCGCAGCGCGGCGCAGAGATCACTTTCGTGTCGCGGGACTGTCCGGGCAACATGCTCGCGGCGCTGCGCGCGGAAGGCTGGACCGTCCGCGCCCTCCCCGCCGCCATCGCCGGCGAAAACGCCGACAGTGACGCCACCGCCGCGGCGCTGGCGGGAGAGAACGCCGACTGGCTGATCGTCGATCATTACGGCCTCGGCGTCGACTGGCAGAAGCACATGCGCCCCCACGCGGAGCGCATCATGGCCATCGACGACATGGCCAATCGCCGCCACGACTGCGATCTGCTGATGGATCAGAATTTCTCGTTGAACCCGGCGGCGCGCTACCAGGGCCTTGTCCCCGCCACGGCTCAGCTCTGTCTAGGCCCCCGCTACGCGCTACTGGGGGGCGACTATGCCGCCCTGCCGTATCGGCCCGCGGTGGCACAGCCGGTGAAGCGCATCCTGGTGTCTTTTGGAGGGGCGGATCTCGCCGATATGACCGGCCGCGCGCTGGCGGCGCTGTCCGCGCCGGAATTCGACGGCATCCAGGTCGATCTGGTGGCGGGCCCCAGCTATCCCCACCGCGCCCGGCTGGAAACGGCCGCCGCCCGACGCGCCGGCACCACCGTTCTCGGCCCGCAGCCGACCTTGGCCGGCCTGCTGGGCGCGGCGGACGTGGCGATTGGCGCCGGCGGCGGCACCACCTGGGAGCGCGCCCGTGCCGGTGCGCCGGCGGTGGTCATCACGCTCGCCGACAATCAGGTGCCGGCCACCCGCGACTTAGCCGCGGCCGGCGCACTGATCTACGCGGGGGCAGCCGAGAACCTATCCGCCGATGCCTTGCGTGACCGCTTGCGCGGGCTGCTGGCCGACCCCGACGCCCGGCAGCGCATGACCGAGGCCGGCCAGCGGATGGTCGATGGGCGCGGCGCGCAACGGATCGCCGAAGTCCTTCTGCCGTCCACGGATGACGCCCTGGTTTTGCGGCCCGCCCGCGCCGATGATCGCGGGTTCTATTTCGACCTGGCCAACGAACCGGATGTCCGCCGGCAGTCCTTTTCCACGGGCCCAATCCCCTGGCCCAACCACTGCGCCTGGTTCGCCGGCAAGCTGGCGGATCCCCGGGTCAGGCTTTTCGTGCTGGAAGCACAGGGCCTGCCGGTGGGGCAGATCCGTTTCGACCGCGACACGGGCGGGGCGGCCACGCTCAGTTATTCGCTCGAATCCTTCGCCCGGGGCCGCGGCTGGGGAAAAAAGCTGGTCGCGCTGGGGGTCGAGACATTGCGGCGCGAAGGTTCGGTTCCTATAACTGCCGAGGTGAGGCCGGAAAACACCGCATCCCGGCGCGTTTTCGACAGCCTTGGCTTCGTTTTACGGCCCGGATCCCCAGACGGGCGCCTTGTCTACACGCTCGCTCCTTAACCGAACGGGTTCCTGGATGTCCCACGCCTTCAAGATCGGTCCTCACTTCATCGGCGCCGCGCATCCGCCGTTCGTCATCGCGGAGATGTCCGGCAACCATAACCAGTCGCTGGACCGTGCGCTCGAGATCGTGGAAGCCGCCGCCAAGACCGGCGCCCACGCCCTCAAGCTGCAGACCTACACCGCCGACACCATGACCATCGACGCGCCGCAACCGGAATTCTCGATCGGCGACAAGAAATCGCTGTGGAGCGGCGAGAAGCTCTACGACCTCTACCAGAAGGCCCACACGCCCTGGGAGTGGCACGAACCGATCATGAAGCACGCCGCCAAGTTCGGCATGCTGTGCTTCTCGACGCCGTTCGACGACACCGCCGTGGACTTCCTGGAAAGCCTGAATGTCCCCTGCCACAAGATCGCGTCGTTCGAGAACACCGACCTCAACCTGATCCGCAAGGTGGCCAGGACCGGCAAGCCGATGATCATCTCGACCGGCATGGCCTCGATCGCCGAACTGGACGAGACCGTGCGCGCCGCGCGCGAGGCCGGGGCCAAGGACATCGTGCTCCTGAAATGCACCAGCACCTACCCGGCGACCCCCGAGAACACCAACCTGCGCACCATTCCGCACCTGCGCGAGCTGTTCGGCTGCGAGGTCGGCCTGTCGGACCACACCATGGGCGTCGGCGCCGCGGTGGCGGCGGTGGCCTTCGGGGCGACGGTGATCGAGAAGCACTTCACCCTGCGCCGCGCCGACGGCGGGGTCGACAGCACGTTCTCGCTCGAACCCGCGGAAATGACCGCCCTGGTGGTGGAAACCGAGCGCGCCCGGCTGGCGCTGGGCGGGATCAGCTACGGCTGCACCGCCGCCGAACGCGGATCGCTCCAGTTCCGGCGCTCGATCTACGTGGTCAAGGACATCAAGGAGGGCGAGATCCTCACCCGCGAGAACATCCGCTGCATCCGCCCGGGCCTGGGCCTGCCGCCCAAGCACTACGAGGCGGTCCTGGGCCGCCCGGCGCGCAAGGCAGCCGTGCGCGGCACGCCACTGAGCTGGAACCTGGTGTGACCGAAGGGGTGCGCTAACTGTCCGCCCCAGCGCGGGAATCCGGGGCAGACACCCCAAACAACAGGAAATTAATCGGACTACACGTGGATAAGCCCCTATAATAACGCCATAAAATCGTTGTCAGGGGTTGGCGGCGCACCCTATATCCTGGCGTCCGTCCCGAGATCCTGGCCCACAACACCCGCCGTTCAAGAGATGTCCCGCATGCTCAAGCGCTGCACCGTCTGCAATCTTCCCGAAACCTACGAGACCATCGAATTCGACCATAACGGCGTGTGCAATATCTGCCGTCAGAAGGAATTCAAGGCCGGGGTCATCGACTGGTCGTACCGCAAGGGCGAGCTCGACAAGCTGGTCGAGCAGTACAAGGGCAAGCACGACTACGACTGCCTGGTGCCGTTCTCCGGCGGCAAGGATAGCACCTGGACGCTCTACTACCTGATCAAGGAATACGGCCTGAAGCCGCTCGTGGTGCAGTTCAACCACGGCTTCATGCGCGAGGGCCTGCTCAAGAACAACGAGCGCACCTTCAAGCAGCTCGGCGTCGACGTGCTGTCGTTCACGCCCAATTGGAAGCTGGTCAAGCGCGTGATGCTGGAGGCGCTGATCCGCAAGGGCGACTTCTGCTGGCACTGCCACACCGGCATCTTCGCTTACCCGATGCATGTCGCGATCAAGTACCAGGTGCCCCTGGTGTTCTGGGGCGAGCCGTCGTCCGAGTACACCAGCTACTACGATTACCGCGAGAATGAGATCGAGGAAGTCGACGAGACCCGCTTCAACCGCTTCGTCAACCTCGGCATCACCGCCGAAGACATGGCTGGCATGATCTCCGACGACTTCAAGTTCGACCCGCGCGACCTGACGCCGTTCTCCTATCCGGCGACGTCGGCCCTGAAGAAGCTGCGCTATCGTTCCGTCTGCCTCGGCTCCTTCATCCCCTGGGACGTGAAGAAGCAGTTCGCCATCATCAACCAGGAACTCGGCTGGCAGGGCGACCAGGTCGAAGGCATGCCCTGGAACGAGTACCCCTACGAAAAAATCGAATGCCACATGCAGGGCATGCGCGATTACATCAAGTTCCTGAAGCGCGGCTACAGCCGCGTGACGCAGATGACCGCGCTCGACCTGCGCAACAACCGCATCACCAAGGAAAAGGCGCTGGAACTGGTCGGCGAATACGAAGGCCGCAAGCCGCCGTCCTTGCAGATCTTCCTGGAATATCTGGGCCTCAGCGAAGAAGAGTTCAACGCCATCGTCGCCAAGACCGTGGTGCCGCCGTTCAAGCCCGACTTCAATGCGCCCTATGCGCCCAAGACCCACGACTTCGACAAGTGGTACCGCGAATCGCCCCAGAACCAGGGGATCGAGCGCAAGGGAGCGGCCAAGGCCTGAGGGCCCGCGCCGGTCCGCGACCGACTTTGACCTATAGGAACCGGCCGTGATCGGCATCCTCGACCTCGGCATGGGCAATCTGAGATCGCTGTCCAACGCCATCGAGCACAACGGCTTCGATGTGCAGGTCACCGAGACTCAAACAGCATTCGACGACTTCACGCACCTGATCATTCCCGGCGTCGGCCACTTCCGCGCCGCCATGGGCGCGGTGTTCGAACGCCAGCTGCGCCCGCCGATCCAGGCGTTCGCCGCGTCGGGCCGGCCGGTGCTGGGCGTGTGCCTCGGCATGCAGCTCCTCGCCGCCATGGGCACCGAGGGCGGCGAGATGGAAGGCCTCGGCCTGGTCGCCGGCACCGTGCGCAAACTGGAACTCGCGCCCGACTTGCGGATTCCACACGTCGGCTGGAATTCGCTCACCAAGAAAAAGGACCACCCGGTCTACGAAGGCCTCAAACAGGACCGGGATTTCTATTTCGTGCACTCCTTCGCGATGCAGTGCGACGACCCGGCGGATGTGTTGGGCGAGACCGATTACGGCGGCCCGGTCACGGCCGCGGTCAGCCACGCCAATGTGGTCGGCTTCCAGTTCCATCCCGAAAAGAGCGAAGCCAGCGGCCTCAAGCTGCTCGAGAACTTCTGCCTGTGGGATGGCGCATGCTGAAGAAGCGCATCATCCCGGTCCAACTGCTGCTGAACGGGCGCCTGGTCAAGACGGTGCGCTTCGGCGAATTCCGCGACGTCGGCGATCCGGTCAAGAGCTCGTCGGTCTACAGCGCCCAGCGCGCCGATGAACTGGTGTTCCTGAACATCGACCGCGAACGGCCCTCGGTGGAGCCCCTGGCGGCGGTGATCGCCGGCGTGTCCAAGGTCGCGTTCATGCCGATCGCGGTCGGCGGCGGCATCCGCTCGTTCGACGACGCCGCCTTCCTGATCAAGAACGGCGCCGACAAAGTGGTGCTGAACTCCATCGCTTACCGCGACAAGGACATTATCACCCGCATCTCCGAGCGTTTTGGCGCCCAGGCGGTGGTCGTCAGCATCGACACCCGGCGCTCGACCGGCGGCGGCTATGTTCTGAAATCAGCCTGCGGCACGGTCACCGAGGACATTACCCTGGCCGGGCATATCAAGGCTTGCGAGGCGGCGGGCGCCGGTGAATTCTTCGTCCAATCCATCGACCAGGACGGCACCATGGCGGGGTTCGACATTCCGCTGATCAAGGAGGCCTGCCGCAGCGCCACGGTTCCCGTGATCGGCTGCGGGGGATCGGGCGACTACAACCAGCTGCGCGACGCTTTTCTGGAAACCGGCGTCAGCGCCCTCGCCTGCGGCAGCCTGTTCAATTTCTCCGACAGCAATCCGATCCGCGCCAAGGCCTTCCTGTCCAACTACGGCCTGCCATTCAAGGTCGTGTAGGCATGAACAGTCCCGCCACCACAGCCATCAGCGACGGCCGGGTGATGATCCGGCCGATTTCCATGGATGACGTCAACCAGACCTATGTGGACTGGCTGCGCGACCCCGAGGTCAACCAATACCTGGAAACCCGCCACACCGAGCAGACCCTGGCCAGTGTCGGCGATTTCGTGCGCGCCATGATCGCAAGTCCCGATCAGCACCTGTTCGCCATCTGCCTGGACGACAAGCATGTCGGCAACATCAAGGTCGGCCCGGTCAAGCAGCCGCACCTGCTCGCGGACGTCAGCCTGTTCATCGGCGACCGCGATGCCTGGGGTAAAGGGGTCGCCACCGCCGCCATCCGGTTAATCAGCCGGTTCGCGATCCTCACCCTCGGCCTGAAGAAGCTCAACGCCGGGGTCTATGGCCCCAATATCGGCAGCGCCAAGGCCTTCCTGGGGGCCGGCTATACGCAGGAAGGCCTGCGGCGGCGGCACTACAAATGCGGATCGGATATGGTCGACGCCTTCGAATTTGGCCTATGTGCCGAAGACCTCGACGCAAAGAACAAGACCAATGAGTAAACTCGCGATCCTTGGCGGCCCGAAGACGGTCGACGCGACCCCACGCAAATACCGCTCCATGGGGCCCGCGGAAAAGCAGGCGGTCGCGGAGGTCATGGACAGCGATTGCCTGTCGGGTTTCTACGGCAGCTGGGGCGACGAGTTCCTCGGCGGGCCGCGGGTCAAGGCGTTCGAGGCGGCCTGGGCCAAGCGCTTTGGCGCGCGCCATGCGGTTTCGGTCAATTCCGCCACCTCCGGCCTGTTCGCAGCCATGGGCGCCATCGGCCTCGGTCCCGGTGACGAAGTGATCGTGCCGCCCACCACCATGTCGGCCACCGCCATGGCGCCGCTGGCTTATGGCGGAATTCCGGTGTTCGCCGACATCGAGGACGAAACCTTCTGCATCGATCCGGATGCGGTGCGCGCCGCGATCGGGCCGCGCACCAAGGCGATCATCGCCGTCAATCTGTTCGGGCACCCGGCCCGCCTGCACGAGCTGCGTGCGCTGGCCGACGAACGCGGCCTGCACCTGATCGAGGACAACGCCCAGGCGGTGCTCGCCGCCGAGAAGGGGAAATACACCGGCACCATCGGTCACATCGGCGTGTTCAGCCTCAACTACCACAAGCATATCCACACCGGCGAAGGCGGCGTCTGCCTGACCGACGACGACAACCTCGCCCTGCGCCTGCAAATGATCCGCAACCACGCCGAAAACGTGGTCGAGCCCTTGCAACTCGCCGATATTTCCTCGCTGATCGGCTTCAACTACCGGCTCGGCGAACTCGCCGCCGCTGTCGGCACCGTACAGCTCGCCAATGCCGACACGCATATCGGCATCCGCGTCCGGCTGGGTGAAAAATTGTCGGCGGCGCTCGCGGGGCTCGAAGGCCTGACCGCGCCGCGCGTGCGCCCCGGCTGCACGCACGCCTACTACGTCTGGTCGGCGCGCTATGACGAAAAGGTCATGGGCGTGCCGCGCGAGGTCTTCAGCCGCGCGCTGGACGCGGAGGGTTTTCCGCATTTCCTGGGCTATGTGCGCCCGCTGTACCACCTGCCTCTGTTCCAACGGCGCATCGGGTTCGGCAAGACTGGTTTTCCCTTCACCCTGACCAACCGCCGCTATGAAGGCGACCTGTGCCCGGTCGCGGAGCGCCTGCATCGTTCGGAGTTGTTGTGCTTCGAGACCTGCATGTACGACGTCAGCGACGCCGAGATCGACCAGTTCGCGGCCGCCTTGCGCAAGGTGCACGCGGCGCGGCGTGACCTCCTCGCGTTGGCCAAGGGCTGATCCATGGCCAAGCCCAGGGTCGTCGCCAGCATCGAAGCTCGCATGGGCTCCTCGCGGCTTCCAGGCAAGGTGCTGATGGACATCAACGGCCGGCCATCTTTGTCGCGGCTGGTCGAGCGCCTGCGGTCGTGCGGCACGCTCGACGGTATTGTCGTCGCCACCTCCACCGATCCCCGCGACGACGCCATCGCCGCCTGGGCGAAGACCGAGAACGTGACGGTATTCCGCGGCAGCGAGGACGATGTGTTGCAACGCGTGGTCGATGCGCAAACCTTCATGACCTCCGACATCGTGGTCGAGGTTACCGGCGACTGCCCGCTGATCTGCCCCGACGTGATCGACATGGGGGTGGAGACCTTCCTCGCCAATGCCGCCGACGTGGTCACCAATGCGCGCGTGCCATCCTATCCCATGGGCGCGGACGTGCAGGTGTTCCGCACCAAGGATCTGTCCTGGGTGGCGGCGAACATCCGCGACCCGGCCGTGCGCGAACATGTGTCACTCTATTTCTACGAACAGCCGGACAAATACCGCGTGCTGCACCTGATCGCCCCGCCGCAGTGGCAGGCGCCCAAGGTGCGGCTGCAACTCGACTACCCCGAGGATCTGCGCTTCATCCGCGAGGTCTACGCACGGCTGGAACCGACATTGGGCGGCGTCTTTGGGTTGGACGCCATCATGGCGCTCCTGAAAGCGCAGCCGGATCTCACCGCCCTCAACATCGACTGCGAGGAACGGGCCGCGCGATGAACCCCCTCCGCACCTGTATCGTGGGTTTCGGCAAGATCGCCGCCGGCTACGCCAAGGATCCGGTGATGGCGCGGCACTATCGCTACACCACGCACAGCCAGGTGCTCGCGGCCCATCCCCGCTTCCGGTGGACCGCCGCGGTGGACCCCCTCGCCGATGCGCAAACAGCGGCGGCGGAACTGAGCCCGGGCATCGTCATCGCCTCCGACGCCGCTAAGCTGACCAACGCAGCCGACGTCGATGTCGCGGTGCTCGCCACCCCGCCGGGCCCGGAGCGTACCGCGGCCCTGGCCGCCTTTCCAAATCTCAAGGCGGTACTGGTGGAAAAGCCCTTGGGACGAAACCAGGCCGAGGTCGACGCCTTCCTCGCCGCCTGTGCCAAGCGCGGCATCACGGTGCAGGTGGCCTTGTGGCGCCGGGCCGATCCGGCGTTCCGGGCGCTGGCGGCCGGCGATCTCTCCGCGCGCATCGGCAAATTGCAAACCGCGCACGCGCTCTACGGCAACGGCCTGCGCAACAACGGCGTCCATCTCGTCGACATGATCCGCATGTTGTGCGGCGACATCGCCGCCGTGCAGGCCACGGGCCCCGCCAACACCCCGGCGCATCTCCCAATCCCCGGCGATATCCAGGTGAACGCGGTTCTCACGCTCGCGGGCGGCGCGCAAGTCTTTATGTCAGCGCTCGACTTCGGCGCGTACCGCGAGGTCGGCCTCGACCTCTGGGGCGACGCGGGCCGCCTCGCTATCCTTCAGGAAGGCCTGTCGATCGCGCATTTTTCGCGAGCCCCCAATCGCGCCATGAGTGGCGAACGCGAGATCGCCTCCGACGCGCCGGCATTCCTTCCATCGACCGTGGGTGAAGCGTTCTGGCATCTCTACGACGACCTGGCGCGGGCGTTGGATACCGGCACCCAACCCTGCAGCCCGGCCGCATCCGCCGTCGCCAGCGAGCGTGTCATCGACGCGATCGCCGAGTCCGCGCAAACCGGCGCGCGCAAGAACCTATGACCGACGTCCTGATGTTCATCGAGGATCCGGGCGCCGTGAATTTCATGGCGCCCGTGATCCCCGCGCTCAAGGCCAGGGGCTTGTCGGTCGCAACCCGCGTGACCGGCGCCGCCACCGCGTTCATCCACGTCGGCGGCGCTCATGGCGCCGTGCCGCCGGAGGGCGATGCCGACGCCATGCTGGCGGCCGTGAAGCCGCGCCTGGTGCTGACCGGCACCAGCGAGAATTTACACTCTCTGGGATTCGGACTGATCCAGGGCGCGCGCGCGCAGGGGCTGGTCACGGCCGCGATGGTCGATGGACCGTCCAACGCCGCCCTGCGGTTTCGCGGCACGACCAATGACGCCCTGGCGTTCGCACCCGATCATGTGATGGTGCCGGACGCGGTCACCGCCGCGGCCTTTGTCGCCCTCGGCTATCCCAAATCCCGCGTGTTCGTTTGCGGCCACCCGCACTACGACTGGGTAAGTGCCCGCGGCGAGGAGCTCAAACGCGCGGGCAAAAGCGCCGTCCGGCGCCGGGTGCTGGGCGACGTCCCGGCGGAAGTGCCCGTGATCGTGTTCGCCGCCGAGGTGTCGACCGGCCTGGTGCCCGCCCTCTATCGCGCCTCGGACCGCTACACCATCCACGGCAGCGGCAAGTCGGTCTATCGCTCGGATATCGTGATCGAGGAACTGCTGGGAGCCTTGGCGCTGGTTACGCCGAAGCCCTACACCGTGCTGCGCCTGCATCCCAAGAACACCGAGGCGGAGCTGGCGCCGTTCTTCGCGGGCTTCGACACGGTCAGCATGGGCGGCTCGGCGCTGGAACTGGTGTTCGCCTCCGACGCGGTGGTCGGCATGACATCGATCCTGTTGGCGGAGGCCGCCATCCTCGGCCGGCCGGTGCTGGCGATCCTGCCGCGTCTAGAGGAATACGAATGGCTGCCGTCGATCCTGCGCGGGCAGATCCCGCTCGCGTCGACGCGGGCGCAGATTCAGGAAGGCGTCGCGGCCCTGCTGAGCCATCACGGCGACAGCGGCGTTCCCACCATCGCCTTCGAGCCCGACGCCGCGGCGCACGCCGCCGGGGTCATCGCCAGCCTCATCCGGCCCTAAGTCAGGCGCTGGAACCCGGCGTGCGCGGGCGGCCCGCGCAACAGGCTCTCCACGTTACCCGCTTTCACCGCCTGCGCCATGATGCCGAAGGCGTCGCCGCAGGCGGCGATGTAGCCGTCCACATGCGCGTCGGTGTGGGCGTACATGGCGTAGAAGCCGTCGCGGGCAAGGTAACCACGGTCGAGCATCAGCTGGGTGAACAGCGACCGCATCACGCGGTGGTTGGGTCCGTCCTCGAACGCGACATGGCCCAGGGGCGCGATGCCGTCGACATGAACCCTCAGGCCGGCATCCTTGGCCGCTGCCGCCCAACCGTCCATGACGCGCCGGCCGATGCGCTGCAGGTGTTCGCCGACATTCTTGGCGCGGAATTTGGTCACGGTCGCGACGCCGGCGGTCGGGCCGATGCGTTCGGTCCAGGCGGTCGAGCTGATGAAAGTGTCCTGCGCCGCCGACATCACCGCGTCGCGGCCGACGATCGCGGACAGCGGGTAGCCATTGCCCAGCGCCTTGGCGAACACCGCGATGTCCGGTTCCACGCCGAGCGTCATATGAATGCCGCCCGGATTGACGCGGAAGCCCGCGGTGACTTCATCGAACAACAGCACCGCGCCTGTCTCATTGGCCACCTGGCGCACGCCTTCGAGGAAACCCGGCTCGGGCGGGTTGCGCACCGGCTCCATGACGATGGCCGCGAGGTTCGCGCCGTGTTCCTGGGCGATCTTCTTGAGCCCGGCGAGGTCGTTGTATTTGAACGGGTGCATCAACCCCTTGAGGCCGCGCGGCACGCCCTTGGGCGCGAGGCCCGACAGGAGATGGCCGTCGAGCGCGGCGTCGTCGGCCAGGTTGGCCGAGAGATACCAGTCGTGCCAGCCGTGATAGCCGCAGAACGCGATCATTTGGCGGCCAGTGGCGGCGCGGGCGACACGTACCGCGATGGCCATGGCTTCGCCGCCCGCGCGGCTGAAGCGCACCATGTTCGCCCACGGATGAAGTTCCACCAGCAGCTCGGCGAGGCGCACTTCCTCGGGCGCGTTCAAGGTCGTCATGGACCCGCCGTCGATCACCGCCTTCACCGCGCCATCGACATCGGGATCGGCGTAGCCCAGCACGGTCGCGCCGATACCGCAGATCGACATATCGACGAATTCATTGCCGTCGAGGTCGGTCACCACCGCGCCCTTGGCGCTGGTGTAATACGCGGGCCACTGCCCGGGCAGGAACATTTCCGGGCGCTTGGACAACAGCTGCGTGCCGCCCGGGATCAGCTTGCGCGCGCGTTCGTAAAGGGCCTGACTCTTGGCGGTGTTGACCGGCTGCGGTTCGTTGGGAAGCGGCTTGGTTTTCATAAGACCTGATGACTCGGACTGACGAAGGGAGCCGCAGTTATAACAGGCCGATCACGGCGGCGGTTGAGTTCCTTCGCCCGGCGGGCTCCGGTTTAACAAGAAATAATCCGCGAGGCTGCGCGCCATGAGGGCGTGAGCCTTGGCGTTGGGGTGGGGGTCGGGGACGGTGACCCACAGGCTCGGCGCCGGTTCGCCCGCCACCGCCGGGAGCAAATCCAGGTATTCGATCCCTTCCGCCTTGGCGATGCCCGCGAGCTGCGCGCTCACGCCCGCGAACGGGTAGGGCTTCAATTCATGCAGTTCGGGGATGTTGGTCATGACCAGCCGGATGCCGTGTTCGCGGCAATAAGCCACGAGCCGGCGGATGCTCTCCCGCGCCGTCGCCCAGCCTGGCCGGCCGTCCTGATAGAGGTCGGTGTAATAGGTCTTCCATTCCGGTCCGCCGAGCAGGGTCCGCTTGAAGATGTCCCAGGCGCCGCCCACGACGGCATAGGCGTAGAAGTTCCGGGCGTACCAGGGAACGGGGCTGTAGCTGGGCGTAGGCTCGGCGTCGTTGATGAAATAGTTGAGCACCACGATGTCGGGCGCGAGCGCCGCGCCGGATTTCAGGAAGTAGGCGACCTCCATCGCGGTGTTGTAGTTGCCCACGCCGGTGTTGATCACCTCGACCGGGCCGAACCCGCCGGCCGCCAGATCCCGCGCGAGCTCCACGGACATGGTCTTGTCCTGGGCCACACCCCAGCCGAAGACGATGGAATCGCCCAGCATCACGATACGCGTGGTTCCGGCCGGCTTTTCCGGAGCAACCTCGGCGTTGCGCAGGCCGAGGCTGTTGATGGTGACGTCATGACCCATGAGGCGTGCGCCAGTTC
Organism: Rhodospirillaceae bacterium; assembly: GCA_019694335.1. Lineage (GTDB taxonomy): Bacteria > Pseudomonadota > Alphaproteobacteria > Rhodospirillales > Rhodospirillaceae > SHVO01. The sequence goes on along the minus strand of JAIBCD010000038.1, from coordinate 13,851 downwards.
CAGGCGTGTGCTCGTGGCCGATGGCGGGATCGCCTGAGATGCGTTTGATGGCGGTGGCGTATTTCCACATCTCGATGTCGTACTGCACGCCGGTGTCGGCCACCGTGCGGCACGCCACTTCGAACAACCCGGCCATCACCAGCACGGTTGCGACGACCAGCAAGGCATTGGCGAGAAATTTTTTCACGGGGCGGGATCCAGTTTCGGCAGTACGTCCTTGTCCAGCCATTCACCGATGCATTGGGTGAAGTAGGCGTGGAGCGCGGGGTTGGGATGGCCGTTGGCGGCCATGTAAGTGCCTTTGGGATCGGCGCGGCCGGGGCCGCTGCAATCCACATGCGGAAAGGGCGCGTCGCGGAACAGCGCCGGCGTTACGCCGCCGCGATCCTCGAGCACCGCCACGCCGAACACGGCGCCATTCGCCTTGGCCAGGGCGGCGAGGCGGGCAATCACCTCACGCGTCACGGCCAGGGCCTGATCCTTGGTGTTGTAGGCCAAGGACTGGAGCCAGACGTTGTGCAACAGCGTGAGCGCCGCCGAATGGGTCTCCAGCGGCCAGAAGCCGATGCTGCGATAGGGGTGGAAGGTCAGCGCGCCATTCTCCAGGCGGTAATGCGGCGGCGCGGCGTAGCGCCCCGCGAAGTCGGAGATCGTGAACACCCACGACTGGTCCGAGACATTGCGCAGGATATGGGCGTCGTCGAAGGCGAGCACGATGACCTTGGGCTTCGTGTCCTTGTAAAAATCCTTGAGCGCCCGCTCCGCAAGCATCAGAGCCTGCACCGTGCCGTAACCGCCGTTGCCGAAGTTTTCGATCGAGAGGCGCGGATCGCGCTGCCCCAGGCGGTAGGCGAAGGTGTCCCGGTCCGCGACCCCATAAGACTGGGCGTTGCTGCCGCCGATGATCATGATGGGAATACCAGCCGGCGGCGCGGGATCATCGCGGGTCGCGCGGCGGCCGTGGTCCCAGAAGGTCATGCGCACATCGTCGCCGATCGCGCGTGAAACGCCGGGCTTGTTGATCCAGCCCAGCTCCGGATCGGGCATGGACCAGGAGGTCTCACCTGGCACGAAGAAGCGGTTGACCTCGACCGTGCGTGGGCGGAAACCGGCCAGGCGCACGGCGGCTTCGGACGCCACGGCGCCGACCAGGATCGCGATCAACAACAGCGCGAGATTCTTCACCGCGTTTCCAAGCCGGGCTGGATGAGGGACGGGGCCGGAGATTGAAGACCACCGCCGGGGCGCCTATCTCTTACAAACATGTAAGTCCGCCGCGCAAGGGACGGCGGCCGGCCCGCGGTTCGTAGCGCCCCGATTTTAGCGGGAATCTCCATCGCTTTAGCAACTCGTCAAGATATGTTTCTCACACTCTGTTAAACTACGGGTGCAGCGTCTGGTGTTAAAAGACAGCCGCATGCAAGCTCTTACCCACCCCCTGCCCCGCCCTTTGGAAACTTCGCCGGATATGACGGTCACGACAGCCCGCGCCCTGGAAGCCGAACCGCCCCCCGAAGCAGTCATGATCCAGCCGCCGCTGGGGCAGATCCTGCTCGCGCGCGGCGCCATCGGCGAAGCCGATGTCGCCAAGGCCCTGGCGTTCCAGGCCAGTTATGGCGGCGTCTTCGGCGCGATCCTGGTGCGCCTGGGTGCGGTGTCCGAGGATGCGGTGCTGGAGGGCCTCGCGACCCAACTCGGCCTGGACATCATGTCCAACGAACGGTTGCCCCAGGATCCGGCGACCTATGTAGCCGCGCTGCAGACTTCCGGGATCGACACCGACTGGTGGGTCGACCAGGCGGCGCTGGTTTGGACCGACGACACCGGCACCATCCATTGCATCAGCCGCGACCCGTTGAAGCCCAGCCTCCAGGAGGCGCTGCTCGCGGCGTTCCCGGACAAGCACATCACCTGGTGGCTGATCCGCAACCGCGACCTGGATTTCATGATCGACCTGGTGCGGCGCGAGATCGCCTCGGCCGGCAAGGACTACGAAGGCGACGTCGCCATGCTGCGCGAACTCGCCGAAGAAGCGCCGGTGGTCGAGCTGGTGTCCAACGCCATGGCTCAGGCGGTCGGCGAGAACGCCTCCGACATCCACGTCGAGCCGCGCGAACATGAATTCGACATCCGCTATCGCATCGACGGCGTGCTGCAGAACCGTCTCACCCTGCCGCGTTCGCGCTTCGACGCTGTGGCGTCGCGCATCAAGCTGATCTCCGGCCTCGACATCGCTGAGCGCCGTCTGCCGCAGGACGGCCGCATCGGCATGCGCATCAGCGGCAAGGATCTCGATATCCGCGTCTCCTGCCTGCCGGGCGTGTTCGGTGAGTCCATCGTCATGCGTCTCCTGATGAAGGAGCACAAACAGTTCTCGCTGGCCAAGATCGGCATGGCCCCCGACCACCTCGAGACCTTCGGCAAGCTCGCGCAGGAGCCCTACGGCATCATCCTGGTGACCGGGCCGACCGGTTCGGGCAAGTCGACCACGCTGAAGGCCACGCTCGAACACATCAAGGACGGTAAGCGCAAGATCATCACCGTCGAGGATCCGGTCGAATACAACATCCCGGGCGTCACACAAGTTCAAACCAAGGCCGACATCGGCTACACATTTGCCAGGGCCCTGCGCTCGATCCTGCGTCAGGATCCGGACGTGATCATGATCGGGGAAATCCGCGACCTGGAAACCGCGCAGATCGCGGTGCAGGCCTCGCTTACCGGCCACATGGTGTTCTCGACCCTGCACACCAATGACTCGCTGTCGGCCTTCACCCGCCTGATCGACATGGGACTGGAGCCGTTCCTGGTGACTTCGTCGGTCCGCGAAGTCATGGCGCAGCGCCTGGTGCGCCGCCTATGCCCGAACTGCCGCCAGCAGCACACGCCCACCGTCGCGATCCTGGAGAAATACGAGGGCCTCGCGAAGAACTTCCCTGCCCTGTTCGCGCACGAGCCCCAGTTTTTCGAGGCGCGCGGCTGCGCCAAGTGCCAGCACACCGGCTACAAGGGACGTCTCGGCATCTACGAGGTGGCGGTGCTCAACGACGAAGTCGCGGACATGGTGCTGCACCAGCGTTCGCCCGCGGAGTTGCAGAAGGCAGTGCGCAAGCATGGCTTCCGCGACCTGCTCGAGGACGGACTGCTCAAGGTGTGGCAAGGCGAAACCAGCGTCGAGGAAGTGATCCGGGTCGCGGGCCAGACCGGCATCGAAGACGACTGACCGCCGCCCGCGCGTCCGCAATGATCTCCTCCACCGCCCAGACCGCGCGCTTCGCTGAGGCTCTCGCCGCCGCCGTGAACCTCCATAAGGCCGGCCGCATCGCCGAAGCCTTGGCCCAGTACGAAACACTCGCGCGCGAACAGCCGAAGGAGCCGCAGCTGCTCTACCTGCTGGGCACGGCCTACGTTCAGCTCGGCCGTGGCCGCGAGGCCGTCGCGCCGCTCGAGCGCTCGCTGGCGCTGCGGGCGGACTTCGGCCCGGCGGTCGAAGCCTTGGCCTCCGCCCTGACCCAGGCCGGCAAGCCGGCCGAAGCGCTGCCTTACTTCCGGCGCGCGGCGGTCGCAGCGCCGCACGCTCCCGACGCCGCCGACCGCCTCGCCTCGGCCTACATGATGTGCGGACAGTTCGCCGAAGCAGAAAGCGTTGTGCGCGCGACCCTCGCCCGTCATCCCAAGCACGCGCCGGCCTATACCGGCCTGGGCATGATTCTCGGGATCGGCGAACGCTATGCCGAGGCCGAACAGGTACTCGTCGCGGCGGTCGGTCACGCGCCCCAGTCCGCGGACGCCTGGCGTTGGCTTGGGGTGGCGCGGCACAAACTGGGCCGCATCGCCGAGGCCGTGCCGGCCTACACCCAGGCGCTCGCGCTCAAGCCGGCCAACGCCCTGATCGCCGCGCATCTCGGCGAAGCGCTGGTCGACCTCAATCGCCTGGAGGAAGCCGAACCGGTCTTGCGCGGCGCGCTGGCGCAAACACCGGACGACCCCGGACTGCTCACGGCTCTGGGCCGCATCCATGAACTGCGGGGAGAGCTTGACCAGGCGATCGCCGTGCAAAGCCGGATCATCGCGCTCAATCCATCGTTCGAGGCGGCCTATCTCAACCGTGGCAGCGCGCGGCGGTTCGCCGGCGACTACGACGGCGCGCTGGCCGACTACGACGCGGCGCTGGCACTCAAGCCGACCATGGCGCAAGCGGTCGCCAATCGCGCGCTGACGCTGCTGATCATGGGCCGCCTCGCCGAGGCCTGGCCGCTGTACCGCGCCCGCATCAAGGCCCTCGGCGGTGCGCCCGATCTGTCCGGCGATAGGCCGTGGGACGGCACACCGCTTGCCGGCAAGCGCGCCTTGATCTGGGGCGAATATGGCCTGGGCGACGAAATCATGTTCGCGAGCCTGCTGCCAGAGCTGACCAGGGACGCCGCGCGCAGCACGCTGGTGTGCGCGCCGCGCCTTGCCACCTTGTTCCAGCGGTCTTTCCCAAATCTCGACGTGGCGCCGCTGGGCGCCGACGTTGCGGGCGATTTCGATGCCCGCCTGCCGCTGATCGACGCCGCCGCGCTGCTGCGTCCGCGCCTCGCGGATTTTCCGGCCCATGAAGGATACGTCAAAGCCGATCCCGCACGCACCGCGCGCCTGCGCGAACGCTACCAAGCCGGCACCGGCAACCTGCTGGTCGGCGTCTCCTGGCGCAGCGCCAGCGGAGCTACTGGACGATTCAAATCGGCTGGCCTGGAGCAGTGGTGCGAGATCCTGGGCGTGCCGGGCATCACGTTCGTTTCACTCCAATACGGCGACGCCGCCGGAGATATCGCGCGCGCCGGCGCGAATATCGTGGTCGATCCCGCCATCGATTCCTCCGGCGATCTCGATCCGTTCGCCGCCCAGGTCGCCGCCATGGACCTGGTGATCTCCGTCAGCAACACCACCGTGCATATGGCCGGCGCCTTGGCCAAACCGGTCTGGGTGCTGACGCCCACGGGGCCCGGCGCCCATTGGTATTGGTTCCGCGAACGCGCCGACAGTCCGTGGTATCCCTCGGCCAAGCTGTTCCGGCAGAGCACACCAGGCTCCTGGGCCGAACCGCTGGCGGCTGTCGCCGCCGCACTGAGGAACGTACCGCGGCCATGAACACCCTTTTACAAAACGCGATCGACCTGCACCGCCGCGGCGGCCTCGCCGCCGCCCAGGAGGCCTACCGCAAGGTTCTCGCGGCCGAGCCGAAAAACATCGATGCCCTGCATCTGCTGGGCGTCCTTCTGAGCGAACAGGGCAACCCGGAGGGCCTTGCCCTCATCGAACAGGCCATCGCGCTCAAGCCCGACTTTAAGGACGCCCACAAGAACCTCGGCAATGTCCTGCTGCGGTTCGGGCGCCTCGCCGACGCCGAGCGCCACTTCCGGCGCGTCGCAGCGCTCGCCCCCAACGACGCCAACGCCGCCAGCGACCTGGGCGCCGTGCTGCTGCGCCGCGAGCAATACGCCGAGGCGGAATCCTGTACGCGCCGCGCGCTGGCACTTCAACCCGACCTGCCGGGCGCCTTGCGCAACATGGGCGCGCTGCTCGATATCGGCGGAAAGCCCGAAGCCGCGCGTGGCTATTACGACCGTATCCTCGCGCGCCAGCCCGACGATGCCGACACGCACTACCAGCGCGCCGGTTCGCTGCTGTCGCAGGGTCATTTCGCCGAAGGGTGGATCGAGCTGTTGTGGCGCTTCAAGCGCCGCGAGAGCTACGGCATGTACGGCCGCCTGAAGTATCCCTACTGGCAGGGCGAGGATCTGGCCGGCAAGAAGATCATGGTCTGGACCGAGCAAGGCCTGGGCGAGGCGCTGATCCTGGGGACCATGCTGCCCGACCTGTTCGCGCGCGGCGCCGAGGTCGTGCTGGTGTGCACGCCGCGCCTCGTGCCGCTGTTCAAGGCCGCCTTCCCAACCATCGGCCTGATCCCCATGGGCGAAGGCCCGGTCGATCCGGCCCTCAAGGCGAACGTAAGCTTCCAGGCCTCGGTGTCGGAACTGGGCCGCCGGCTGCGCCCGTCGTTCGCGGCGTTCCCGCAAAAGCCCTATCTGGTCGCTGATCCAACGCTGACACAGGCGCTGCGCTACAAATACACGGCGGTGGCGCAAGGCCGGCGGATCGTGGGCATCTCCTGGTTCAGCAAAAGCCCGGGGGCGGAGGCGGAAAAAACGCCGTCGCTCGCGCATTGGGCGCACATTCTGAAAACCCCCGACATCCTGTTCGTAAGCCTTCAATATGAATACGGCCGCTGCGCCGCGGACCTCGCCGCCTTCGCGCGCGATTTCGGTGTCCCGGTGTTCAGCGATCCCGCGGTCGATCCGATGCGCGACCTCGTGGCCTTCGCTGCGCAGGTCGCGGCGATGGACCTGACGGTATCGGTCAGCAACACCACGGTGCACTTCGCCGGCGCGCTCGGGAAACCGGTCTGGACCATGATCCCGTCGAACCGCGGGCGGCCCTGGCATTGGTTCGTCGACCGCGACGACAGCCCATGGTATCCCCACGTCCGCATGTTCCGGCAGCCGCCGGCGGGTCCGTGGGACAGCGTCTTCCTGGACATCGCCGCCGCCCTCGACCGCTGGCGGAATACGCCCCTCGCGGACCACTGAGGATCTCCGTTCTTGCAACCGACGGCGTCACCCGAAACCGCGCGCCTGCTCCAGGACGGCGTCGCCGCGCACCGCGCCGGCGATCTCGCCGCGGCCGAGCGCGCCTATCGCAAGGTGCTCAAGAAAAACCCGCGCGAACCCGATGCCCTGCATCTGCTGGGCCTGGTGTTGAGCCAGGCGGGCAATGCTGGCGACGGCGCCGCCGCCATCAAGGCGGCGTTGGCGGCGCGGGATGATTTCCCGGATGCGCATCTCAATCTCGGCATCATCCTGGCAAAGCTCGGCAACAACGCCGAGGCCGAGCGGCATTTCCAGCGCGCGGCGCAACTGCGCCCCTCCGCGCCGGCGCCTCACCTCGAACTGGCGCGCATCAAGCGCTTCGGCAACGATCCGCAAGATCTGTTCACTGCCGTCGCCGCCGCACTACGGGTCGCGCCGGACAACGCGTTGCTGCATGTCATGGCGGCCGAAGCCCTGTTCGCGCAAAGCCGCCTGCGGGAAGCCTGGCGTGAATACCGCTTCCGCTTCCAGTCGGCCGAAAATTCCGTCCAGGGCAAGAACTACCCCTTGCCGGTGTGGCAGGGAGAGGCCCTGACCGGGCGCGCGATCCTGATCTGGACCGAGCAGGCACCCGGCGACGAGATCATGTACGCCAACATGCTGCCGGACACGATCGCGGCAGCCGGGCGCTGCGCAGTGCAATGCTCGCCGCGCCTTGCGCCATTGTTCCGCCGGTCCTTCCCCGGCGCTGAAATATTCGACCGCGACCTCACGCCGGACGAACTGCGCGGCATCGATTTCCAAAGCCCGGTCGGCAACCTCGGCGAATGGCTGCGGCCCGAGATCGCCGCCTTCCCCGCGCATGCGGGATACCTGCGCCCCGACCCGGACCTGCGCGACCGCTTGCGCGCCAAGTACACCGCCGCCGCGAACGGCAAACTGATTGTCGGCGTCTCGTGGCGTAGCGCAGCCCCGGTCAACGGCGCCGACAAGTCGCTCAATATCCTCGACTGGGGTCCGGTCTTCCATGTGCCGGGCGTCGTGTTCGTCAATCTCCAGTACGGCCGGACCGAGGCCGAGCGCGAGGCGGTGCGCAAAGGCTTCGGTGTCGAAATCCTCAACGACGAAACCATCGATTCCCTAAAGGACATGGATGGTTACGCCGCCCAGGTTGCGGCGATGGACCTGGTGGTGACATCGAGCAACACCGCCGCCCATGTCGCCGGCGCGCTCGGGATTCCCACGCTGTGCCTGCTGCCGGCGTCGCTGGCGCTGGGGCGGCGCTGGTACTGGTTCGCGCAACACCAGCCGTGCCCCTGGTATCCGGCGATGCGCCTGCTGGTGCGCAATCCCGCCGACAATTGGCTGAGCGTGATCCGCGAAGCCGGCGTCGCCGTGCTCGATCTGGCGGCCGCGCGCGGCGCCGATGCGCCGGGCTATCTGCGGGCGATGACGAAGGCCTTCATCAAGATCGGCCGCCCCGCCGACGCCGTCGCGTTACTGCAACGGCTGGCGCAAGAGCCTGGGCACGCGGCGGAAGCTTTCTACCAGATCGCCGAGATTCATCTCGCCACCCAGAATCCGGACGCCGCGCTCGCCGCCGCCGAACAGGCGATCGCCGCCGACCCCGGCTACTGGCATGCCCACAACGCCAAAGGCCGCATCTTCAACGTCATGCGGCGCTTCGAGGACGCGGCCACCGCTTTCCAGGAGGGCCTGCGTCACACCGACGCCGTGGAGATCCGCGCCAATCTGGGCAAGGCGCTCGCCACGCTCGGTCACAAAGACTCGGCACTCCGCGAACTCAAACAGGCCTTCGCCGGCAGCCGCGCGGCGGCGCCGGTCACGCGCGACGCCATCGCCCTGAACTATGCCAGCGCCCTGAAGGACGCCGGCGACACCGAAGCCGCCATCGCCGTATTCCGCGAACTCGTGGCCGCCGCGCCCGAGATGGTCGATGCGCACTACAACCTCGGCTTCGCGCTCCTGTCCCTCGGCCGGTTCGAGGAGGGCTGGAAGGAATTCGCCTGGCGCCTGAAGCGGCCCAACATGGCCAAATATGTGTTTCCGGCCCCAAAGTGGGCGGGCCAGGACATTGCCGGCAAGAAGGTTCTGGTCTGGACCGAACAAGGCCTCGGCGACGAGATCATGGTCGCGAGCCTGGTGCCCGACGTGCTCGCCAAGGCCAAGGACGTCGTGTTCCTGTGCTCCGAGCGGCTGGTGCCAGTGATGCGGCGCTCGTTCCCCACGGCCAGGGTCGAGGAGCGCAAGGAACCGCTACCCAAGGCAGCCACCGCCCCCGACATCGCCTGCCAGATGTCGTTATCGGACCTCGGCGCCGCCTTCCGCCGGGGTTTCGCCGATTTTCCGGCGCGCGGTGCCTTCCTGAAAGCCGACGATACACGGCGGCGTGCCTTGCGCGCCCGCTATGCTGCCGGGCGAGCGACCGTGCTGGTGGGACTTTCCTGGTCGAGCCGCCAGAACCCGGAAGTCGGCTGGCTCAAGAGCACCGACCTCGCCGATTGGGCGCCGATCCTGAACACCCCCGGCGTCACTTTCGTCAATCTTCAGTACGGCGACTGGGCCAGCACGCTGGCCGATGTCCGGGCACGTACCGGCGTCGAGATCGTCAGCGACCCCGAGGTCGATCCCTTGCGCGACATGGACGCCTTCTGCGCGCAGGTCGCGGCCATGGACCTGGTCATCTCGGTGAGCAACACCACCGTTCACGTTGCGGGCGCGCTCGGCATCCCTACATGGGTGATGGCGGCAGAAGGACGCGGGCGCATGTGGTATTGGTTTCGCGACCGGAGCGACAGCCCGTGGTATGCCTCGGTACGGCTGATCGAGGGCGCGCCCGGGGACGATGGCTGGCCGCCGCGCATCGCGCGCTGCGCCCGCGACCTGCAGGATTGGACGAGGACCAGGACACCGACATGATTCGTATCTTCATTGGCTATGACCCGCGCGAAGCCGTCGCGTTCAACGTACTGTCCCACAGCATCCAGGCGCGCGCCTCGGAGCCGGTGCTGATCGCGCCCTTGATGCTGTCACAGCTCAAGAAGATGTTGTGGCGCGAACGCCATCCGCTGCAATCCACCGACTTCTCGTTCAGCCGGTTCCTGGTACCACTGCTGTCCGGCTTCGAGGGCTGGAGCCTGTTCTGCGATTGCGACATGCTGGTGCTCGACGACATCGCGAACCTGTGGGCGCTACGCGACGACCGTTTCGCGGTGCAGGTGGTCAAGCACGACCACAGGCCCGCCGACACCACCAAATTCCTCGACCAGCCGCAGCGGCCCTACGAGAAGAAGAACTGGTCAAGCGTGATCCTGTTCAACAACGCCAAGTGCACGGCGCTGACGGCCGACTACGTCAACACCGCCACCGGCCTTCAACTGCACCAGTTCAAGTGGCTGAACGACGACGCCCTGATCGGCGAACTGCCGGCGCGCTGGAACCATCTGGTCGACTACGACCCCGCCTTGCCGCCCGAGCAGGTTTCACTCCTGCACTACACCGAGGGCGGCCCGTATTTCGAGGCCTACCGCAATTGCGGTTACGCGGACCTTTGGTTGGCGGAACGTGACCGCATGTTGTTCGCGGGTTGATCCCGGCCGCGAACGGTCATGAATGACCTTCCATCCATCCTGGCACTTTATGAAAGCGGCCACCTGGCCGAAGCCGAGGAAGCCTGTGCCGCGCTGACGGCGCAGGCGCCGGAAAGCGGGGCCGCATGGGCCTTGCGCGGCCAGATCGCGCTGAACCGCGCGCTCTTTCCGGAGGCCGTGGATTATCTGGAGCGCGCGGTCGCCCTCACCCCGGACGAACTGGACCATCTGCGCAACCTCGGCATGGCGCTGTACGGCGCAGGCCGTTACCGTGACTCGCTGATGACGCTCAAGCGCGTCCTCAAACGCGACACCTCCAACGCCGTCGCGTTCCTCTACGCCGGCCGCTGCCACCTCGCGCTCGAACGCTTCGACGAGGCGGCCGCCGCCCTGAACGCCGCCCTGGTCCTCCGCCCGGAGTGGCCCGATGCGCTTGAAGGGTTTGCGGTGTTCTCCCTGGCCGTGAACCGGCCGGACAAGGCCCTGGCCTTTGCGCTGCGCGTGCTGCGGGCCGAGCCCGGCCGGATTGCAAGCCTGGAACTCGCGGGACATGCAAGCGAAGTGCTGGGCGATTACGAGACCGCCGGGGCCTACTACCACGAGGCGGCGGCGCTCCGCCCCGAAGCCCCGATCGTGTCGAAACTCGCGTTCGCCATGCAGCGCATGGGGCGCCACGAAGACGCGGTCGCGGCCTTCCGCCATGCCCTCAAACGCGAACCCGAGTCCGCGCCCCTTCAGCACGCGCAAGGCAGTTCGCTGCTGGCGTTGGGACGCCTTGAAGCAGGATGGCCGCTTTACGCCAAGCGGCTTACCGGCGGCGCCAGCCATGAATCCGCCCGCACCGGCGATGCATCCCTGCAAGCGCCGCCCTCGCCCGGCATGCGCGTGGTCGCCTGGGCCGATCAGGGGATCGGCGAGCAATTGCTGTTCGCCAGCCTGATTCCCGACCTGATCGCCACCGGTGCGGACCTCGCCGTGGAATGCGACTACCGGCTGGTGCCGCTGCTGACGCGATCCTTCCCCGGCGTCACCGTGTGTCCGCACACCGCGCCGCCGCATCCGGCCCTCGCGGCATTCACCGACGGGCGGCTTTGCCTGTCCGACGCGGCGGCATGGTTCCGCAAGGACTTCTCGGATTTCCCGGCGCACCCCGGGTATTTGAAGCCCGATGTCCGCCGGCGCGCGGACTTGCGCGCCAAATACCGGGACGGCCGGCTCTCGCCCCGGCCGCTGATCGGGATTTCGTGGCAACGCGCGGACGGCACGCTCCTGAGCCCGGCCAAGTCCCTGCCGCTCGCCCAGTGGGGACCGATCCTGCATGTCGCCGGCTGCACGTTCGTCAATCTGCAGTACGGAAACACCGCGGCCGAAATCGACGCCGTGTCGCGAACCGCCGGCGTGCGCATCGTATCGGACCCCGCGGTCGATCCCCTGATCGACCTCGACGCCTTCGCCGCCCAGGTGGCCGCGATGGATCTCGTGATCTCCACCTCCAGCGCGACCGCGCATATGGCCGGCGCGCTCGGTGTCCCGGTGTGGACGCTCTTGCCGGTCGGCGTGGGCGCGCTGTGGCACTGGTTCCTCGACCGCGAGGACAGTCCCTGGTATCCCAGCATGCGGCTGATCCGCCAATCCACGCGTGGCGCTTGGGATCCGGTGCTCGACGCCGCGTCCGCTGGCCTGGTGGAGTTCGTGGAAGCCTGGCGTGATCGAGGATGAGCGGAAAACCCACCTCCGAACAGCTGGCCGCCGAGGCCCACCGCCACCACCTCGCCGGGCGCCTGGCGCAGGCCGAAGCCGGATATCGCGCCGCGCTTGCCGCCAGCGGCCGCAACGCCGACGCGGCGCGGCTGCTGGGCGCCCTGCTTCTGCAGCGCGGCGACGCCGCGGGCGCGATACCCTTGCTTGAAAAATCCGTGCGCCTGAAACCGAGCCCCGCGGCCTGGGTCAACCTCGCGGCCGCGGTCAGGGCCAGCGATCCCGCCCGCGCGGCGGACTGCTGCCGGCGCGCCATCGCCCTCGACAAGACCTTGCCGGCCGCGTTCTTCAACCTCGGGCACGCTTACCGGGATCTCAAGAATTTGCCTGCGGCGGCCGACGCCTACCGCGCCTATCTCGCCCTGGAACCCCGCGACGCCGAAGGCCACGTGATCCTGGGCGACACCCTGCGCCTGATGGCGCAGCCCGACGCAGCCATGGCGGCCTATGAAACCGCGCTCGTCTACGACAGCACTCACGTCAACGCCCATATCAACGTCGCCGGCATCGTCCAGTCGCAGGGATATTTCCACGCCGGCCTCGCGGTCCTCGAGAGCCTGGAGCGCGCCGCCCCCGACAGCGCCGAAGCCCGCAAGGCGCTCGCGGTCGCACGGCTTCAGTTGGGCGACTTCGCGCGCGGCTGGGAGGGATTCGAGGCGCGCTTCGACGCCACTACCGAGCGCGTCTCGCGCCGGCCCGCGCCCCCCGCCTATTGGCAAGGCGAGAGCCTCGCCGGCAAGAGCATCCTGATCTGGACCGAACAAGGCCTGGGCGACGAAATCCTGTTTTCCAGCATGGTCCCCGACGTTCTCGCGCGCGCTGGCGCCTGCGGCATTCAGTGTTCGCCGCGCATGGTCCCGCTCTTCCAGAGATCGTTTCCCGGCGCGTCGGTCGTCGCGCGCGACGCTCCGGAAACCGCCGGCCGCGGCGCGGCATTCGATTTCCAGCAATCGGCCGCGAGCCTCGCGCGCTACTTGCGCGATGACTTCACCGGGTTCCCGCGCCACCAGGGATATCTCAAGGCCGACGAGTCCCTGCGCATGCGATTGCGCGAAAAATACCTGGCCCGCGCCGGCGGACGGCGCATCGTCGGCCTGTCGTGGCGCAGCGTGAATCCTGCGTTCGGCGACGCCAAAAGCGCCGCGCTCCTGAATTTCGCGCCGATCCTGACGCAGCCGGACGCGCTGTTCGTCAATCTCCAGTACGGCGATTGCCGCGCCGAGATCGCAGCGGTGCGGGACGCTCTCGGCATCGATATCGTCGAGGACGCCGAAGTCGACTCAGCGGCCAGCATGGACGACTTCTTCGCCCAGGTCGCGGCCATGGACCTGGTAATCACCACCTCCAACACCACCGCCCACGCCGCCGGCGCCCTGAACGTTCCGGTGTGGATTCTGCTGCCCTTCGCGGCCGGCTCGATCTGGTACTGGTTCCTGCGCCGGGCCGATAGTCCGTGGTACCCGTCGGCGATCCTGATGCGCAGCACCGACACGGCGGAACCCTGGGAACGCATACCGGTCGCCCAGGCCGCCGCTGGTCTGGCGGGAGCGGCCCGATGACCCGATTGCCGCCGCAAGCACGCGGCGCCCTGCTGAACCAGGGCGTGGCCGCACACCGTGCCGGGAACCTGGACGCGGCGGAAGGGTTCTACGACAAGGTTCTCAAGGCCGACCCCGCCAACGCCGATGCGCTCAACCTCAAGGGCCTGATCGCGGCCGCGCGCGGCGATCAGGCGGCGGCGCTCAAGTTGTTCGATCGCGCCGCCAAGGCCGCGCCGGCCATGGCCGACGTTCACGCCAACCGCGGCAACGCGCTTGGCTCGATGGGCCGCGGCGACGAAGCGCTCAAGG
>JAIBCD010000161.1 GCA_019694335.1 Rhodospirillaceae bacterium | reverse complement strand
TGGTCGTCGCGCGTGTCCCGCGGGATGAACGCCTCCTTCACGAATTTCCCGTCGAGCGTGAACACCTGGATGCGGTTGTTCTGCCGGTCGCTGACATAGACCAGGCCGTCGTTCGAGATCTTGATGCCGTGCACCAGGTTGAACTGTTGCGGCGCAGGCCCCTCGAAGCTGCGCTGCCTCGACGCCTTATCATCGGGGGTTTTGCCGTAGGCGCCCCACATGCGCTTGAACTTGCCGGTATCGTTGTCGAACACCGCGACGCGGCGGTTCACGTAGCCGTCGGAGATGAACACCTCGTTGGTCGGTTGCCACACCACCACCTGGCTGGGATGGTTGACGTTCTCGGTGTCCAGGCTGCCTGTGCTTTTGCCCGAGCGCCCGATTTGCAGCAGGAACTTTCCGGTCTTGGAGAACTTGAGGCACTGATTGTCGTCGAGGCCTTTGTCGGCTTCCTTGCCGTTGCCGCACACCCAGACGTTGCCCTTGTAGTCGACGGTGATGCCGTGTTCGTGCGTCGGCCACTGGAAATCCGCCTTCGTGTCGGTGGGCGTATAGGGCCCGCCCCAGCCCTGGACGAAGTTGCCGTCGGGGTCGAACTCGATCACCGCCGGGGCCGGACGGCAGCAGACGGACGTGGGCGGCATTTTGGCCAGCCCCATGTAGCGTTCATCGATGGTGCGCTGGCGCGTGATCACCCAGATATGATCCTGGGCATCGACGCTGATGCCGGCCAGATCGCCCATGATGAAATTGTCCGGCAGCTGTTTGGGCCACAGCGGATCGACCGCGAATTTGGGATAAGCTTTGCCGGCTTCCGCCGCCTGCGCCGCACCTGAAAGATTCCCGCAAACCGCCAAAGCCAGGAAAATCCATCGCATCGCACATCCCCCCATTGAGCCAGCCATCTTGCGCGCCGTGGACGGCAAGTCCAGCGCGGCAGCGTGAAAGCCCCCAGTAAGCCTGTTCCCGGCGTTTCCGCCTAACATGCCTGCCGCAGCGCATATCGGCGCGGAGGGCTTGAGGAAAGAATGCCGTCACTGGGTGATCCACGAGATCATCTCGGCCAGGGGCTTTTTCTGGATGACCGTCTCGGGCGCGAAGGCTGCGTCTGCGGTCCGGCGTGCCGCTATCTGGTCAGCCAGTTCCGCTTCGGCGTCGGCCATTACCGGAGAATGGGCCGGGTCTTCGTCGCCAGCACGCCCAGCGAATTCATGACATTTTCGTCCGATGCCGTGGAAATCGGCCGCCTTGCCCTGGCGACCTTTGATCTCGACGCTTATCCCAATTTCGATTCGGTGATGGAGGCGGCCAAGGACACCTCGGAAAAGCGCGGGCGCGCCAATCGCGAATACGCGCGCGCGCAACGCCTTGGGTATTTCGTGAAGCCCTTCGCTTACCGGCAATTCATTCCCGACATTTTCGCGATCCATCAATCGAAGCAGGTGCGTCAGGGCCGGGAGTTGCGCGGCCCGCTTTACGCCAAGACCGTGGAACAAATGGGTGGAGCGCCTTCGGCACCCGTGGCGATCGAGGCGCCGGATTGCCCGCAACACCATTGGCAATATTGGGGCGTATTCCTGCGTGTAGAAGGATACCGCCAAGGGGACGTTCAGACCGACGAACAGCTCGTGGCTTATATCCGGTTGCGTCGTCAGGGAATCTCCGCCGCCTACACTCTGATCATGGGGCACGGCGACCACCTGCGCCACGGCGTAATGTACCTGCTGCACTACGGGATCGTCGCGTGTTTGCTGCAACAGCAGCAGCCGGAACGCCCACGCTATATCGTCTACCTTCACTATACCACCGGCAAAGGCGAAGGCATCGACGTCTGGAAGCAGCGCGCCCTGTTCAAGCCGCGCTACCTCCATTACGTCGAGGATAGGCCCGTCTGCCTGCCGTGCGATCCGCCGATGCCGGGGTTCGGCGAGGCGCTGTTGGCGCTGAAGGCGACGGTTTTCGAACCCTGGCCGCGCGCAGTGCAGATCGCGCGCAGCCAAGGCTTGCGGGAGGACTGGCTGCGCCGCTTGCATCACATGTGGGTCGTCGAACAGACTCATGCGCCGCGGCTGACGACACGCCTCCTGCGTGAATCGCCTAACCCGACGCTGGAGCCGCTGCGGTCTCTCGCCGCAGGCCTCTTTCCGATCGAACACCTGGACAGTGGCAGCAAGGTCGCTGTTGTTCTTCACGGAGACGAGCGCGGTTTGGATTCGCTACTGCAGATCCACGACGCGGGGTTTCGAGATGTCACGGTCTATCATCCCGGTCAGGCGCAACTTGAGGTGCTTGAAGGGCTCTATGATGGTTGGAGTTTCCAACCGCTCACCGAAACCATATCCACCGAAAATTGCGGGGCCCTGATCATCGAGTGCCCGTCTGCCGACGGCATTGCTTTCGCGCGCCACCGCCTGAAAAAACTGATCGGGCAGTTCACGGGCCTGTTGATCGTCAGCTTCGGTGAGCGGGTTCTCGGCTTTTTCGGTTACGATGCGGCGCGCATCAACGCAATCTATGGCCTTTACGGCGACGATCCCGACGCCGCGACCCTGTTCTGCGATCAATTCAGCCAGCTCTCTGGCCGCCGCACGACTTTCCGCGGCGCCCATTACCGCGACGGCGACCCCGAGGACAGATTTTGGATCGCGGTGATGCTGCACCCATAGCTGGCCCGAAGGCGCCGCCAAAAGCGAAGCGCGCAAAACAAAAGAATCGAGGGTTCGACCCCGTAGTAACCCGGAAGTCGAAACCCACGCATAAATCTGCTGGAAGAATGGAGCGGGCGAGACCTAGCTTTCCTTAGCGAGCGATAGCGAGCTTAGGAAAGCTGGTCCCCGTAAGGGAGGGATTCGAACCTCCGCGCGCGAAGCGCGTAAAACAAAAGAATCGAGGGTTCGACCCCGTAGTAACCCGGAAGTCGAAACCCACGCATAAATCTGCTGGAAGAATGGAGCGGGCGAAGGGATTCGAACCCTCGACCCCGACCTTGGCAAGGTCGTGCTCTACCCCTGAGCTACGCCCGCTCATCGGCAATGGGTTGGGGGTGTCCCCGCCCCGTCAGGAGAGGGCGGCACTATAACGTTTCAAAACCTCATTGCAAGTGTCCACAGCCTGGAAATTTTGGGTGAATTTCAGGGCCTTGGAGGGCATTTTTTGGCCGGCCCGGCCGCCTGCCAAGGGTTTGTCAGGGCAATAAAAACCCTTGCTTCGGCTGCGGTTCCACCACAAGTAAGCAAAGCGCCGCGCGGGCTTCCTCTACCGCGGGTGCTTTGAACCAGACAGGACGCTCCATGTTGATCGGACAAGCCGGCGCCGTTCCCGCGGATCTCATCAAGGACACCACCACGGACAGCTTCATGGCTGACGTGATGGAGGCCTCCAAGACGACCCCGGTGATCGTGGATTTCTGGGCGCCCTGGTGCGGCCCGTGCAAGCAGCTGGGCCCGCTGCTGGAAAAGCTGGTCAAGCAGTACGGCGGCAAGGTCAAGCTGGTGAAGATCAATGTCGACGAGAACCAGGAACTCGCCATGCAGTTCCGGGTGCAGTCGATTCCGGCGGTCTATGGCTTCAAGGACGGCCGCCCGGTGGACGGCTTCATGGGCGCCCTGCCCGAAAACCAGCTCAAGCAGTTCATCGAGCGCCTGACCGGCGGCGGCGGTTCGCCGATCGACGAGGCCTTGAGCGAAGCCGAGGCCATGCTGGCGGCCGGCGAGAAGGACGATGCGCTGGCGCTGTATCAAGAAGTGCTCGACCAGGATCCGGCCAATGTGAAGGCGCTGGCGGGTGTGATGCGCACCTATCTGGCGCTTGGCCAGGAACAGGCGGCGCGCGACCTGCTCGCCAAGCTGCCGGAGCAGGCCAAGAACGCCACCGAGATCGCGAGCGTGCGCGCGACTCTCGAGCTTCAGGACCAGGCCGCCAACAGCAACGCCGCCCAGATCCAGGGCCTGGAAGCCAAGGTCGCCGCCGATCCGAAGGACATGCAATCGCGCCTGGACCTCGCCATGGCGCGGTTCGGCGCCGGCGACAAGCAACAGGCCATCGACGATCTGCTGGAGATGGTGCGCAAGGACCGTAAGTGGAACGAGGAAGCCGCGCGCAAGCAGCTGGTGAAGTTCTTCGAGGCCTTTGGGCCGGCGGACCCCCTGACCCGCGAAGGCCGCCGTAAGCTGTCGGCGATCTTGTTCTCCTAAAGCCGGTAATGCGCAGCCCCATCCAGACCCGCTACGAAGACCTGCCGCAGGAACTGCCGATCTTTCCGCTCAGCGGCGCGCTGCTGCTGCCGTGGGGGCGGTTGCCGCTCAACATCTTCGAGCCGCGCTATCTGAACATGACGCTCGACGCGCTCAAGGCGGGGCGCGTGTTCGGCATGATCCAGCCCGATTACGACAAGGCTTCCAAGGATACCAAGGACGAGCCTGCGGTGTATGGCGTCGGCTGCGTGGGCCGCATCTCCTCGTTCGAGGAGACCGAGGATGGCCGCCTCCTGATCGTGCTCAAGGGCCTGTTGCGGTTCCGCGTGCGGGAGGAATTGGAAGGCCGCGCCGGCTATCGCCGGACGCGGGTGTCCTACGATGATTTCAAGAGCGACCTGGACCCGCAGGCCGCGTTCGATTTCGACCGCAAGAAATTCCTGGAATGCCTGGGGCCATATCTTGAGGCTCACGCCATGCCGGTCGGGATCGATGTGCTTAAGGGGTTGTCCGATTCGACCCTGGTGACGTCGGTCGCCATGATCTGCCCGTTCGATCCCCGCGAGAAGCAGGCGCTGCTGGAAGCGCCGACCCTCGGTGACCGCGCCGCCATGTTGCAGGCATTGCTGCAGATGGGCATGTTCGAAGCTGGCGCCCCCGACGTGCCGCGGCAGTAGGAAGCACGCCATGATTGAACGCATATGACCGACCCTACACCGAGCGATGTCGATTCCAAGCTGCTGGAGATCCTGGTGTGCCCGGTGACCAAGGGGCCGCTGGAATACGACCGCGCGGCGCGCGAACTCGTCAGCCGCAAGGCGGGTCTCGCTTACCCGGTGCGTGACGGCATTCCGATCATGCTGCCCGACGAAGCGCGCCGTTTGGAAGAATGACCGCCTGGCCCTTGGATATCGCCTACGACCCGGCGACCAAAATCCTCACGGTGAATTTCGACGACGGACAGGCTTTCGCCCTGCCGGCGGAATACCTGCGGGTCGAGAGTCCTTCGGCCGAAGTGCAAGGTCATTCGCCGGCCGAGCGCCAGTTCGTGCCCGGATGCAAATACGTCGGCATCGCCGCCATTGATCCGGTCGGCAATTACGCCGTGCGCCTGTCGTTCAACGACGGCCACGACACCGGCATCTTTTCCTGGGCGCTATTGCATGAGTTGGGCCGGGAGCGGGAGCAACGCTGGGCGCGCTATCTCGCGGGCCTGGCCGAACGCGGCCTGTCCCGCGAGCCTTAAGCGCGGTCGAGCACAACGCCCAACCCGGCCAGGGCCGGCTGCGGGTGCGTGATCCGGAACACCGGGATGTCCGCCATATAGCCGCTGAAGCGGTCCTTATCGCGAAAGCCCTTGAGGAACAGGTCCGGTTTGAACAGGCCGCCGATGGAGGTCAGCAAACCGCCGGCGAGAAAGCAGCCGCCGCGCCCCGCGAACATCAGCACCGCATCGCCGGCGAAGGCCCCGAGCAGCAGGGAAAACACATCGAGTGCGCGGACCGCGCGCGCCGCGTCGTCGTCCGCGCGCGCGGCCTCGGCTTCCGGTGTATCCACGGCGGCATCGCCCCCGAGGGCGCGATACAGCCGCGCGAGGCCGATGCCGGAAACCAGGTCTTCCCAGCTCGTATCGCAGGCTTTGAGCGCGCCGCGATCCTCGGCGGCCAAGCCCCGCGGCAGAGCCATGCCGGCGTGGCCGCCTTCGCTCGCGGCCGCGCACCAG
>JAIBCD010000160.1 GCA_019694335.1 Rhodospirillaceae bacterium | reverse complement strand
AAGACCGGGTTTTCGGCCCGGGCCCTCTTCGGGTTGCTCGGGTCGGATGATGTCACGCAGAAGGTCAGCCCGGATGGCGCGAGCTACTTCGACGCCCTGATCGCCGACCGCAGCACCGGCCGGGTCAGTTTCCCCGCCGGTGTTGCGCTTGCGGGGCTTGCCGCCGATCCCGCCTCGCCCGCCGACGGCTGGTTCTGGCACAATGCCACAACCGGACAATTGCGCGCCCGGGTCGGCGGCATGACCCGCATCCTCGCCGATCAGGACGTGCCCTGGCTCACCCCGGCCGCCGGCGACTATGCCCTCAGCACCACCGGCGCCGGAGGCGCGGCGACCGGCACGCTCGCCGGGGCCGCGAACCGGATGGACCTCTTCCCCTTCATTCCGCGCGACGACATCACCCTCGACCGCCTCGCCGTGAACGTCACCACGCTGATCGCCGGGGCGCTGGGCAAGATCGTGGTCTACAGTTCGGACGCGACCGGCCGACCGGGGCCCCTGCTGCTGGAGACCGCCGATCTCGATTTCTCCACCGCCGGGGTCAAAGCGGCGACCGTGGCGCTCACCCTGCGCCGGGGCGTGACCTGCTGGCTCGGCATCCGGCATTCCTCCACCGCCACGCTCTCGGCCTGGGCGTCGACGGCGACACCCGATCTCAACGGCGGATCACCGGTCACCACCGCCCGCAAGGTGCTGCGCCGCACCCTGGCCTATGCCACCGCCGCCCCCGCCTCCTGGGGCTATCTCGCCTCCGAGACCAACGTGGGCCCCGGCACCGCGATCTGGCTGCGCGCGGCGTAACGACACCATCGGACTATGAAAGGAACCCGCCCATGGCCGACACCACCGACCGCGGCATCACCATCAACCGGACGCTGGCCTGGACCATGCTGGTCTCGGTCGCCGGGTTGATCTGGTGGGGCGGCGGCACGCTCGCCTCGTTGCAGGGCGCGGCCGAGCGCCTCACCGCCGCCCTGATGGAAACCCGCGAGATGATCCTCGCCGAACGCGCCAGTTTCGCCCAGCTCGAGGCGCGGGTCCGGGTTCTCGAGACCGGCGCCGCCCGCCAGGACGTGCGGTTCGACGCGCTCTCCGCCTCGATCGACGAGCTGAAGCAGCAGGCGCGCCAAACTAACGACCTGCTCAGGGATCTGACCCAGCGGCCCTAACGGACGCAGCAGCCTTTACCGACCCACCCACACCCGCCGCTGGCGGGTTTTTTCATGCCCCGGCCCGGGGCGAAAGGAGCCTCTCCATGACCAAAGATCAAACCGACGCCATCCGCTTGATCCAGAGCGGCCTGGATCAGCTTGGCCATTCCCCCGGTGCCCTCAATGGCCAGTGGGGCGTGCGTACTGCCCGCGCCCTCAAATCCCTGCTCGCCGCCAACGGCCGCGCGGCCGCATTGCTGCCGCCCGGGACCCTGCCGTGGATCAGCGAGGCCAAATCCGCGCTCGGTCGCCATGAGGCCCGCGACCGCTCATGGCTGATGGACTGGTTGAAGCGTGATGGTCGCAGCCTTGGCGATCCCGCGAAGAACCCGTGGTGTGGGGATTTCGTCGAAACCTGCATCCGCATCGCCCTGCCCGACGAACCGTTACTCGGGGCGCTCGGCAGCAATCCCTACTGGGCGCGGAACTGGCTCCAATTCGGACAGGAAGTGCAGCCGATCCCCGGCGCCGTGCTGATCTTCGAACGCGGCTCCGGCGGCCACGTCGGCTTCGCCATCGGCCAGGACGACACGCATTTCCATGTCCTCGGTGGCAATCAGTCCGATGCCGTCACCATCGCCCGCATCGCCAAAAGCCGCCTCCTCGGCGCGCGCTGGCCCGCGACGGTTCCGCCGCGCGCCCAGCGCCTGCCGGTGATGAAGCCGGGCGAATACCTCACCACCACCAATGAAGCCTGAAAAGGAAACTTCCCCATGCTGAAACCTGCCATCCTCGCGCTCCTGCGCCAGATCCTGACCGTCGCCGGAACCGCGCTGGTCGCTAAAGGCTATGTTCAGGCCTCCGACGTCGAGCCGGTGATCGGCGCGCTCATGACCATCGGGTCGGTCGTGTGGTCGGTCGCCGATAAAAGGGTCCGTTAGCGAACCAGATGCTACGCCTTTAGACCGAGCAATGAGCGGCATCGGGTTTATCCGCTGCTGCTCATTGTTCGACGCCCTGAGAGCATTGAGCCGCGCCAAACTATCCATTCAGATACCTGAGAAACCCAAGGTTCCCTGGTGAACCAGTTCCAATTCTGTCTTTCCCACCAAATATCGTTCGGTGAAAACCCGGTGAAAACTACCGGATCAGCCGAGCGCGGAAAGGAGCGGATCGGTTTCCGCACCATCCATGGAAACGGTCCCATAGTGCGTCCTTCCATTCCTTCGAAAGGGTCGCACCTTCAAGCCATAGGACCAGACACTGAGCGATCGGGACGGCCGACCTGATGGAGCGCCAGCCGCGGAATCCCACGGGAGATGACAATCCCGGTCCCCTGCCTATCAGACTGTCACGCGGCTTACACCTTGGCTGCCACGAAACTCTGCACGATATAGTCCTCAAGGTAGCCTATCGCGCTTCCCGCGCTGCCGCCACTTGTCCGGTGCAGGCGCAGGTCCAGATCTCCGAGCGATGGCAGTCCGTCGCGCTCCGACAGGACCCTCGCATCTGCAGGGATCGCGCTGCGTGCCATCGCCGTGAGGCCCAGCCCGGCACGGACCGCCGCGAGAACGGCGTCGTAGCTGGAGCTGAGATAGGAGATGCGGACCGGCGTCCCCTGGGCCTGCATGGTCTGCAAGATGCGCGCGCGGTAGATGCACGGCGGCGGGGCCAAGACCAATGGCAGCGGATCCTGCCGATGACGGTCGTGATCGGCACTGGTGAACCAAGTGAGCGGCTCGGTGTGAATCTGCATGCCGCCGGTACTGCCCTCCTCATGCAGGGCGACGACCAGATCGAACTCGCCATTTCGGTGTCTTTGCAGCAGGTTCCGGCTCAGGTCGCTTGTGACTTCAAGCGTCACGTTCGGATGCGACTGCGCGAACCGGCCCAGGATCACCGGCAGGAGCGAAGCCGTGTATTCATACGGCGCGCCCAGCCGCACTCTGCCGGACACCTTGGGACTGTTCAGAAGCGCCAGGACCTCATCATTCAGCGCGAGCATCCTGCGGGCGTATTGCGCGACGGTCGCACCTTCGTCGGTAAGCGCCACATTATGCGCGTCCCTTTGGAACAGCCGCGCTCCAACAATCTCCTCCAACCGCTTGATTTGCAGGCTGATTGCGGATTGCGTGCGGCCAACCGCTTCGGCGGCGCGGGTAAAGCTGCCGGTGTCGATCGCGCTGAGAAAGCTGCGGAGAAGATCGGTGGGGATGTTGCGCAAGGCGGACCCTTAGGATTTACAGTATTCATTGTATCATTTGAACTATGAAATTCAACAATGCTGAGAACTGACTATCTTCTTGCGAGATCCGGCGCTTGATCCCAGGCGCCGCCGCAGCGGAGGCAGTATCATGCAACTCGACCAGAGAATCCTTGACGACTTCGACCCTACCCTCTGGCAGGCCATGAAAGCTGAGCGTCACCGTCAGGAAAACCAGATCGAGTTGATCGCCTCCGAGAACCATGTGAGCCAGCGCGTGCTTGCGGCGCAGGGATCGGTGCTGACCAACAAGTATGCCGAGGGTTATCCCGGCAAGCGGTATTACGGTGGCTGCGCCCATGTCGACGTGGTCGAACAACTCGCGATCGAGCGGTTGAAGGAACTGTTCGGGGCGGGCTACGCGAATGTCCAGCCGCACTCCGGCGCGCAGGCGAACGGTGCGGTGAAGCTGGCGCTCCTCACCCCCGGCGACACCATCCTGGGCATGAGCCTGGACGCCGGCGGCCACCTGACGCATGGCGCGAAACCGGCGCTCTCGGGCAAGTGGTTCCGTGCGGTGGCCTATGGTCTCGGGGCGGATGGCCACATCGACTATGACAATGTGGAACGCCTAGCCCTTGCCGAGAAGCCGAAGCTGATCATTGCCGGCGCCTCGGCCTATTCACGCATCATCGACTTCGCCCGTTTCCGTGTGATCGCCGACAAGGTGGGCGCCTGGCTTCTGGTCGACATGGCGCATATCGCGGGCCTCGTGGCAACTGGCCACCACCCGAGCCCGATGCCCCACGCCCATGTCGTGACTTCGACCACCCACAAGACCCTGCGCGGCCCGCGCGGCGGGGTGATCCTGACCAACGACGCCGAGATGGCGAAGAAGATCAACTCGGCCGTCTTCCCCGGCCTTCAGGGTGGCCCCCTCATGCATGTCATCGCCGCAAAGGCCGTAGCCTTCGCCGAGGCGCTGCAGCCGTCGTTCAAGGACTATATCGGCAATGTCGTCGCCAGTTCGAAGGCGCTGGCCGAAGTACTGGTGGCGCGCGGCGCGGCGATCGTCTCGGGCGGAACCGACAACCACCTGATGCTGGTCGACCTGCGCCCCCTCGGCGTGAAAGGCAACGCCGCCGCCGAGGCGCTTGAGCGCGCTGGCATCACCTGCAACAAGAACGGTGTTCCGAACGATCCCGAGAAGCCGGCAGTGACCTCGGGCATCCGGCTCGGCACAGCTGCGGGCTGCAGCCGCGGCCTCGGCGTCGCGGAATTCCGCGAGATCGGGGGCATGATCGGCGACGTGCTTGATGCACTGAAGCGGGCGCCCGAGGGCGACGCAGCGGTCGAGGCCGCCGTCCGCGCCCGTGTCGAGGCGCTCTGCGCCGACTTCCCCATCTACGGAGGCGACGCCCATGCGTGCGTTTGATCTGGTCGTGATCGGCGCCGGTCCCGGCGGCTATGTCGCCGCGATCCGGGCCGCGCAGCTCGGGCTGAAAGTGGCCTGCGTCGAGGAGCGCGCAACGCTCGGCGGCACCTGCCTCAATGTCGGCTGCATCCCATCGAAAGCGCTTCTGTCAACTTCCGAGCATCTCTACGAGGCGCAGCACCTTGCCCAGCACGGGATCGAGGCGGGCGAGATCCGCTTCGACCTTTCGAAGATTATGGCGCGGAAGGACAAGGTGGTGGGCGATCTTACCAAGGGCATCGCGCATCTGTTCAAGAAGAACGGCGTCGAATGGCTCGTGGGACGCGGCTCGATCCCGGAACCGGGCCGGGTGCAAGTCGGCGAGGAAACGGTCGTCGCAAAGAACATCCTGATTGCTACCGGCTCGGACTCCGCCTCGCTGCCGGGCGTTACCGTCGACGAGGAGGTGATCCTGACCTCGACCGGGGCACTGTCCCTCGGCAGCGTACCGGATCAACTGGTGGTGATCGGCGCCGGCGTCATCGGGCTGGAACTTGGCCAGGTCTGGGCACGGCTTGGTGCCAAGGTGACGGTCGTGGAATATCTCGACCGAATTCTGCCCGGCGCCGATGGCGAGATCGCCAAAACCGCTCAGCGGCTCCTGTCGCGGCAGGGACTCGCATTCCAGCTCGGCCGCAAGGTAAGCGCGGTGACACGCAAAGGCGCGCAGGCCGTCGTCGAACTCGAACGCCGCGACAACGGCGCCGCCGAAACGATCGAGGCCGACGCAGTCCTCGTCGCCATCGGCCGGCGACCGCGCACCGCGGGGCTCGGACTCGAAACGCTGGGCGTCGCCATCGACAATCGCGGCTTCATCGCCGTGGACGGCCAGTTCCGCACCAATGTGCCGGGCATTTTCGCCATCGGTGACTGCGTGCCGGGGCCGATGCTGGCCCACAAGGCCGAGGAGGACGGCATCGCCGCCGTCGAGGCGCTGGCGGGCCAAGCACATGCCGCGCCTGATTATGCGCTGGTGCCGGGCGTCGTCTACACCGCGCCCGAGGTGGCAAGCCTTGGCGCAACTGAGGAAGCCTTGAAAGAGGCAGGCCGGGCCCATGTCGTCGGCAAGTTCCAGTTTGTCGCCAACGGCCGCGCCCGCGCGATG